>CAZTYC010000057.1:0-14366 GCA_964617435.1 uncultured Burkholderiales bacterium
CATCATGTTCACCATCGGCATCACCAAGGGCCGCTGGAACACGCTGCTGACGGCGTTGCAGCAGTTCAAGGACGACTACGACAAGAACCAGCCCATGTGGCGCATCCTGCCCGAGTTCGTGGCGGCGCAGCCGCAGTACGAGCGCGTGGGGCTGAAGGACCTGTGCCAGCAGATCCACGACATGTACAAGGCCAACGACGTGGCGCGCATGACGACGGAGATGTACTTGTCCGACATGCAACCCGCCATGACGCCGGCCGACGCGTTTGCCAAGATGGCGCACCGCGAAATCGAGCGCGTGTCCATCGACGACCTCGAGGGGCGCATCACCAGCGTGCTGCTGACGCCCTATCCGCCGGGGATCCCGCTGCTGATTCCGGGTGAGCGTTTCAACCGCCGGATTGTCGACTACCTGCGGTTTGCGCGCGATTTCAACGCGCGCTTTCCCGGGTTTGAAACCGACATCCACGGGCTGGTGGAAACCGAAACAGACGGCAAGACGGTGTATTACGTGGATTGCGTGAAATAGGCGCAGCCCCGCACGTCGTGGCATGCGCGATTCCCGGCATGCTGCGCCGCACCGGGTCGCCGGGCGGGCGAAGAGGCAAGAAGGTAACTTGACCAACAAGGGGGCAACGTGAACGAACAACCATCCAGCGGCAATGTTCAATCGGATTCCGGCAGCGCAGTCGCGGTACCGGAGATGCGCATCGACGGCGTTTCGCCGCCCGGAAACGGCGAATTGGAACTCGCCGGCCGCGGCGCGCGGCTGGGCGCGGCCATCATCGACGGTGTGCTCGTCGCCGTCGCCACCGTGGTGTCCTCGATGGTGTTGGGCTACAACATGTTCACCTCGGGCGCGACACCGACCTTCGGGTTCCAGGTCGTCTTCACGATCGGCTACATCGCCTGGTACGCGATCATCAACGGGCACCTGCTCAACAAGAACGGGCAGACGGTCGGAAAGAAACTCCTCGGCATCAAGATCGTGCGGACCAACGGGGACAAGGCGGACCTGGTCCGGCTGGTCGGCCTCCGTCTGGCCCCGATTTCGTTTGCCGGCCTGATCCCCTACCTTGGAAACCTGATCGGGATTGTCGACGTCCTGTGCATTTTCCGGGAGAACCGCAAGTGCCTGCACGACAACATTGCGGACACCATCGTGGTCAAGGCCTGATGGGGTGACCGCGGCGTTCGGGGCAATTGCGCCGCTTCGCGGATTCTTGGACCAAGACGGCTCTGAACCGGGGCGCTCGTGACCTGCGAGGAACCGCGCCCAGCGCACCAGTCGCATGCAAAGGACATGCATGCGTCAAGAATTGTTGATGTTTAAACCGGGCGCAGCGTTGGGGGCGGGTTAAACTGTCGCCTGTCTCCCTGCAAGTATCGAAATGACTGACAACGCAGTTTCTCCCGCCCGACGCGCGCTGGTGGTCGATGACGATCCGGTCATCGTCGAATTCGTCTCGCGCACGCTGGCAAAGGCGAATTTCCAGGTCGAATCCTGCAGTGACGGCATGGCGGCGTTGACGATGTTCCGGGCGGCGCCGTTTGATGTCGTCGTCGCAGACGTCCGCATGCCCAAGCTCTCCGGCCTGGGGTTCCTGCAAAACCTGCGCCTCCAGCAGGGGACGCCGTACCGCGTGGTGCTGCTTTCCAGCCTGGACGATGGCAAGACCCGCCGGGATGCATTGAATGCGGGCGCCGTGGCGTATCTAGTGAAGCCGGCCTCGTCGCAGGCAATCCTCGACGCTGCGCTGGGCACCAAGCCGGAGCCCGCATGATCGCGCCGCGGCTTGCGCTGCTACACTGACTGGACAACCGGTTACAGGGGAGGGGGCGTGTCGGAACCATTGCGCGCGCTGGTCGTCGACGATGATGAATCGTGCATCGAACACGTGACAGGCGTATTGCGCAAGTTCGGTTGGATCGCGGAGGAATCGGCCGACGGCCTCGATGCGCTCAGGCGCTGCCAGCAGGCGCGCTACGACCTCGTGATCTGCGACGTGCGCATGCCCAGGCTGTCCGGCCTGAGTTTCCTGTCGAACCTGCCACAGACGCAAAACGCCACCACGCGCGTGGTCATGCTATCTGCGCTGGATGACCGCTCCATTCGCAGGCAGGCGCTGGCCTCGGGCGCGTCCGCGTACCTGATCAAGCCGCTGAACACCCAGGAGTTGATCGAGACCCTGGCGCTGCCGAGCATCCGCCCCAAGGAAGAAAGTCCTTGATGGACGCGCCTTGCGGGACGAAAACCTCCGGAACACCGCGCCAGTCCTAAACTTTGAACATGGCGGGCACACAGGACTTCTGGCCGGACTGCGGCTTTGGCGCGCTGCAACGCAACGAGCGCGGTTGGTTGCGCACGACGTCGGCTTATTGGCGCCAATGGCTGGCACGGCCTGAACTGGCACCGATCCCGGAATCCACGCCGCGGGAGCGCGCGCTGCATACGGCACTGGTGGAGCAGCCGTTGTCCCGCGTGGACGACAAGACGCTGCGCGCGCTTGAAGATGCCGACACCGCCGAGAATTACCGGCACTTCCTCAAGTTCCGCGACCGGGTGACCGACGCGGTCACGCTGGAGCGCTTTTATCTGCAATTGTTCCGCGGCGCCGCCGCCGGGCGCCCGATCGACCTGCCGCCGCTGTTCATCGACGGCGTGTGCCAATCCATCCTGCGCGGCATGCTCGAGGGCACCGAGGATCCGTGGCAAGTGCGAGCCGCGGAACTGTTTTTCCGCCGCCAGCGCGTGGCGTTCGAGAACGGCCGGTGGCTTGCGGCGGACGCCGCATCCGTCGAACTGTTCGCCGAGTCGGGCGGCTTTGGCTCGATCGGACGCCTGCTCAAGGAGCAGGGTACGCCGCTCAAGTCCATACGGCTTGATGTCCTCACGCATGAGAATGCGCCGCTCTTCTGGTTGTCGGCGGACCGCTACACCTGGGTGGTCGACCTGTCCCCCGGGGAGCCGGGCCTTGCCGCGCTGTGCAGCCTGATGTCCGGCTGGATCGCCCACTTCCTGGGCTTCGGCGTGGACATTCAGGCGCTTGCGTCGATCGACGATCAGCGCTGGCGCTGGCACAGCGGACTGGATATCGAATCGACCTCAATCCTGAACGATCTTTACCGCGGCGCCCCGGTGGACGATGCGCGCCGCGAGCGGCTGGTCAGCCTGTTCAGGCTGCAGTTTGCCGACTCCAAAGACATGCGCGAGGATGTGCGGGGCGTGCCGGTCTATCTCGGCCTCGCCGTGACCGAGGCGCGCGAACTCAAATTAAAGCCGCAAAACCTGCTCCTCAACCTGCCGCTCGCCGTGGCCCACTGAGCGGCGATTCCCTCGATTCGGTTGCGGATAGAATCGTGAAAACCTTGCAGGGGAGTTCCATGGTCAAGAAGAACGACGAATCGCCCGATGTCACCATGCTTAGAAGCGAGATCGAGATCCTGATGGCGGATCGGGAAAAACTGCTGCGCATTGCAGGAGCCGCGGCGAAATTCGTGGAGAAGGTGAACATCGCGAAGTTGCCGGTCTCCGCGATCCCCCTGGCCGAGGCCGTCGCCTCGACCGTCAACGCGTTGTCCGAGGACACGCTGCGGGAAGCGCTCCTCACCGTCAAGAAAAAATAGGTGTTCGACATTGTTCCGGCCAGCTACGCGCGGCGTGGCGGCGTCGTCACCAAGGCGCTCGGCCGCCTGCTCTGGCGCTTGACCGGCTGGAAGTTTGCCGGCCGCCTCCCCGATGTGCCCAAGGTGGTCGTGGCGGTCGCCCCGCATACGACGAATTGGGACTTTGTCCTGGGCGTGCTGGTGCTCTGGTCGCTCGACGTCAAGGTGTCGTTCCTGGGCAAGCACACGCTGTTCAAGGGCCTGTTCGGCAAGTGGATGCGCTCGATCGGCGGGATCCCGGTGGACCGCAATGCGCCGCATGGCGTGGTGGGCGAGGCAGTGGCCGCCATCAAGGCGGCGGACAAGATCGTCTTTGCCCTGTCGCCCGAAGGCACGCGCCAGCTCGACAAGGGATTCAGGTCCGGCTTTCTGCACATCGCGCACGGCGCGGCCGTACCCATCCTGCTGGCGTACTTTGATTTTGAGCACCGGACCATCGGCTTCGGCCCGCTGTTCCACACCACCGGCGACGTCGAGGCGGACCTGCGTCAGGTCATCGATTTCTACAAGCCGATCCATGGAAAATATCCGAAAGTCTGGCAGCAGACGCCGCCCACGGCGTCCGCGGGCTGAAGGCGAACCAATTCAAACCACGGGACGAGGAGAAACACATGAAACGGATTCTTCAACGATGGATGGCCGCAGTCTTCGCGGCCGGCTTGGTCGGCAACGCATTTGCGATCGACAGCCTGAAGGTCATGGTGCCGGCCAACCCCGGCGGCGGCTGGGACACCACCGGCCGTGCGCTGGTGGCGGCCATGACGGCGGCCGGCTCGATCAAGAACGCGCAGATCGACAACAAGGGCGGCGCCGCGGGCACCATTGGCCTCGCGCAGTTCGTCAACACCGCCAAGGGTGATCCGAACGCCGTCATGATCGGCGGCATGGTGATGGTGGGCGGCATCATCCAGAACAAGTCCGCGGTGGACCTTTCGCAGGTCACGCCGCTGGCGCGCCTGACTGAGGAATACCTCGTCGTGGTGGTGCCGGCCAGTTCGCCGCACAAGACCATCAAGGATCTGGTCGCCGCGTTCAAGGCCAATCCGGGCAGCATCTCCTGGGGCGGCGGCTCCGCGGGTGGATCCGACCACATCCTCGCCGGCATGATCGCGCAATCGGCCGGCGTCGACGGCGCCAAGGTCAACTACGTGCCGTTCAAGGGCGGTGGCGAATCGGTGGCGGCCATCATCGGTGGCCATGTGTCGGCCGGCATCTCCGGCCTGAGCGAATACCAGCAGCACATCACCTCCGGCAAGATGCGCGCGCTGGCGGTGTCCGGGCCGCAGAAGCAAGGCGGCATCCCGTCACTCAAGGAGCAGGGCATCAATGTCGAACTCGCCAACTGGCGCGGCGTGTTCGGCGCGCCCGGCATCACCCCCGCGCAGCGCGACGCGCTCATCAAGGCGATCGAGGCGGGCGTGAAAAGCAAGTCGTGGCAGGAAAGCCTCGCCAAGAACGACTGGATGAACGTCTGGCTGGCCGGCGACGATTACAAGAAGTTCATCGATGGCGACGTCAAGCGCATCGGCGACATCCTCGAGGCGCTGCACCTGGGCAAGAAGTAATTCGCGAAGCCCGATGAAAACCCTCGACAAGGGCCAGCTCGCGCTCAGCGCAGGCGTGGCCGCGATCGGCGCGTTTTTCTTCTTCGGTTCGTACTACATTCCCGACGCCGCGGGTTACTCGACGGTCGGCCCGGCGATGGTGCCGCGCGTGGTCGGCGCGGTCCTGGCCGTGCTGGGCGGATTCCTGGGCTACGAGGTGTTGCGCGGCGGGTTTCGCCACCACGACGAAGCCGCCGAGCGCGCGCAACCGACCGACTGGGCCGCCTTCGCCTGGCTCTCCGCAGGGCTCATCCTCTATGGTCTCTTGATCGAGCGCGGCGGCTTCATCGTCGCCTCCGTGGTGCTGTACCTGTGCACGGCGCGCGGCTTCAACTCGCGCCGCTGGCTGCTCAATGCCATCACGGCGGTGGTGCTGGCCTTCGCGATCTTCGCGATGTTCACTTACGGCCTGGGGCTGAATCTGCCCAAGGGCATCTTCGAGGCGATCCTCTGATGGAAATCTGGAACCTCCTCCTGCAAGGCTTCCAGGTCGCGCTCACGCCGATGAACCTGATGTGGGCGCTAGTCGGCGTGACGCTCGGCACCGCGGTCGGCGTGCTGCCCGGCATCGGCCCGGCGGTGGCCATCGCGCTGCTGCTGCCGGTCACCACCAAGATCGAAGCCTCCGGCGCGCTGATCATGTTCGCCGGCATCTACTACGGCGCCATGTACGGCGGCTCCACCACCTCGATCCTGCTCAACACGCCCGGTGAATCGGCCACCATCGTCACTGCGATGGAGGGCAACCAGATGGCCAAGCGCGGGCGCGCCGGGCCGGCGCTGGCGACCTCGGCCAGCGGCTCCTTCGTGGCCGGCACGCTGGCCACGGTGCTGCTCACGCTCCTTGCGCCGCAGGTGGTGGACCTGGCCATCAAGTTCGGCCCGCCGGAATACTTTGCGCTCATGGTGCTGGCCTTCACGACCGTGTCCGCCGTGCTGGGCGATTCCACGTTGCGCGGCCTCGTTGCGCTGTTCATCGGCCTGGCCATCGGCGTGGTGGGCATCGAGAACCAATCGGGGCAGGCGCGCTTCGTGTTCGGCATTCCGCAACTGGCCGACGGCATCGAGGTGGTGACCATCGCAGTCGGACTATTCGCGGTCGGCGAGACCTTTTACGCGGCGACCAAGCTCAACCAGGTCGAGGAGACGCTGCTCAAGGTCAAGGGCTCGATCCTCATGACGGCCGAGGACTGGAAGCGCTCCTGGAAGCCCTGGCTGCGCGGCACCGCCATCGGCTTTCCGTTCGGCGCCATGCCCGCCGGCGGGGCCGAGATCCCGACGTTTCTTTCCTACGCCGTGGAGAAAAAGCTCTGCGCGAACCCGGAGGAATTCGGCAAGGGCGCCATCGAGGGCGTGGCCGGTCCCGAGGCCGCCAACAATGCCTCCTCGACCGGGGTGATGGTGCCGCTTCTCACTCTTGGCCTGCCGACCTCGGCCACCGCCGCCATCCTGTTGGCCGCTTTCCAGCAATACGGCATGCAGCCGGGACCGATGCTGTTCGAGACCAATGCCGCCCTGGTCTGGGGCCTGATCGCCAGCTTTTACATCGGCAATGTGATGCTGCTGGTGCTCAACCTGCCGCTGATCGGCATCTGGATCAAGCTGCTGGAGGTGCCCAAACCGCAGCTCTACGCCGGCATCGTGGTATTCGCCACCATGGGCGTGTACGGCATGCGCCAGTCGGCCTTCGACGTGTTCCTGCTCTACGCCATCGGCCTGATGGGCTTCCTCATGCGCCGATACGGTTTTCCCACCGCGCCGGTCATCGTCGGCATGATCCTCGGCCCGCTGGCGGAAGAACAAATGCGCCGTTCGCTGTCGATCAGCCAGGGCGACGCGTGGATCTTCATGCAGCGTCCGCTGAGTGCGTCCATCCTAGTCATCACGGCGCTGATGGTGGTGGGGCCGTGGGCGTGGCGCAAGGTCATGCATCGGCCCTAGGGTAGAAAGGCAAAAGTCAAGACCTGGCGCGGTGTTTGAGACGAAAGGGCCTGAAACGCCGCGCCGGTGCTGGAGTTTTACTCTATTCAGCGCGGCTTGCGCCAGACGCTCGCGTACCAGGGCTGCTGCTCGCGCGGCAGGCCCGCGGGCCTGAAGAAGGAATCGACTTTCTCGTATCCGGCGGCCTTGCACTGCGCGTCCCAGGCTTCCGGCGAGTGATACACGCTGTATCTCTGGTTGCTCCACCCCTCGGTGTCCGCGCCGCGCGGAATGGAAGCGAACAGGATCCCGCGCGGCTTGAGCGCGGCATGAAGCTCGCCGAGGACGCGCGTCAATTCCGCCGCAGGCACATGCTGCAACGTGGCGTTGGCAAAGATGCCGTGGAACCGGCCCGCCGGCAGTTGCAGCGCGAGGAAATCCTGCACCCAAACCTCGCCGGCGCCCGCCTCGCGCGCCATGGCGGCGAGCTTCACCGAGCCGTCCAGTCCCACGGGCACATGGCCGCGCGCCTTGAAGGCGAGCAAGTCGCGCCCGGGTCCGCAGCCGAAGTCCAGGATGGAAAACGGTTCCGCGCCTTCGATGGCGCCGAGCAGGGCGTCGATGTTCTGCGACACATCGTGGTCCCAGGTTGCCGCGCGAAACGGTTCGGCGCGCTCGTTGTAATTGTCGAGCGTCTTCGCGGTGACGTCCGCCCAGCGATCGGTGGACGATGTCATGCGCCGAAGAACCCCCGTGTGCGGGCGGCCTCGAGCTCGACCGCGAGGTAGTCCCACAGCGCCGGGCAGCCCTCGCGGATCGAGGGGCCGACGCGGGCCACCACCCGCTCGTAGGCGATGCCGTTTTCGCGCCAGCTCTGGCCGCGGTTGGCCAGGTTGAGCAGCACGGGCATGGCGCGGTCGGCCGCATGCGCAAAGCGCGCCTCCGCGGTCTGCCCCTGTTCGAACTCGTCCCACAAGTCCAGCAGCGGCTCGCCGTGTCCGTCCGGCAGCATCGCGAACATGCGTACCACCGCGGCGCGTTCGGCAAGCTTGCGCTCGGCGCGGCCCTCCTCGACGTAGACCATCACGTCGCCGGTGTCGATTTCGCCGATGTCGTGCACGAGCAGCATCCGGATCACGCGGTCGATGTCCACCGGATCGGCCGCATAGCGCACCAGCGACGAGGCGAGCAGGGCGATTTGCCAGCTGTGCTCGGCGGAATTCTCGTAGCGCTCGAGTCCGAGCGGCTTGGTCTTGCGGGTGACGGCTTTCAGTTTGTCGATTTCCAGGATGAATTCGACAATGCGGGAGACGGGGTGAAGGTGACCTGCCATGGATGCCTTTCGAGGTTTGGCGTCCATTTTCTCATGTAGGGGATGGCGCAGTGCCAATCGGAAATGGGGTGTGCAATGCGGCCGTCTGTTACACAAATTCACAGGGATACGCGTTGAATCGGCACCCCGTTCTGCGCACAGCGGCGGGCGATCGTTCAAACTATGCAAGGATTGCCGTTGGAACGGTCTCCGCAACATGCCCATCGCAAAGGAACACCCATGATTCGCATGACCCAATTCGTCCGCCTGATCGCCATGCCATTGCTGATCGCCGCCGCCGGATCGAGCCTGGCGGAAACCAAGCTCAAGATCGGCGTCGAGGGCGCCTATCCGCCCTTCAGCCAAACCGGACCTGGCGGCAAGGTCGAAGGCTTCGACATCGACATCGCAAACGCGCTGTGCGAACAGATCAAGGCGCAATGCACCATGGTGACCATGGACTTCGACGCCATGATCGGCGCGCTTAACGCGAAGAAAATCGACGCCATCGTCGCGTCGATGTCGATCACCGAGGAGCGTCTCAAGCAGATCGACTTCAGCGACAAGTATTACCACACCCCCACGCGGCTGGTCGCGAAGACCGGCACCACGCTGGTGGCGACGCCCGACGGCCTCAAAGGCAAGAAGATCGGCGTGCAGCGCGCCACCACCCACGACAAGTTTGTCACGGCCATGTTCCCGCAGGCGGACATCGTGCGCTACGGCAACCAGGACGACGCCTTCAAGGATCTGGTGGCCGGCAAGCTCGACACCGTGCTGGTCGATACCGTGAACGCGCAAGTCGGCTTCTTCAAGACACCGGCGGGGAAGGGTTTCTCGTTCATCGGGCAGGTCTACGTGGACCCGCGCTATTTTGGATACGGCGCGGGCGTCGGTATCCGGAAATCGGACACCGAACTGCGCTCGAAGCTGAACGACGCAATCGCCGCCATTCGCCAGAATGGCACCTACAAGAAGATCAACGACCGCTATTTCGACTTCGACATCTACGGCGGTGCGCCGATCCCGATTCCCAGGAAGTAGCGGTTTCCGGCAGCGCCGATACGTGTTTCGTTCCGGTTGGCAGGTCGCGGCCGTGCTCGCGGCTTGCTACAGCCGGTTGGCGGCCCGCGCGAGCCGTCCACGCCAGGTTCCATTCGTCGCGATCCAACTCGACAAGGGTTCCGGTGGCGCGCCAAAGGCCGCCATGTACGAATGCATGGCGCCACCGAGGAAGTCGTAACCGATCGACCCCATGCGCGCAGCATGCTCGATGGCATGGGCGTGGATCGCGATTCCGGGGGACTGGCCGCGGATTCCCGCGTCAAGGCCGCCTTGGTAGAAGTATTCGACGCCGCGCCAGTGAATGTTGTAGAGCGCAGCGACCGGCGCGCCGTCGAGGCTGAGCAGGTGGAGGCGAATCGAGCCCTGCGGCGCCCAGCATTCCGTCAACAGGCGGTGGAAGCGCGAGAACCGCGCGCTGGCGAATACACCCGTGGATCCCCGCGGTCGCCAGCGGCGGGCGTGCAAATCCTCGAGCACCGCAAAAGAGGCGACCAAGCCGTCGGCGTCTTCAATGCACCGGTGTTCCACCTTGCCGGCGCGCTGCAACTTGCGCTGCTTGTAGGCCACCCGCGCCGGCAGGACGGGTCGGGCGCCGGCAGGCCACTGCAGCCGATGCCGCGCGCCGCCTGCGGCCTGGAGGGCTGTCCACCCGGAAGAAGGATCGTCCTGGAACAAGGATTCGATCGCCGCACCCGGCAGCAGGTAAGAAAATGATGCGGCGTCCCATTCGAGTGCTTCGCGAAACGCCGACCGGACTGCCGGAATGACGTCGCGGCGATCGGAATCCCGGCAGACGATATCCAGGTACTCCGGCAGCACCTCGTCAGCCTCCGCTTCGCCGGTACCGAGAAAACGGAGCATGCGCACGTTGGCGCCGAGCACGCTGCGCGATTGAATCCAGAAGGGTGCCGCCCCGATCAGGACATCACCGCGCCACACGCAAATGATCGCCAGTGGGGTGCCGGGTGCGAGAAACACCTCGAGCCAGATGCGGATCCAGTCATGGCGTGCGAACACGCAGCCGTTCCCGCTGGCCTCGACCAGCGGATCCCAATGTGCTTGAAGATCCAGAAAGCCCTCGGCCGCGCGCACCACCGTGGTTCGCACGCCTGCTCCGGGCCTGGCGGTTGCATCCATGCCGCTGATTCTGGCAGACAATCCGGCGACCCCGCGCGGCGGGCAATTCCGTTAGAATTCCTCCCGCCGACAGGTCCGTGGGAGAGTTCCATCGCCGGCAACATGGCGTTGGACACCGAAGGCGCAGCTGCCCGCGATCGCTCAGGTTCCCGAACCACGGACGCACGACGGCACTCTGGAGAGACCCGCGATCGCGAAGGCGATGCGGCGGGCGCCGAAGGGGCACGCGGATTCTCGTTTCCGCTCAACTCTCAGGCAAAAGGACAGGGGGGCGCGCAACATCGTGAGGCTCCGCGGCAGGCGCGGCGCCACGACCGCCACCCCCGGGCCCCATCATGACCCTCCAGCACACCCCCCTGTATGAAGCCCACGTTGCCGCGGGCGCGAAGATGGTCGATTTTGGCGGTTGGGAAATGCCGCTGAACTACGGCTCGCAGATCGAGGAGCACCACGCGGTCCGCAAGGATGCCGGCATGTTCGATGTTTCGCACATGTGCGCCGTGGATGTCGACGGCATCCGGCCCAAGTCCTTCCTCAAGCGCCTGATCGCCAACAACGTCGACAAGTTGAGCCAGCCGGGGAAAGCGCTCTATTCGGCGATGCTCAACAATTCCGGCGGCGTCATCGACGACCTGATCGTCTATTGGCGGGGAGGCGACAGCTACCGCGTGGTGATCAACGCCTCGACCGCGATCAAGGACCTCGCGCACATGAACCGCATCGCGGAAGCCTACGATGCCGACATCACGCCCAAGCGCGACGTGGCGATGATCGCGGTGCAGGGTCCGAACGCGCGCGAAAAAGTGTTCAAGGTGCGGCCCGAGTGGCGCGCGGCCGGCGAGGGCCTCGGCGTGTTTTTCGCCGCTGAAATCGGCGACGTCTTTCTGGCCCGCACGGGATACACCGGCGAGGATGGCTTCGAGATCACCGTGCCCGCCGCGCAGGCCGTCAAGCTGTGGTCGGACCTCAAGGAAGCGGGCGTGCGCGAATGCGGCCTGGGGGCGCGCGACACCCTGCGCCTGGAAGCCGGCATGAACCTGTACGGCAACGAAATGAACGAAACCGTGAGCCCGCTGGATGCCGGCATGGGCTGGACGGTGGACATGAAGTCCGAGCGCGATTTCATCGGCCGCGACGCCCTGGACAACAAGGGCCAGTCGTGGAATTTCGTCGGCCTGAAACTGCTGGACAAGGGCGTCATGCGCTCGCACATGAAGGTGCACACCGCGGCGGGCGAAGGCGAAACCACCAGCGGCAGTTTCTCGCCGACCCTCGGCGTGTCGATCGCGCTGGCGCGCGTCCCGATGGACGTCAAGCCCGGCGACGAGGTCGAGGTCGAAATCCGCGACAAGCGCGTCAAGGCGCTGGTCACCAAGCCCGCATTTGTGCGCCACGGCAAGGCGCTGGTCTGATTCCATCCCATCCCATCCCCAACCCGCAAGCATTCCCGGAGGACACCATGAACTTTCCCGCAGATCTCAAATACACCGACAGCCATGAATGGGTGCGCCAGGAGGCCGACGGCACGCTGACTATCGGCATTTCCGACGCGGCGCAGGACATGCTGGGCGATGTGGTGTTTTGCGGGGATGCCAAGGTGGGTGAATCGCTGGGCAAGGGCGACACCGCCTGCGTAGTGGAAAGCGTCAAGGCGGCCAGCGACATCTACATCCCGGTCGACGGTGAGGTGATTGCCTTCAACGGCGACCTCGACGCCAACCCCGAGAGCATCAACAGCGATCCTTACGGCAGTTGGATCTTCAAGGTCAAGCCGGCCGCCGGCGCCACGCTCGACGGCCTGATGGACGCCTCGGCGTACGAAGCGTCGGTCAAGTCCGCCTGACATCCGGCGGGTTTCCGCCAAGTTGCCCGTGCTGGCCGGAAAAGCGCCCCGCTCCGGATCGGTCACTGCACGGTCCGCCCATCGACACTCCAATTCGTAGAGCCCCATCGTGCCCTCATCCCCACTCCATCTCCTTGAAAACTCCGGTGAGTTCATCGCGCGTCACGTCGGCCCGGACGACGGCGACATTGCCACCATGCTCAAGCTCGTCGGCGCCGATTCGCTGGACGACCTGATCAGGAAGGTCGCCCCGGCCGCGATTCTCAACAAGGCGCCGCTGGACCTGCCCGCGCCCATGACCGAGGCGGCGGCGCTCGATGAAATGCGCCGCATGGCGGGCAAGAACAAGGTTCTCAAGAGCCACCTGGGGCAGGGCTACTACGGAACGCACACCCCGGGCGTGATCCTGAGGAACATCCTGGAAAACCCGGCGTGGTACACCGCGTACACGCCATACCAGCCGGAGATCTCGCAGGGTCGCCTTGAGGCGCTGCTCAATTTCCAGACCATGATCTGCGACCTCACGGGCATGGAGATCGCCGGTTCGTCGTTGCTCGATGAAGCGACGGCCGCTGCCGAGGCCATGACGCTGGCCAAGCGCGGCGCAAAATCGAAGAGCAATGTCATGATCGTCGCCGGCGATGTGCATCCGCAGACCATTGCGGTGCTGAAGACGCGTGCCGAACCCCTGGGCATTGAAATCCGCGTCGGCGAGGCGCACAAGATGATCGCCGACACCGACCACTTTGCGGTGCTGGCGCAATATCCGTCCACGGTCGGCCTCATCCATGAAATGAAGGCGTTCGTCGACCAGTCGCACGCGAAAGGCGGCTTGTTCATCGTCGCGGCGGACGTGCTGGCGCTGGCCGTGCTGGCCTCCCCGGGCGAATGGGGCGCCGACATCGTGGTCGGCTGCGCCCAGCGTTTTGGCGTGCCGATGGGCTTCGGCGGCCCGCACGCCGGATTCCTCGCCTGCAGGGATGCGCTCAAGCGCAACATGCCCGGCCGCCTCGTCGGTGTGTCCAAGGATGCGATGGGGAATGACGCGCTGCGTCTGGCCCTGCAGACCCGCGAACAGCACATCCGCCGCGAGAAGGCCACGTCGAACATCTGCACCGCGCAGGTGCTGCTCGCGGTGATGGCCAGCATGTATGCGGTGTACCACGGCCCGCAGGGCCTCAAGCGCATCGCCCAGCGTGTGAACCGGCTGACGGTGATTCTCCAGGAAGGCCTGAAGAAGCTCGGGTTCGCCTGCCCGCTGCCGAATTACTTCGATACCATCCTGGTCAAGACCGGCGAGAACACGGCGCGTGTACTGGAGTCCGGCGTGAAGCTGGGCGTCAATTTCCGCAAGGTCTCGCCGGAGCTGCTGTGCATTTCGCTCGATGAAACCTGCACGCGCGCGGACGTCGAGCGCATCTGGCGCGCGTTCGGCAACGCGCCCGCGCCGTTCACGGTGGCGGACCTCGATGCCGGCAGCCTGCCGGATCCGATCCAGCCGGCCCTCAAGCGCACCAGCACGTTCCTCACCCATCCGGTGTTCAACACGCACCACTCGGAAACCGAGATGCTGCGCTACATCCGCAGCCTCTCGGACAAGGACCTTGCGCTCGACCGCGCCATGATTCCGCTCGGCTCCTGCACCATGAAGCTCAACGCCACGAGCGAGATGATCCCGGTCACCTGGCCGGAGATCGGCAACCTGCATCCCTTCGTGCCGGCCGACCAGGCCGAGGGATACAGGGAAATCGTCAACACCCTGGAAAAGGCGCTGTGCGAAGTCACCGGCTACGATGCCGTCTCGCTGCAGCCCAACTCG
>CAZTYC010000058.1:0-10739 GCA_964617435.1 uncultured Burkholderiales bacterium
CGTGCGCGGCTCCGACCCCGACGCGTCCCTCTACTGGCTGACGCGCATGCTCGACGGCGGCGCCGATCCGCGCTACCTCGCGCGGCGCATGATCCGCATGGCGGTGGAAGACATCGGCCTCGCGGACCCGCGCGCGATGGACGTTACACTCAATGCGGCGGAGATCTACGAGCGACTTGGCTCGCCGGAAGGGGAACTCGCGCTGGCGGAAGCCGTGATCTACCTCGCGATCGCCGCCAAGTCCAATGCGGTATATCGGGCCTATGGGGCCGTGCGCGAATTTATTGCCGAAGACGGCTCGCGTCCGGTACCTTTGAAAATCCGCAACGCGCCGACCAAGCTGATGAAGGACCTCGGCATGGGCAAGGACTACCGCTACGCCCACGACGAGGCGGAGGGATATGCCGCGGGCGAGACCTACCTCCCGGATGGCATGGCGCGCCAGGATTGGTACCAGCCGACCGACCGCGGATTGGAAGCCAGGATCCGCGAGAAACTTGCGCATTTGCGTGATCTTGATGGAAAATCGAAGCCATGAAGTGCGCTCCACTCCCGCGTTTCGCCAAGATCTCCTCCTCGCGCTCCCGCAAGGGATAACGCGCGCTCGTCCCATTCCCCATGATTGTCATTCCGGCGACCGCCGGAATCCAGCGGCGTTTGCAAAGACGCGGCGCAGGATCCCGGCGCATGGCCATCCGCAAGGGTGGTTCGCCGGAAGGGCAAACCAAACCATTCCGCATTTGAGAGAACCATCATGCTCGACCTCCAACAACTCCGCAAAGACCTGAACAGCGTCGTGGCCGGCCTTGCGCGGCGCGGGGTGGCCTTCGACGTGGCCGCCTTCCAGAAACTCGAGGACAGCCGCAAGCAGGTACAGACCTCCACCGAGGAACTGCAGGCCAAGCGCAACGCGCTCTCGAAGCAGATCGGCATCCTGAAGGGCAAAGGCGAGGACACCGCCGCCGTCATGGCCGAGGTCGGCGGCCTGGGCGAGCAGCTCAAGGCCAATGAAGACAAGCTCACCGCCGTGCAGGAACAGCTCAATGCCTTCCTGCGCACCATCCCGAACATCCCGCGGGCCGAAGTGCCCGAGGGAAAGGACGCCGACGGCAACGTCAAGGTGCGTGACTGGGGCACGCCGCGCGCGTTCGATTTTCCGGTCAAGGACCACGTGGACATTGGCGCGGGCTTGGGCGGGCTGGATTTTGACACCGCCGCCAAGCTCTCCGGCGCACGGTTTTCGGTCTTGAAGGGCGGCTTGGCGCGGCTGCACCGGGCCCTTGCGCAGTACATGCTCAACGTGCATACCACCGAGCACGGCTACACCGAGGTCTACGTGCCGTACATGGTCTCGGGTGAGTGCGCGGACGGCGTCTCGAGCCTGGCCAAGTTCAAGGAAGACCTGTTCAAGATCGAGGGCCGCGAGCTCTATCTGATCCCGACCGCCGAGTACCCGGTGACCAACTTCGTGCGCGATTCGATCGTCAAGGGCGAGGAACTGCCGCTGAAGTTCGCCTGCCACAGCCCCTGCTTCCGCTCGGAGGCCGGCAGCTACGGCAAGGACACGCGCGGCATGATCCGGCAGCACCAGTTCGACAAGGTCGAGATCGTGCAGATTGTCCACCCGGAAAAATCGGCCGAGGCGCACGAGGAACTGACCGCCAATGCCGAGACGATCCTGAAGCGCCTGGAGTTGCCGTACCGCACCATGCTGCTCTGCACCGGCGACATGGGATTCTCATCGGCCAAGACCTACGACCTCGAGGTGTGGCTGCCCGCGCAGAACACGTACCGCGAAATTTCGAGCTGCTCCAACTTCGAGGCCTTCCAGGCGCGGCGCATGATGGCGCGCTTCAAGAACGCGCAGGGCAAGACCGAGATGCTGCACACCATCAATGGCTCCGGCCTCGCCGTGGGCCGCACGCTGGTGGCGATCCTGGAGAACTACCAGAATGCCGACGGCAGTGTGACGATACCCGCCGTGCTGGTGCCGTACATGGGCGGGACGACGAAACTCGACGCCGTTGTGAAATGACCCAACTGATCCTGGTGCGTCACGGAGAGACCGTCTGGAACCGTGAAGGCCGCATCCAGGGGCATCTGGACAGCGCGCTCACGGAGGAAGGCATCGCGCAGGCGATCGCCTGCGGCCAGCGGCTGGCGGGCGAGCCGATCGACGCCTTCTACTGCAGTGACATGGGCCGCGCGCAGCGCACGGCACAACTGATCGGCCAATCGCTGGTGTTGGAGCCCGCATTGCGCGCGGACCTGCGCGAGCGCGCGTTTGGCGAAGGCGAGGGGCTCACGTACACCGAGATCGACCAGCGGTTTCCGGAAGCCTTTTCGCGCGAACGCGCCGTCGATGAGCATTACGCCGTCCCGGGCGGCGAATCCAAGCGGCAATTCCACGATCGCGTCGTTTCGGCCCTCACCGGCATTGCGGAACAGCACGCCGGGCAGGCCGTGCTGATCGTCACGCATGGCGGCGTGCTGGGTGTCGTGCATCGATGGATCCACCGCGAGCCCGTCGCCAGCCCCCACAAGGTGGCGATCCCGAATGTGGCGATCAATCGCATCGTCCACGCGGACGGTGCATGGCGGATCACGGTCTGGGGGGATGTGGCGCACTTGCCGGTTGAGACTTTCGAAATGGTCTAGGCCGGGCATCGGCTGCTCAGGCAGCCCGCCAAACTCAAGCACTGGCGCGGCTTACATGGACAAAATGGCCGAAACGCCGCTCTAGTGCTTGAGTTTGGCTTGCCTTGCCTGCTGAAGCGGCCGAAGCCCGGCGACTATAATTCAGCCACCCCCAAACCTTCATCCGCATGCGCATTCTTGCCCTGGAAACTTCGACGGACCGGCTTTCGATTGCGCTCCATATCGACGGCCAGACGCGCGCGCGCGAGGTCGATGCCGGCCAGCAGCATTCTGATTTGGCCCTGCCGCTGGTGCGCGAATTGCTGGACGAGGCCGGCGTGACGGTGAAGGGCCTCGATGCCATTGCGTTCGGGCAGGGCCCGGGGTCTTTCACCGGCGTGCGGATTGCCTGCGGCCTCGCGCAGGGCATGGCCTACGGCGCGGGGTTGGGGTTGATCCCGGTCGAATCCCAGATGACGCTTGCCGAGCAGGGAAACTGCGAGCGCACCCTGGTGGCGCTGGATGCGCGCATGGGGGAAATCTATCTTGCGGCCTATGTGCGCGATGAATCCCGGGACTGCGGGTGGACACCCGAGATCGCGCCCCGGCTGGCGCAGACCGCGGGACTTCCCGACGTCTCCGGCAACGGTTGGCAGGTTACGGGCAGCGCCTTGCGGCAACCTGCATTGCTTGCCGCCCTGCAAAACGCCTATCACTCCCGCGCTGCCACCTGGAATGCCGAGGGGATGCCCTCTGCGGCGGGCGCGGCCACCCTTGCGGCGCGGATGCTCGCCCGCGGGGGCACGCGCGTACTCGTGCATCCGCGCGATGCCGCGCCTCTGTATCTTCGTGACCGGGTCGCCCTGACGCTTGCCGAGCGCGCGAAGGCAAAGGAAGCCGCATGAGCGCGCTGCCCGTCAATCCGCTGTCCACTCTGCATTGGGAGGCCATGCGCGAGGAAGACCTGGCCGACGTGGCGGCGATCGAATCCGCCGTGTATGCGTTTCCCTGGACGCTGGGCAATTTCCGCGATTCGCTGGCGGCGGGCTACGACTGCATCACGGCGTGGATCGGCCGCGAACTGGTGGCCTATGCCATCGTGATGAAGGCGCTGGATGAAGCCCACTTGCTCAATATCGCGGTGGCCGCGCCATGGCAGGGGCAGGGCGTCGGGCGCCGGTTCATGCATCGCCTGATTGCGACGGCGAAAAATGACGGGCTTGAAATGCTGTTCCTTGAAGTGCGCCCATCCAACGCCGTGGGGCTGCACCTGTACGAGACGCTGGGGTTCAAGCAACTGGGCATCCGGCGCGACTACTATCCGGCCGCCACCGGCCGCGAAGACGCGGTGTTCATGGGCCTGAACCTGGCGGAGCGCCGATGAAGCCGCCGGTCAGCCTCGATACCCTGCGCGAATTGGAACTCCTTTCGGCCGTGCCGCCCGAATGGTTGGCGACCGCGGAGGCACCGCCCCGTCCCGCGCCGGCCATGCCTGGACCCGTGGTTTCGTCGCCCACCATCGCTCCCCGCGCGCCCTTGCTCCAGCCGCCGCCAAAGGCCCCAGCCGTTGCCGCCAGCGGTGCCCAAGCGGATCCAGCGCGTCTGACGCGGATCGCGACACTAGACTGGGCCGCGTTAGCCGCGGAAATGGCCACATGCCAGGCCTGCAGATTGTGCGAGAAACGCAAACAGGCCGTTCCGGGTGTGGGCGCCATCGATGCGCCCTGGTTGTTTGTGGGCGAAGGCCCGGGCGCGGACGAGGATGAACAGGGCGAACCCTTCGTGGGCCAGGCAGGCAAACTGCTTGACGCCATGCTGGCGGCAACAGGGCTCCAACGCGGGCGGGAGGTGTATATCGCCAACGTGGTCAAGTGCCGCCCGCCAGGGAACCGCACGCCGAACCCCGATGAAGCCGAAGCCTGCGCACCGTTCCTGGACCGCCAGATCGCGCTGATCCGCCCAAAGATCATCGTGGCCCTGGGCAAGACCGCCGTCACCCGGCTGACCGGCCGTGACACGAGCATGGCGTCGCTTCGCCAGCAGCGATTCGATTACCAGGGGATCCCAGTCGTGGCGACTTACCATCCCGCGTACCTGCTGCGCAACCTGCCGGACAAGCTCAAGGCGTGGGAAGACCTGGTGTTCGCGCGACGCGTGCTGGGTGGCCAAACCTGACCGTGCGCCGGGCGTTCGTGCCGCGTCACCGGGCATTCGTCGCATCGGGGGAAGCGGCCTCTTGGAATGGCTACAATGACCCCATATTCGAGTCGCGGCACGTATTGACCGCATCACCGTTGAAGGAATCGACATGAAGAAATGGATGCTCACGCTGGGTTTGATGGCCTCCCTGACCCTGACCGGTTGCGGGTACAACGACTTCCAGACCAAGGACGAGGCGGTCAAGAAGTCCTGGGCGGAGGTGCTGAACCAGTACCAGCGCCGCTCCGACCTGATCCCCAACCTGGTGGCGACCGTGCAGGGCTATGCCCAACAGGAAAAGGACGTGCTGCTCGGAGTGACCGAGGCGCGGTCCCGCGTCGGCTCGATGAAGATCGACGAGTCGGTGCTGAACAATCCGCAGGCGATGCAGAACTTCCAGAAGGCGCAGGGGGATCTGTCGAGCGCACTGTCACGCCTGTTGGTGGTGGCCGAGAACTATCCGCAATTGAAGTCCGACGCCAACTTCCGCGAGTTGCAATCGCAGCTGGAAGGCACGGAAAACCGCATCACCGTGGCGCGCAAGCGTTACACGGAAGCCATCGAGGGCTACAACGTCCTGACGCGCCAGTTCCCGACCAACCTGACGGCCATGCTGTTCAGCTACTCGGTCAAGCCGCAATTCACGGTGGAGAACGAAAAGGCCATTTCCACGGCACCGAAGGTCGACTTCGGTACAAAGCCGGCTCCTGCCCCCGCGCCGGCCACGAAGTAATCTGCCAGCCGGCCTGCGGTTCCCGACATGACACTGAAACTTGCCATCCCGGCGCAAGCCGGGATCCAGGGTTTCACTCGCGCGTGGATCGCGTTTCTCGTTTCTTGCGGCCTTCTGTTCGCGGGCGCCGCGTGGGCCGCCGAGGGAGATCCCGTACCCGTTCCGCCGCTCAAGCACCGGGTGACGGACCAGACCGGCTCGTTGTCTTCCAGCGACGAGGCGCGCATCGAGGCCAAATTGCGCGCGTTCGAGGCGGCCAAGGGTGCGCAGATTGCCGTGCTCATCGTTCCGACGACGCAGCCGGAAACGGTGTTCGACTATGCCATTCGCGTCGCGGAGGCTTGGAAACTCGGGCGCAAGGGCGTCGACGACGGCGTGTTGTTTGTCATCGCAAAGAACGACCGCAAGTTGCAGATCCTGGTGGGACCCGGCCTGCAGGGCAGCCTCACGGATGCGATGAGCAAGCGCATCATCAGCGAGATCGTGGCGCCGCGATTTCGCGCCGGAGATTTTGCCGGCGGTATCGAGCAGGGCGCCGACAAGATCATCGGCCTGCTGCAAGGCGAGGCGCTGCCCCCGCCGCAGCCGAAGCGCGTGGCGGTAAAGTCATCGAACCTTGAGAATTTCCTGGTCGTGGGCGTGCTCGCCGCCTTCGTCGTGGGCCCGTTGCTCAAGATGCTGCTGGGCCGGTTGCTGGGCGCCACCGCGACGGCCGGCGTGACCGGCGCCGCGGCCTGGTTTGTGGTCGGCGGGCTGCTATTCCCGGTCGTCGCCGGCATCATCGTTTTTGTCCTGGTGTTGATGATGGGTGCCGTTTCGCGGCGTGGCGGCGGGTGGCCCGGCGGATGGACGTCCGGCGGCGGCTCGGGGGGCAGCTGGGGCGGCGGCTCCTCCGACAGTTTCAGTGGCGGCGGCGGCAGTTTTGACGGCGGCGGCGCCTCTGGGGACTGGTGATGGAATTCATCCGGCGCTTCCTTCGCCATGTGTGGATGTCCCCCATCCAGCGCAACCGCATGTTTCCGCAGACCGTTCTGGATGCGGTTGAGAAAGCCATCGCGCAGGGCGAGACGACGCATGGCGGCCAGGTGCGCTTTGTTGTGGAAGCTGAATTGACGTCCTGGCAACTGTGGGCGGGCATCAGTTCCCGCCAGCGCGCCATCGAGGTGTTTTCCGACCTGCGCATCTGGGATACGGAACGCAACAACGGCGTACTTCTCTATGTTTTGCTGGCAGACCGCAAGGTGGAAATCATTGCCGATCGCGGCATCGACCGCGTCGTGGGTCCCGAACGCTGGCGCGCCATTTGCAAGGAAATCGAATTGCGCTACCGGCGCGGTGAGTTTCTGGAGGGTACGACCATCGGCATCGAAAAGATTGCTGCGGAATTGGCGCATGCGTTCCCGGCCACCGGTGAAAAGCGCAACGAGTTGCCGGACAAGCCGGTGGTCATGTAGCGCCTGCTTCATCGGGCAGGTGTGCAGTCAGCCTTTTTTGCTGGCGTTTGCCATCAATTGACGCAGTCGCCGCGCCGGTGCTAGAGTTTGCCGCGATCATCCAAGGCGAGGGCGCAAGGCTGTGCGGATGGATGCGATGTCTCCGATGACCCAATCCCCCCAGGAGTTCCTGACTGTGGTCAGGCGCAATTCGGAGGTGTGCCGCGCACACGATTCCCGACTCCTGCTGGTGTTCTTTCTCGCGGTTCTGGCGGCGGTGGAACCGGTGGCCGCAGGCTACTGGTTCCGGGGCGCGAATGTTTTCTCCAGTCTGGGTGACATCGGCTCGTTTTCCCGGGCCTGGCTTGGATTGAGTGTCCTGGCCGGGTTGGCGCTGGCCTTCTGCATCCTCGCAACCAGCACGCGCTTTCACCGCCAGGTGGTCCCCAAGTGCCCACGCTGTGCGGTTGCCATTCGCAACCTTGACGATTTCCTGATGGCCATGTCCTTTCCGGCGATTGCCCCGCAGGCGACAACGCTGCGCTGCGACGTGTGCAACCACGGGATTGCGGAGTGGCGCCCGGGAACATTCCACGCGGGCTGACGGTCTAGCCCGGGGCGATGGCCGCTTCAATCTCCGCGAACGATCGGGCCGCGCCGCTGGCGACGATCGCCACGCCCAGTTGGCGTTCGATTTGCGTGAGCGAAAACACGCCAACGACCAGCACGCGTCCTTCGTGATCCCTGTCCACCACCAGCGTGTGCTGGCGGCCGGATTCACGAAGGCTTGCGGCAACATCGCCCACATGCGCCTTTGCGACCACGGCCCATTCCATCGCCTCGAGCTTGTCCAGCGGCGTCATGATGTCCGAAACAAGGATGTCCGAGTGCCGCACACGGCGTTCCTGGATGAAGCGCAATGGCCGGTCGCCCAGGACATCGTTGGCGGTGATGATGCCGGCCAGCGTGCGCTCGCCATTGAGCACAAACAGCATGCGCACGCCACGCTGAATCATGTAGGCATGCGCCGCATCCATGGACTGCTGCTGGTCGATCGTCGCCGGAATGTTGTGGCGAAGGTCGGTCATGACATCGAGCGCCGGGGAATCCGGTTTGACCGACTTCGGCGGCGCGGGCCGTGCAACAAGCACGGTGCCACCGAGACTGACGCTGGAAATGGGCCGGTAATCACGCATGGATCAAAGCTCCCTGCCGAATG
The DNA here is from genome assembly GCA_964617435.1 of uncultured Burkholderiales bacterium. Classification (GTDB taxonomy): domain Bacteria; phylum Pseudomonadota; class Gammaproteobacteria; order Burkholderiales; family Usitatibacteraceae; genus UKL13-2. The sequence continues at coordinate 8,222 of CAZTYC010000058.1, forward strand.
GACTGCCGCGGGTTCGCCACCGGGGAGTGGCGTGCTGAATTGATGCTACGCCAATTGGCGCGCCCTTGTCACGCCGGGAAATGGCACGCAGGCTAACGCAGGATCAGCGCAACCGAGAGGCCCACCGCGAGCACGGCGAGCAGGACGATCAGCGCGATGGGAACCAATGCGCTCATCGATTGCGACGACTGCGCCGGGCCCCCGCTCGCCGGCAGGCCCAGCGTGCGGCGTGCGCGGTCGTACTTTTCAAGCTGGTCGATATGCGCGAAGCGCACGCTGCGTTGGCCCTGGGTGTCGGCAGGCCCGGGGCGCGGCTGTGGCCCGGTGGGATTGGCGCCGGGGGCAAGGTGCTTGAACGCACGCAACTTGCGGGTATCGGTGATGTACTTTTCAAACTCCGCGGTCTGGTTGGTCATCGCGGCGAGTTTCAGTGTCGCATCGAAGGAGTCGAAGTTCTTGGCCAACTTCAACGGGGCAGTTTCTTCGAGTTTCGCGCCTTCCTTCTGGTAGCGGCCGGCGCTCAAGGCATCGCGCTTGGGTGCCTGGGCTGAGGGCGGTGCGGTCTTGGCGATGGGCTGGCCAGTGCGTTCGCCGACTGAACGTTTGACGAAATCGAGGTCGCTCGCCAGTTCCGCCATCGACTGGTAGCGCTCGTCGGGCATCTTTGCCAGGGCCTTGGCCACGATCAGGTCCAGCATCTGCGGAACCTGCGGATTGGTGGTGGAGGGCGGCGGCGGATTGTTGTTCACCGTCGCGTACATGATGGCGTTGACGTTTTCGCCATCGAAGGGCGGGTGGCCGGTCAGCGATTCATACAGCACCACCCCCAGGGAAAAGATATCCGTGCGGGGATCGAGATCGCGGCCGATCACCTGCTCGGGAGACATGTATCGAGGACTGCCCAAAATCAGCCCGGTCATGGTCTTGACCGCCGAGGTCGGCACGCGGGCAATCCCGAAGTCCGTGATCTTGGCCAATCCGCCGCGCACGAGCATGATGTTGGAGGGCTTGACGTCGCGGTGCACGACATCGTGTTCGTGCGCAAAGCCCAGCCCCATGGCGATCTGGCGGATCCAGTCGACAGTCGACGCCACATCGGGAAGTTCGCCCACCGCCAGCACGTCCTTGAGTTCCTTGCCTTCCAGGAACTCCATGGCCATGTAGGCCATTTCATCGGTGCGGCCGACGTCGTAGATCGTGACAATGTTCGGGTGATTCAAGCGGCCGGCGGCCTTGATCTCCTGCTGGAAGCGGAGTTCATATTCCTCGATTTCGGTGCGATTCAGCGACAGATTGACAGTCTTGATCGCGACCACCCGGTCGATCATCGGGTCGACGGCCTTGTACACCGTCCCCATCGCCCCCTGGCCGATGGTGCCAAGGATCTTGTAGCGTCCCAGGGTTTCGATCATTTGCCGGAAGGAGACTTGATCTTTGACTTGGCCGCGCGAAACGAGGGGCCCCACGAAGGATGCCCCGCCTCGGCCGGTTCGAGGTCGAACTTCGGATCCGCATGGAGGATCTTTTCAAACTCCGCGCGGCATTGCGGCATGCGGTTGGTCAGGCAAAAGCAAAACGCGGAAATCTTTCTCGCGCGAAGCGTATCCGCCGGGAGAAGCGTCTCCTTGAGGGCGTCCTGCATCAACTTGAGCGCCTTGGGGAAGTCGCCTTCTTCATACGCCTTGTTGCCCTCAGCGATCAGCTTTTCTCCCGCGCTGAGAACCTTTGATGGCGGAGGCAGGATGCGTCCCGAGGCCTTGAGATCGCGCTCGGTCTTGACCAAGCGGTACAGGGGCCCCCAGATCGGGTGGCCGGACTCGGACGGAAGCAGGTCGAACCTGCCATCGATGGCAAATGCCTTTTCGAATTCTTCCTTGCATTGCAGTTCGCGACCGTTGACGCAATGGGTGAATGCCAAATGCTTGCGCGCCAGCAGTTGTTCCTGGACGCTGAGGCTGCCTGAATCGAGCGCCAGCAGGAGGTTCTTCAACGCGTCGTCATAGGATCCGGATTCGTAAGACTTGACCCCATCTGCAAGCATTGCCTTCGCGCGCTCGACCTTCGCCACGCGGGCGAGTTCCTCCGGGGACGGGCCACTCGCCGGCTTTGAGGTACCCGGCGCAGCACACCCTGCAAGGCCCAGCAGCAACACGGCAATGGCGACCAGGCCGGTCGCTAAGGGTGGGGTCGGGCGGGCGTCCATGCGTACGGCTCCGTCATCATCGGTTGGAAAGTCAGCGGAATCTCTCCAGAATTCTAAAGGCGAATGCAGCAATGCGGCCAACACGGTCTAGCGGAATGTGTGGCGAATGACGACTTCCTCTTTGGCCTTGACCTCGACGGTGGCAGCGTAAGCCGGGAAGGTCGTGTTACGCACCTCGACCTTGTATTTCCCGGGGGCCAGCTTGTGCTGCTTGACCGGCGGGGAAACCCCGATGGACTTGCCGTTGATCAGCACCTCGCCCCATGGACTGATCTGCAGGTTGACCGTTCCCAGCACTGCAGGCGCCTTGGCTTC
>CAZTYC010000058.1:10839-14326 GCA_964617435.1 uncultured Burkholderiales bacterium
TCCGCCGGCTTCTTGTTGAAAAATGCGAATGTCAGGATCAGAACTAGGGCACCCAGAGTACCCAGCACCACGGTGAGCTTGCGCTTATCGTGCCACCAGGGCATGGACGCACCAACTGCGGCATCCGCAACCCCTGCGGCAAAGCTGCCGGTGCGACCTTCATACGAAGCGTATGAGCTGGTCGAGCTGGCCGCCGCGCGCGTGGCAAATCCTTCGCGGACCCGGTCGAACGCCTCGGCGGACTCGCCTACGACGTAGATCTCATGCTCGCGGATGTGCTTGTCGGTGCGCGAGCCTTCATATCGGAACAGCTTGGCGTATTCGTCCGAAATGACGGACACGACGTCGAAGAACGACCGCGAGACGACGATCTGGCCCTCATTGGCAAACCCCATGATCCGTTGCGCGACGTTGATGCCGTCGCCAACGATGTTCGGGTGGCCGTTGATGTCGCGGACCAGCTTGACCGGCCCGAGGTTGATCCCGATGCGCAGCGGCAGCGGTTCTTCGCCCGGTTCCCCGCCGGAACTGGCGTCGGCACGCTGCACCATGTCGCGAAGGTGCATGGAGACGAACAGGGCGTCTTCCGGGTCGCCCAGAAAACTGAGCGCGGCACCGTCGCCGGTATCCAGGATCAACCGCTGGTCCGGGGAAATGTCCGCAAGGGCGGCCGAAAGCAGCGCGGTAAAGCGATCCTTGAGCATGATCTGCTCGGATACGGTCCGCTTTGAATAGCCGATGATATCGACAAACACCACGCTGCCGATGAAGGTGCGGCTACTCTGGTCGAGCACAGCGCTCACAGGAGGGTTCCGAAGTTGATCACTAGGCTATGTGCGATGCGTTGCGGTAGATGCGCTTTTCTGTTCTACGAATTCACCGCCACAACCCCATACCGACGGCCACCGCGTAGCGTATGTTACCGAATCTTGGGCGAAATCCACATTCCGGCGGCGCAGCGCTCAGGATTACTGAGCCGGATCAAGGATTGCGAGCCTTCGCGTCAGGCGCATTTCGCCCCCGCCCAGCAGTTGCAAGATGCACCGCGCGACATCCTCCGGACCGCGTAGCGCGGCTGCGCTTTCGCCGGGATGACTCTTTTGGCGCATGGGAGAGCGGATGGGCCCGGGCAGCATCAGGTTTAACCTCGGACCATGGTCCGGATGTTCGTCGGCCCAGACCGAAACCAGGTGGGCCAGCGCCGATTTTGCCGTGGAAAACCCGCCCCAATAGGCGCGGGGCGAATGGGCGTGGGTTTCGGTCAGGAACACAACCGAGGCATCGTCGGACTTCTTGAGCAAAGGGAAGCACGCCTGGGTCAGGGCCGCCGGGATCGTCAGGTGGAGTCGAACGGCACGGTCCCAGGCCGCAAGGTCGATCAGGTCCGCCGGCATGGTGGAAACAAACTGGCTGGCAGCATGCACGATGCCATCCAGCCTCCCCAGGGTGGTCTTGATCGAGAGTGCAAGTGCCCGAAGCTGGTCCTGGTCCGCCTTGGCCAGGTCCATCGGGATGATCGCCGCCTGCGGTGCTCCCAGGGCGGCAATTTCGTCATACACGCCTTCCAGTTTGGTTGGTGTCCGCCCCAGCAATACGACGTTGGCACCGGCTTGCGCGCACGCCAGTGCCACCGCGCGGCCGACACCCTGGCCCGCCCCAGTGACCAGGATTACGCGATCGTGAAGATAGCCGGCCGGTGGCTCCCATTGCGGGTCAAGGGACAGTGCTTGAAGATCCATGTCAGGTGCTTTCGAGTTGAATGGTTCGCATGGCCGCGTCCGACGCCGCAACGCCGCTGCGCGCTGCGGATTCGAGCGTACCCGGGTAGGGGCTGGCCAGGTAGTCGCCCGCGAGGAAGACACGCCGGCTGCGGGTGGTGATGGTCGGACGGGCGCGCTGGGCTTGCGGCGTGCAGGAAAACGTTGCAAATTTTTCCGTGACCGTCTTGATCCAGGCCGGCGCGGGCAGTCCGGGCACATGCCGGGACAACTCCTCCAGCACCGCACTCTCCCCGGGCGATTCTCCCGGAACCGCGGCTGACACGACTCCCGCGATCAGCCCGTCGTTCGCGTCGGGGCGGAGCAAGGCGCGCCGGTCAAAGAACCACTGAACATGCCCGCCCGGCTGCCCCAACATGGGTTCCGGAAGCCTGACGGGGTTATCGAACTTGAAGTAGACCGTTTCAATTGCCCGATAGTTGAGGCTGACCGCGGCAAGCAGGGCGCTGCCGTCCAGGCTTTCCAATTGATGCGGGCCGACAGCGACGATTGCAGCACTGAATGCCACGGCAGACCCATCAATCGTCACGAGGACGCTGCGACCAGCGTCCCTGATCGCCGTCACCCGGCGCCCCGTCAATACCTCGCCCTGGTGCGCGGTTACCACGCCTGCGGCGGCATCCGGGTAGAGTGCGCTCAAGTCCACACGTGGCAAGATGAGGTCGCTTGCGGAGCGGTGCGCGTCCAGCGCGTCGCGAAGCACATTGGCGAAGACCTGCGCACTGGCGGCTTCGATCGGTGTATTGAGCGCACCCACGGCCAGTGGTTGCCAAAGGTATCGCCGGACGGCATCGGATTGCCGGCATCGTTCCAGCAATCCCGCCACCGTCTCGTCCCCGCCCGTCTTGAAGCCATCCTTCTTGAGAGTTTTCATCAATCCCACTGCGGACAGCCGGTCGCGCCAGGACAATCCCTGTGCGCGGAGCAAGGCGCCCGCCATGTGCAACGGGGCGGGCCATCGAGGCGCTTGGAGCCTGAAGGACGGGGGCATGGAAAGCCGCAATGCAATACGGGAGAAACTTGCATCCGGCACGTTTGCGCGCCGCATCAAGTCCAAGAGCGTTGTGTAGGCGCCGCTCAGAATGTGCTGGCCGTTGTCCAGCTGCTCGCCCCGCATCTCGATTCGCCGGGCCCGCCCGCCGAGCACCCGCGCAGATTCGAATACGGTCACACGAATGCCGCGCTCGGCCAGCGTTTGCGCAGCCGCCATGCCGGCGTACCCGCCGCCGATGACGGCAACCGACGGACCTCCTTTCAAACGCTCACCCAGGTCTTCCACGCCAGCCAGAGTTTCCGCAAGGGAGTGAGTGAAATGCGTTGGTGCAGCACGCGAAACCGCGAATGTTCAATCTCGTCCAGAAGTGACAGGTAAATTGCGGACATGATGAGCCCGGGGCGCTGCGGCCGTCTGTCCGCACCGGCCAGCAGCGACATCGCCAACCGATAGTGCTCCCGCGCACGATCGGCCTGGAATTGCATCATGCGTTCGAATTCGGGCGAGTAGGCACTTTCGAGCAAGCTCGACTCCTCGACGCCAAACCGGCGCAAGTCTTCGGTGGGAATGTAAATCCGCCCGCGGCGGGCGTCTTCGCCCACGTCGCGAATGATATTGGTGAGTTGGAAGGCAAGCCCGAGATTCTCTGCGTAGTCGCGTGTTGATGGCGTTTGATACCCGAAAATCCCCGCCGACAATTGCCCCACGACGCCAG
>CAZTYC010000059.1:0-14172 GCA_964617435.1 uncultured Burkholderiales bacterium
GCACCGGCCAGTATGGCGACATGGTGGAAATGGGCGTGCTGGACCCGACCAAGGTGACGCGCTTTGCCCTGCAAAACGCCGCCTCGGTGGCCTCGCTCATGCTCACCACCGACGCCATGGTGGCCGAGCTGCCCAAGGAAGACACCCCGCCGATGCCTGGCGGCGGAATGGGCGGCATGGGTGGCATGGATATGTAAGGTGATCGGCGAAAAGTACAAACCTACTTTTCGCCGGTTGGCCAGCCAATATCGCTGGCAACACCAAGACATCCAAAAACCCAGGAAGGCCCCGCTTCGGCGGGGCTTTTTCTTTTTCGGGCGGCCGATTGTCACATTGTGTGGGGAATCCCCGCGGCAGGCACGATTGCTTGCATTTGCCCCCTGCCCAGATCCGGCCCGGCCCAGTACGATGGGACATTCCTGCCCCATGCCCGGGAGACACCCGTGAATGCCGCCACACCCCAAATCCTGATTGTCGACGATGATGCCGCCATGCGCGAATACCTGCGCTGGTGTCTGGCCCCGTTGCGTCCGACCGTGCGCGCGGCCGTGGACGGCCATGACGCGCTGGGCCAGATGCGAACGCAGGCACCGGACCTGGTGATCAGCGACGTCCACATGCCCCGCATGAATGGCTTCGAATTGGTGGCCGCAGCCAGGATTGAGCCGGCGCTGGCCGCAACGCCGTTCCTGATGATGTCCTCCGACGAGGACCGCGCGGCGTACCGCAAGGCATTCGGCCTTGGCGTGTGCGATTTCATCGTCAAGCCGATGGTGCGCGAGGACGTGCTCGAGACGGTGCAGCGTGTGCTGGGCCAGCGCGCGGCGCGCACGACGGACCGTCCGCTCGCCGTGCCCGGCTACGACCTGGTTCGCAAGATCGGCGAAGGCGCTTCCGGAGAAGTGCTCCTGGCACGCCGTATCTCCGACGGACTCGAGTGTGCGATAAAACTGACGCGGCTGAAGGCGGACGACCACGAATCCCGCGAGGCCGTGGCGCGCTTCCTCGACGAGGCGCGCCTGTTGGCCAGCCTCCGCCACCGCCATGTGGCGCGCATCCTGGATCACGGCGTCACCGACACCTGCCTCTACATCGCCATGGAATATTTTCCCGGCGGCGACCTGCGCGCACCGCTGGGCGCCGTGCTCGACCCGCGCCGCGCGCTGGACTACGTGCGGCAGATCGGCGAGGGACTGGCCGCCATTCATGCGGCGGGCATCGTCCATCGCGACTTGAAACCCGGCAACATCATGGTGCGCAGCGACGGCTCGGTTGCGATCGCCGATTTTGGCCTGGCCAAGCAGCTCGATGCACTCATCACGCGCACGCGCGATGGCATGGCCATGGGCACCCCGCATTACATGAGCCCCGAGCAGATCAACGGGGAGGCCCTCGACGGCCGGGCGGATCTCTACAGCCTGGGCGTCATGCTCTACGAGATGCTGACCGGCCGCCATTTGTTCGAAGCCGGCAGCATCGATGGCCTGCTGGTCCAGCACCTGCACGCCGAGCGTCCAACGCTGCCTGAGGATTCGCCGGTATCGATCCTGCAACCGCTGCTCGACAAGCTCGTGGCGCGGGATCGCAATGAGCGGCATGACCATGCCCATGCATTTCTTGCCATGCTTGGGCAAGCCGGCGCCCTGCGCCTGGGCGAGGCCGCCGTTCGGCAGCCCGGCGGCACCCTGCCCGGGTGGGTCCTGGATTCCGTCCCGTCTTTCCTGTACGAGCCGCCGTCAACCCGCGTGCCGGCGATTCAATCTCAGCATTCGCCAGCCGCGCTCGGTGCCTAGCCGCTCCAGCGCCGCATCGGGATCGACCATGACAGGGACGTCCACCTTCTCCAGCAGGAAGCGGTCGTTGATCGAGTCGGAGTAGAACCAGGTCTCGCGATAGTCGGCCCACCGTTCTCCCCGCGCGGCAAGCCACTGCTCCAGGCGCGCGATCTTACCCTCCCTGAAACAGGGCGTTCCCTCGGCGCAGCCGGTGAATCGTCCGTTGGCGATTTCCGGTTCCGTGGCAATCAGGTGCGCAACCCCCAATTCCGCCGCGATCGGCTCGGTGAAAAATCGGTTGGTGGCCGTGATGATCACCACCACGTCGTCACGATGCGAGGCCAGCAGGTCCCTCGATGCGCGCGGGATGCGCGGCACGATCCGCTCAGCCACGTAACGCTCGCGCCATGCGCGCAACTGTTCCATGGGATGCCCGGCCAGCGTGCGCAGGTAGAAATTGACGAATTCCATCGTCCCCACCTCGCCGCTCCGGTAACGCCGCGCCATCTCGGCGTTGGCGGCCTCCTCGCGCTGGCGGTCGGCGATCCCCTCGTCGATCAGGAACGCGAGCCACTCGACATCGCTGTCGCCGCTGAGCAGCGTGTTGTCCAGATCAAACAGCGCCAGGCGCGGGGACCCCATTCAGGCTGCGGTCGCCGGGGCGATCTGCCGGATGCCCAGGGTGGCGAGCGCTTCTCGCACCGCCGCAACCGCCGCCTTGATGCCCCCGTCTCCGAAATGCCCGATGCAGCCGACGCGAAAGGTCTCGATCTGCGTCAGCTTGCCCGGGTAAAGGATGAAGCCCCTGCGCTTGACCTCGTCGTAGAACGCGGGAAACTTGTAATTGGCGTCCGCCGGCGCATGGAACGTGACGATGATCGGCGCCTGGATTGCGCGCGGCAGGTAGGTCGCGAAACCAAGGCTTTCCATGCCGTCGATCAACTCGGCGCAGTTGCGCGCGTAGCGTCCGCCGCGCCCGGCCAGCCCGCCCTCCTCCCAATACTGGGTGATCGCGCAATCGAGCGCGGCCACCACATGCGTCGGCGGCGTGTAGCGCCATTGCGTGGTCTTTCCCATGTAGACCCACTGGTCGTACAGGTCGAGGGCCAGCGAATGCGCATGCCCCGCGCAGGTCTCCAGCGTGCTGCGCCTGAGGATCACGAAGCCCATGCCGGGCACTCCCTCCAGGCACTTTCCCGAGGCGGCGACCAGCGCGTCGAACGGCGTCTCGCGCGCATCGATCTCCAGCGCCCCGAAGGAGCTCATCGCATCCACAATCAAGCCGCGGTCGTGCTTCGCCACGGCCAGGGCGATGTCGTGGAGCGGGTTCAGGATTCCCGTGCCGGTCTCGCAGTGCACCACCGCCACATGGGTGATGGACGGGTCCGCGGCCAGGATGCGGTCGATGTCGTCCGCGCGCATCGGCGCGTTTTCCGGGTATTCGTACAGGGTCAGCCGCCGCTTCAGATAGCCGCAGATCTTTGCGATGCGCTGGCAATACGCACCGTTGCTTGGCACCAGCACGTGCCCGCCGGGGGGCACGACCGTCCCGAGGGCGGCTTCCACTGAAAACGTCCCGCTGCCCTGCAGGGGAACGCACTCGTGGGTGCCCTCGCCGTGCACAATGCGCACCAGGTTTTCGCGCACGCGCGTGGTCATCGCGTTGAAATCGCGATCCCACGACCCCCAGTCCTTGAGCATCGCCTCCTTGGTGCGCGCCGAGGTCGTCAGGGGTCCGGGGGTCAGCAGAATGGGGGCATCGGACATCGGGTCCTCCTGTCGCGGATCAGTGTTTCGGCGGATGACGCCAGCGCTGCGTGGTGCGCACCACAAGCCACTCGATCCCGAGGTACACCACGCACACGGCCAGCGAGCTGGCGGCGATGAGCACGGCCATGGCCGCGGCCGCGCCGATTTCGCCCGCCTCATCCAGGTTGAGAATCGCAATGGACGCCAGCTTGGATTCCGGCGAATAGAGAAACACCACGGCCGAGATCGTCGTCATGGCATTGATGAAGAAGTAGCGGCTGATGTCGACCAGGGCCGGCAGGCAGATCGGCAGGGTGACGCGCCAGAAGGTCTTGTAGAACGGCACCTTGAGGGACGCCGACACCGACTCGAACTCCGCGTCGAGCGCCTTCAACGCCGTCACGGCCGTCAGGTGCCCGGTGGTGTAGAAGTGGACGATCGTACAAAGGACCAACAGCGACATCGTCTGGTACATGGGATGCAGCGGATTGTCCGCCGCGTTGAAGAAAAAGATGTAGCCCAGCCCCAACACGAGGCCCGGCACTGCCATCGGCAGCAGGGCAAGGAACTGCACCGCCGGCCGCAGCAGATCCGCGCCGCGGGTCTTCTCCACCAGATAGGCGCCGACAAAGACCAGCGCCGTGCCGCCGAACGCCGTGCCGGCGGCGAGCTTGAGGCTGTTGATGAACGCATCGCCCACTTCGGCATCGACGAGGCCGAACACGTAGTGCTTGAAGCTCAGCGAGAGGTCATACGGCCAGAACTTCACCAGCGAGGCGAACACGGCCATGCCCAGCACCGCGAACATCATCAAGGCCACCAGCACGCAATACGCGGTCATCGCCAGGTCATAGCCCCGGCTCGGCGCGGGCGCGTAGGGCACCGCCCGCGCACTGAGCATGGCGGTCTGCTTCTTCTGCACCAGCCGATCCACCACGAAGGTCAGCAGGGCCGGCGCGAGCAGCACGAGGCCGACCACCGCACCCTTCTGGAAATCCTGCTGCCCGATGACCAGCTTGAAGATGTCGGTGGCGAGCACGTTGAAGTTGCCCCCGATCACCTTCGGAATGCCGAAATCCGTGATGACCAGCGTGAAGGTCACCAGCGAGGCGCTGATCAGGCCGTACTTCGCGCCCGGCAGGGTGATGGTGAAGAACTTGCGCGAGGCCGAGGCTCCCATCGCCTCTGCCGCCTCGTAGAGCCGCGCATCGGCCAGCGACAGCGCGGTGACCAGGATCATCAACGCGTGTGGAAACACGCTGAACACCTCGCCCAGGATGATGCCGGGCGCGCCGTAGATGGAACTGATGCCCGCCCAGGCCAGCACGCCCTTGAGCACACCCTGGTTGCCGAACCAGTAGATAAGGGCGATGGCGGACAGGAGCGAGGGCGCCAGCAGGGGGGTGAGCGCGATGGCCCTGAAGACCGACTTGAGCGGCATGCAGCTTCGCGTCAGCGCATAGGCAAACACGAACGCCGCCGGGATGGCAATCAGCGTCACGGTGGCCGAGACCCAGAGGCTGTTCCAGAGCGCATGGCGCAGCGCGGGGTTTTGCGCATAGGCCGCGAAGTTTTCCAAGCCTGCAAAACTGCCGTCCTTGGCCTCGATGCTTTGCAGCAGGATGGCCGCAAGGGGCGCGGCGAGAAAGGCCAGCAGCACGGCGGCAACGACGACCATGGCGAGGTGCCCGAGGCGATCCGTCCAGTGCACCTTCTGCCGCAGGGCCGGCAGCGCACCCAAACCTGCGCTCATGTGGTGAACAACCGCAGGCGTTCGGTCAGGATCTTGAGTTTCAGCCGGCTGCCCGCGACGAGATTCTGCTCGGCCAGGTAATTGAGGGACAGGTACACCGTGAGCGGAACCTGCAGGCCGTTCGCCGCCACGCGCACGAGGCAATAGGACCCGAGGAATTCCACCTTCTCGATGTCGGCCTCGATGACGTTCGGGTCCCCATCTTCGATGGGCCGCGCCACAATATCTTCGGGGCGCAGGTAGCTTCTTACGCGGCGTCCCGTGTCCACGCAGGCCGCGCAATCCAGCGTATGGTCGCCGACCGTCAATTTGCCCGGCGCGGTCACGCGGCCGTCGAGGATGTTGGCCTTGCCGACAAAATCCACCACGAAGGGTGTGGCGGCCTCGCGATAGATCTGCATCGGCGTGCCCACCTGCTCGATGACGCCGTGGTTCATGACCACGATGCGGTCCGCCATCGACAAGGCCTCTTCCTGATCGTGCGTCACCATGATGGTGGTGACGTTCAGGCGCTGCTGCAGGGCGCGGATTTCCTGGCGCAGGCGCACACGCTCCAGGGCGTCGAGCGCGGACAGGGGTTCGTCGAGCAGCAGCAGGCCGGGGGATGTGGCGATGGCGCGCGCCAGCGCGACGCGCTGTTGCTGGCCGCCCGACAACTGGGCCGGATACTTGGCCCCCTCCCCGGGCAGCCCGACCAGCTTCAGCAGCTCGGCCACCCGCGCGGTGATTTCGGCACGCGGCCGCTTGCGGTTGACCAGGCCGTAGGCCACGTTGTCCGCAATGGTCAGGTTGGGAAACAGCGCGTACGACTGGAAGACGATGCCGTAGTCGCGCTCGGCCGGGGCCAGCCGGGAGATATCGCGGCCGTCCTGTTCGATGCGTCCGGCGGTTTGGACCTCCAGTCCGGCAATGATGCGCAACAGCGTGGTCTTGCCGCACCCCGACGGACCGAGAAAACAGACGAACTCACCGCGTTCCACGGTGAGTTCGACGTCCCTCAAAGCATGGAATTCACCGAAATCCTTGGCAACCCCCGTGATTCGGAGTGCAGGCTGCGCCGCCGCCATCGGCCTACTTCTTCACTTCGGTCTTGCTGTCGAAGCGCTTGGTCCATTCCGCAAGGAATTTGTCGCGGTTCACGGCGGCCCACACAAAGTCGGTCGTCACCAGCCGCGACTCGTAATCGGACGGCACATTGGCCAGCGGCTCGGCGACGCCCGGCATCGCGGTCAGGGCGAAGTTTTTCCCGTACAGCACCATGGCATTCTTGCTCGACGCCCAGTCGGCCAGTTTCTTGGCGGCCGCGAGTTTCTTCGTCCCCTTGTGGATGCCGAAAGCTTCCAGGTCCCAGCCCAGGCCTTCCTTGGGGAACACCAGGTCGATCGGCGCACCCTTGGTCTTGAGCGTGTTGGCCCGGTATTCGAAGGAAATGCCGACGACCGCTTCGCCGGTGCCCGCCATCACGCAGGGTTTGGATCCCGAATGCGTGTACTGCATGATGTTCTCGTGCAGGCCGCTCATGTAGTCCCAGCCGCCCTTCTCGCCCCACAGCAGCAGCCAGGCCACGATATCAAAGTAGCCGGTGCCCGAGGACGCCGGATTGGGCATCACGACATGGCCTTTGTACGCGGGCTTGGTCAGGTCCTTCCAAGTTTCCGGTTTTGGCACGTTCTTCTTTGCGCCTTCGACCGTGTTGTAGCAGATCGTCGCGCCCCACACATCCATGCCCCACCACGCGGGAGGATCCTTCTTGTCCCGGTATTTCGGCGAGATGGCCTTGAGGTTTGCCGGTGCGTACGGCTCCAGCATGTTGTTGAACTGCAGCAGCGCCAGGCTCGATGCCGCCAGGCCCATCACGACGTCGGCCTGCGGGTTCGCCTTTTCGGCCAGGAGCTTGGCGGTGATCACGCCGGTCGAGTCGCGCACCCATTTGATTTCGACGTCGTTCACCTCCTTGTAAAAGCCCTGTTCGTAGGCCTTCAGCTGGTCGGTTTCGAGCGCCGTATACACCAGGATCTGCGTCTTTTCGGCAAACACGGGAACGGCAAATGCCAATGCGGCAACGGCAATGGCGATGCGCTTGTAGGCTTTCATGTCGAACTCTCCCTCGGGTGATGGAAATCGTCCATTCCAGCAGCAACTCATGACGCCGGCGTGACACGGTTGCGGGCGCATGCCTGGAGTATGTACGGGGACTCTAAACGCGCCTCTCCGTGATTGTCAACTGTTGACAGTTTACAATCTGGAGGCATCTAATACCGGCATGAACGCCCGCGACTCGTCGCTCCCGCCACCGCCCGCCAAACCGCCCGCCGGTGCGCTCGCGCACATCGAAATCCTGCAATCCCGCTCGCTGCCGATGGTCCTGCAGCGTGAACTGGAGCGCATGATCCTCGCCGGGGAAATCCGCATCGGCGAGCGGCTGAACGAATCGATGCTGGCTTCCAAGCTCGGCGTGAGTCGCGGGCCGATTCGCGAAGCCTGCCGTGCGCTGGAGGAAAGCGGCCTGGTCAAGCTGGAGAAGAACCGGGGCGTCTTCGTGCGCGAGATATCCGTCGAGGAGGCCGATGCCATCTACGATGTGCGCGAGTCCCTCGAGGAACTGGTCGGCAACAAACTGGCCGGGCAGGTGGGCAAGGCCGAGCTCAAGGCGCTGCATGACCTGCTCGATGACATGGACAAGGCCACCCGCAGCAAGCAGGCGGCGCGCTACCACCCGCTCAACCTCGCCTTCCACGACCGTCTGGTCGAACTGACGGGCAACGCCAAGCTCATCGCCATATACCGGCGGCTGATCAAGGAACTGCACCTGTTCCGGCTGCGCGGCCTGTCCGATGGCGGGGGGCTGCCGGTGTCCAACGACGAGCATCGCGCAATCGTCGCAGCCATCGAAAAAGGCCACGCGGACAAGGCGGGAAAGGCGCTGCGCGATCATGCCCGCAAGAGCCGCCTGCGCATCCACAAGGCGCTTGGAGCGCCGACCAAGGAGACCCCATGAGTGCAGTCCCTCCCCTGCGCGTCAACGGCCGCAGCTATCGCCTTCCCGGCGGTCCGGTCGTGGTGGTGTGCATCGATGGCAGCGAACCGGCATATGCGGATGCCGCGATCGCCGCTGGCGTCGCGCCGTTCCTGCAGCGTGTCCGCGAGTCCGGCACCAGCCTGCTGGCCGACTGCGTGGTGCCCTCGTTCACCAATCCGAACAACCTGTCGATCGTGACCGGCGTTCCGCCGGCAGTCCACGGCATTTGCGGCAACTACTTCTGGGATCCCGACGCGGACGGCGGCAAGGGCGCGGAAGTGATGATGAACGACCCGAAATATTTGCGCTGCCCCACCCTGCTGGCGGAACTGTCCGCCCGCCACCTGCGGGTGGCCGTTGTCACCGCCAAGGACAAGCTTCGCAAGCTCCTCGGCCACGGCATGAAGGGCATCTGCTTTTCCGCGGAAAAGGCCGACAGCGCCAATCTCGCAGAGAACGGTGTCGAAGCCGTGCCGCAGTGGGTGGGCATGCCCGTGCCTTCCGTGTATAGCGCGGAATTGTCCGAATTCGTCTTCGCCGCCGGCGTGAAGCTGATGGAAGGCGCTGCCGGGCCGCGGCCGGATGTGATGTACCTGTCCACCACGGACTATGTGCAGCACAAATCGGCGCCGGGGATGCCGTCGGCCAATGCGTTCTACGCCATGATGGACAGATACCTGTCGCGGCTCGATGCGTTGGGCGCCACCCTGGCGATCACCGCGGACCACGGCATGAATGCCAAGCATCGTTCGGATCGTACTCCGGACGTGATCTATCTTCAGGATGTACTCGACCAGTGGCTCGGCAACGGCGTGGCGCGCGTCATCCTGCCCATCACCGACCCGTATGTGGTTCACCACGGCGCCCTGGGATCCTACGCAACGATCTATCTGCCCGCCGGGCACGATGTGGCGGCCCTCACCGCGCGTCTGGCGGCCATGCCGGGCATGGAAGCGGTTCTCCCGCGCGATGCCGCGTGCGCCCGCTTCGAACTTCCGCCGGACCGCGTGGGCGATGTTGTTGCCGTCAGCAGCCGGCAGGTCGTCATCGGCACTTGTGCCGCCCGCCACGACCTGACGGGCCTGACGGAGCCGCTTCGCTCCCACGGCGGCATTTCGGAACAGGTGGTGCCGCTAATGCTCAACCGCAAGGTCCGGGGCCTCGCCCCGTCGCGCCGGCTGCGCAATTTCGACGCGTTCGACCTCGCGCTCAATCATGCGGTGCAGGACGAAAGGGTTGCTGCATGAACGCAAGGCTTGCCGCCCCGCGCGCTGAATCGATGCGCATCGCCGGCCGCAAGGTCGCCACGGCGGAAACCCTCGAGGTGCGCTACCCCTACACCGGCGAGGTGATCGCCACCGTGCCACGGGGAAACCGCGAACATGTGCGCGAGGCGCTGGCCATTGCACGTGCGTACCGGCCCACGCTGACGCGCTACGAGCGCTACCGCATCCTCATGAAGGCCGGCGAGATCATCGCCCAGCGCAAGGCCGACATTGCGCGTTGGATCACGCTCGAGGCCGGCATCTGCCTCAAGGATTCCACCTACGAAGTCGGCCGCGCCTCCGACGTCCTGCTGTTTGCCGCCAACCAGGCCCTGGTCGATGACGGGCAATCGTTCTCCTGCGATCTCACGCACCACGGGAAGTCGCGCCGCGTCCACACCCTGCGCGAGCCGCTGCTCGGCGTCATCTCCGCGATCACGCCATTCAATCATCCGCTGAACCAGGTGATCCACAAGGTCGCCCCGGCGGTCGCCACCAACAACCGCATGGTGCTCAAGCCGACCGAGAAGACCCCGCTGGCCGCGCTCACGCTCGCCGATATCCTGTACGAGGCGGGGCTGCCCCCGCCCATGTTGTCGGTCATCACCGGCGAGCCGGAAGACCTTGCCGACGAAATGATCCGGCACCCGGATGTCGACCTGGTGACCTTTACCGGGGGGGTGTCGATCGGCAAGGCGATCGCCGCCAAAGCGGTCTACAAGCGCACGGTGCTCGAACTGGGCGGCAATGACCCCATCATCGTCATGGATGACGCCGACATCGATCGTGCAGCGGACCTCGCGGCCAGCGGCTCCTACAAGAATTCGGGCCAGCGGTGCACGGCCATCAAGCGCATGCTGGTGCACGAACGCGTGGCGGATGCCTTTGTCGCCGCGCTCGCACAAAGGACGCGGGCCTGGACCCATGGCGATCCGCTCGATCCGGCCGTCGACATGGGCACCGTCATCGACGAGCGCGCGGCCGCGCGCTTCGAAGCGCTGGTCAACGAGGCCGTGGCGCAGGGCGCGACGCTGGTGCACGGCAACCAGCGGAGCGGCGCCCTGTATTCGCCCACGGTCGTCGACCACGTGCGCCCGGACATGCCGCTGGTGAAGTTCGAAACCTTTGGCCCGGTGTCGCCCGTCATCCGCTTCAAGGACATCGACGAGGCGATCGCCCTCTCCAACGGCACCGACTATGCGCTCTCGTCGGCCGTCTGCACCAACCGCATGGACGATGCCATGCGCTTCATCCGCGAGCTGGAGGTGGGGAGCGTCAACCTCTGGGAGGTACCGGGCTACCGGCTCGAGCTGACGCCCTTCGGCGGCATCAAGGATTCCGGCCTGGGCTACAAAGAAGGCGTGCAGGAGGCGATGAAGAGCTTCACCCACGTCAAGACCTATTCGATTCCCTGGTAGGCAGGCGCCCGCTCCTTGAACACCCTGATCCACATGCTGTCCAGCGTCGCCCTGCTGGTGTGGGGGACGCACATTGTGAAGAGCGGCGTGTTGCGCGTGTTCGGCGCCGGATTGCGGCGGACCCTTTCGGCCAGCATCGGCAACCGCTTTCGTGCATTCATCGCCGGACTGGGCGTGACCGGCCTGGTGCAGTCGTCGTCCGCCACCGCCGCATTAACGGCCTCGTTTGTCGCGCAGAACCTGATTCCGCTGCCCGTCGCGCTGGCCATCATGCTCGGCGCGGACGTCGGCACCAGCGTCGTCGTGCAGGTGTTCTCGTTTGACCTGTCGTTCTTGGCCCCCATTGCCATTGGCTCGGGCGTGGTCATGCATCTGTCGCGCAAGGGCACCCGCACCGGGCATGTCGGGCGCATCTTCATCGGCACCGGCCTGATCCTGCTCGCGCTGCAGATGATTCTTGAGGCCGCCAAGCCGCTGACCCAGGCCTCCGGCGTGAAGGTGCTGTTCGCATCGATTTCCGGGGACCCGCTGCTCGACATGTTGATCGGCGCGGTGTTCACCATCGCGTTCTGGTCCAGCCTCTCGGTCGTGTTGCTGACCGCGGCCTTCACCGCAGGCGGCATGATCGGCATGAAAGTCGCCTTGTTCCTGGTGCTCGGCGCCAACCTCGGCAGCGGCGTGCTGGCCATCCTCGCCACCGCCAGCACGGGCCGCGCGGGGATGCAGGTGGCCGTGGGCAACTTGGCGTTCAAGGCGCTGGGCTGCTGCATCACGGTTCCCCTGCTGTATTTCATCGAGCCGATGCTCAACCGCATCGATCCCGACCCGGGGCGGCTGGTGGTCAATTTCCACCTGGCGTTCAACATCATCCTCGCCGTCACCATGATCGGCTGCATCGGGCTGGTGGCGAAATGGGCCCGGCAATGGCTGCCGGTCTGCGGCAAGACCGACCAGAAAGTCGTGCCCAAGCACCTGGACGCCGGTGCGCTGGACAGCCCGGCGCTCGCCACATCCAATGCCGCAAGGGAGGCGCTCCGCATCGGCGACACCGTCGAGACCATGCTGGCCGGCGTGATGACGGTCATCCGGACGCACGACACCCGGCTTGCGCGCGAAATTCGCGACATGGACGACCAGGTGGACACCCTCTACACCGCGATCAAGCTCTATCTCACGCAGATCAGCCGCGAATCGCTGGACGAGCGCGACAGCCGGCGCTGGACGGAGATTATCTCGCTCACCATCAACCTCGAGCATGTCGGCGACATCATCGAGAACATCCTCGACGATGTGGAGGACAAGCTCATCGCCCACCGCCTTGAGTTTTCGAAGGACGGCATGGAGGACATCGAGCGCATGCACGCCCGGCTGGTGGCGAACCTGCGGCTCGGAATGCACGTCTTCCTGCACGGCGAGCGCAGCAGCGCGGAGGAATTACTGGCGCAAAAGGTGGTGTTCCGCGAAATGGGATTGACCGCCGCCAACGCCCACCTGAACCGGCTGGTTGGCCAGAGCCAGCTGAGCATCGAGACCAGTTCCCTGCACCTGGACATCGTCAATGACTTCAAGCGCATCAACTCGCACATCTGCTCGATTGCGTATCCGATCCTCGAGCAAGCCGGCGCGCTGGCGCCCTCGCGCTTGCGCGATCCTCCAGTCACCGCAACGGGCGCCGAGCCCCACCTGAAGCGATCATGACGGCGATGGACGACACGCCAAACGCCAGCGAGGGGGACAGCAATCTCTCGCCGCGCCGACGCCAATGGGAAAGCCGGCACCTCGATGCGGCCACGCGGTCGCTGCTTGATCGGGATAGCCGAGTGTTCCTGCATCAATCGCTGTCGACGCCCTGCTTCAACGCACTTCGATCCGCGAAAGGCGCGTGGATCGAGGACGCGCAGGGACGCCGCCTGCTGGACTTGCACGGCAACAACGTGCACCAGGTCGGGCATGGGCATCCGAAGGTGATCGAAGCGATCAAGCGCCAGTTGGACCAGTTGCCGTTCTCTCCGCGCCGCTTCACCAACCTCGCCGCCGTGGAACTCGCGGAACGTCTTGCCGGGCTGGGCGGCACCGGCTTGCGAAAGGTGTTGTTTGCGCCCGGCGGGGCGGAAGCCATCGGCATGGCGATCAAGCTTGCGCGCCTGGCCACGGGACGCCACAAGACCGTGTCCCTGTGGGACAGCTTCCACGGCGCCACGCTGGAGGCGATCTCGATCGGCGGCGAGGCGGAGTTCCGCCGCGACATGGGGCCGCTGCTGCCCGGCGCCGAGCATGCCCCGCCCTGCGACCCGCGCCAATGCCTGTTCGGGTGCGGCGGGACCTGCAATGCGCGCTGCGCGGAATACGTCGAATACATCCTCGACAAGGAGCGCGACGTGGCTGCGGTCATCATCGAGACCATCCGGTGCACCGATGTGCAGGTGCCGCCCCACGACTACTACCGGAAAATCCGCGCCGCCTGCGACCGGCATGGCGCACTGCTGATTCTTGACGAGATTCCGATCGGATTGGGCCGCACGGGCGATTGGTTTGCCTTCAGCCGCTACGGAATCACGCCCGACATGGTGGTGCTCGGCAAGGGGCTCGGCGGAGGCGTGTTCCCGATGGCTGCATTGATCGCGCGCGCGGACCTCGATATCGCCGGCGACCGCTCCCTCGGGCACTTCACGCACGAGAAGAGCGCTGTCGGCTGCGCCGCCGCCTTGGCCACGCTGGATGTGATCAAAGAGGAGCATCTTTGCGAGCGCGCGCGCACGCTTGGCGAACTGGCCCTTTCACGGTTGCAGAGAATCAAGTCCCGTCATTCGTCCGTTGCGGAAGTGCGCGGCATCGGATTGTTGCTGGGCGTCGAAATGACGAGCGCCCGGGTTGCCGAGGACGTCATGTATCGTTGCCTGGAAAAGGGCCTGTCCTTCAAGGTCGGCCAGGGCACGGTGTTGAACCTGTCCCCCACGTTGGTGATCAGCGAGCCCGATCTGCTGCGTGCCCTGGACATCCTCGAAGAGGCCGTCAGTGAAGCACAGCACTGAACCCGCACGGTTGCCGCGCGAAGCCGACATCGTCATCGTCGGTGGCGGCATCGTGGGCGCCAGCGTGGCGTACCACCTGGCCAAGTCGGGATGCAAGGACATCGTACTCATCGAGCAGGGCCAGCTCACCTGCGGAACCACCTGGCACGCGGCGGGACTGG
>CAZTYC010000060.1:0-13689 GCA_964617435.1 uncultured Burkholderiales bacterium
GCGCACCGCCTGTCGCGGCTTGCGGCCTATCTGCAGCAACTGGACATGGAGTCCAACGGCAAGCGCGTGGACCTGGAAGGCCGCGCGCTTGCGTATGACACCGCCCCGCTGCTGTTCGGCGAGGCCGGCACGGACGGCCAGCATTCGTTTCACCAATGGCTGCACCAGGGCACCACGCGGTCCGCCCATGAGCTGATCGTGGTGGCGCGGCCGATGAGCGGCTATGGCGACCAGCACGACAAGCTGCTGGCGAACGCGCTGGCGCAGGCCGATGCGTTCTGGATGGGGCGCACCAGCGCGGACGGCCACCGCCACCACCCCGGCGGGCGCCCGGTGGCGCTGATCACCCTGCCTGCGCTTGACGCCTTCCACTTCGGAAGCCTGATCGCGCTCTACGAGCACAAGGTGTTCGCGCAGGGCGTGCTCTGGAACATCAACTCCTTCGACCAGATGGGCGTGGAACTGGGAAAGCAGTTGGCGACGTCCCTTTCGGGCGCCGTGCGCGGCGCGGAGGCGCCTCCCCGCCACCTGGCAAACTACCTCGCGCATCTTGCCTCCATGCGCAAGCGCGATTAAGCCGGTAACATCGCCCGCTCATGAACCGCGAGACCCTGCTCACCGCACTGGACGAACCGGTGTTCGAAATCGAACCGGGCGGACGCGTCACCTATGCCACCCCGGCATTTGCCGCCTGGACGGAACACGCCGAAGACGCAACCGGTTACCCCTTCTCGGAAGTGATCAAGGACGCCGACCGGGCGCGTTTTGACCAGATGGTCAAGCGCATTGCCGAAGGCAAGACCGCCAACGCCCTCGTCGAGGCCACGCTGCTGCCGCACGGCACGCCGGTGGAAATCAAACTGGCGCGGGGCAAGCGCGAAGGCGACAAGGTGATGAGCATCGTGGGCTGGCTGCGCGATGTGACGATGGAAAAGGCCCGCGAGGCGGCCGCCAACGTGCAAGGCACGCACCTGCTGGACTTGGTGGAAAACGTCTCCGACGCCACGGTGGTCGAAAATGCCGAAGGGGCCGTGGAGATGGTCAATGCGGCCTTTTGCGACCTGTTCCAGGTGGAGGCGGCCGCGCAATCGCTGGTGGGCATGGATTGCGCGGAACTATTCGCGCTGGCGGCGAAGTCAACCGAAAAGCAGATCGCTCCGATCTACTTTCCCCTGGATTCCGCAAAGGCGGACCGTTTCGAGTTCGAGCTTGCGGGTGGCCGCCGCGCGGAACAGCATTCCATGCCGGTGACGGCCGAATCGGGCATCGCCGGACGCATGCACCTGTTTCGCTCGCTGGCCGCAACGCCCACTGGCGCGTCCAAGCCGGCGTCCGCAACAACGGCTGCCCAGTCGCAGACGGTGGAAAAGATCGCGCACAACCTCGCCACCGCGGTCGAGCACGCGGGCAGTGCGATCCATCGCGCCGAACAGCTGGATTTGCCGGGCGGCGTGATCGAGCATTTCAGGCGGGTGGAAGACGCGACCAGCGTCGCGTTCAACGAAATCGCCGGCCTCCTCGATTTTTCGCAAATCGCGTCCGCCGAGGTCAAGCTGGTCGCCGAAGAATTCCGCCTGCGCGAATCGGTGGCCAGCATGTTCGACAACGTGGTGGCGGATGCCGAGGCGCATCGCGTGCAGCTGCATCTTTCCGTCGAGCAAGACGTGCCGGAGTACCTCACGGGGGACGGGGCGCGGCTGATGCTCGTGCTGCGCAGCCTGATCGAATCGGCGATTCCGAGCATTCCCGGCGGCGAACTCCGGCTTTCCATCGAGCCCGAGTACTCGACCGACAAGCAGACCCACCTGTCCTTCCGCGTGGAGGCCCTGCCCCCGAAGGGCGGAACGCGCAACAAGGCGGTGTCACCCGCCCACCAGATGCAACTCTCGCTGGCGCGCCAGATCGTGCGCGCGATGAGCGAAAAGGGCAACGGCAAGATCGAATCGCGCGAGAAGAAGGAGACCCAGATCCAGCAGTTCACCTCGGTGTTCGGGTACCGCGCGGGGCGCGAGCCGCGCCTGCGCACGCCGGTGATGACGCTGACCTTCATGCCGGTCCTGATCGTGAGCGCCGATCCCGCGCAACGCAAGGAACTGGCGGAGCTGGCCAAGAGCTGGCGCATGCAGCCGCGGGAGGCCGACAGCGCGGCCGTGGCGCTGCAGTTCCTGGCGCGCATGGCCCATGAGGAAACCCCGGTGCCGCTGGTGCTGACCTCCAACGCCATGCCCGTGCAGGACGGGTTCCTGCTGGCGTTTCGCATCCGCTACCATCCCAAGCTGCGGGGCACCGCAGTCATGATGGTGGCCAATTCCGGCAAGCCGGGCGATGCGATCGCCTGCCGGGAAAACGGCATCAGCGCCTATCTCCGCCAGCCGATCGCGCCCAACCAGATCAACGAGGCGATCTTTGCGGTGATGGGCGTGCAGGACGATGACGATTCATCGTCCACGCTGATCACCCGCCATTCGCTGCGCGAGATGAAGGCAGGCAGCGTGCTGGTGATCGACCCGAATCGCGAGCACGCCACCATCGCCGTGCCGACGCTCAAGAAAAAGGATTTCCGCGTGGTCCACGCCGACACCGCCGAGGAAGCATGGCGGGAACTGGCGCAGGATGTGTTCGACGTGATCATCCTCGATCCCATGGCCAAGGGTTTTGCCGAACTGGGCATCGAGGGCATCGCGGATGAGTTGTCCCGGCGCTTTACGCACTCCGGCAAGACCATCCCGGTGCTGCTGGCCGTGGAGGATGACATCTCTGCTGTCGAGTACGGCTTCTCGGGAATGATCAAGAAGCCTTATGACAAAGAGGACCTGATCAAGAAGGTGACGTCGCTGGTCCCGGTAAAACCCGCCGAGGGTTGATCCGCCCCAGGGGCGGCAGCGCGGAAGAGGCGGCTTTCGAGCTCAGCGATTTGCAGGAGCAGGCGCGGGTGCAGGTGCGGGCGCCGGTGCAGACTGTGCGACGTCGCTCGGGCTGCGGGCCGCTTTCGGCACCGGCGGCGGAAGGCCAGCTTTCATCTCGAGGGCTTTCCTCAATGCATCCGGGTCCCGGGCGATTCTCAGGAACGCATCCTGCTCATCCAGCCGTTGCGACGGATTCTTTCCATCGGGATCACTGCCGGCGGTCAGTTCAATGGGGGCCAATCGCGTGGCCCAAACCACATAATTGCGGCTGGCCGGGTTCAGGTCGGAGTTCACCAGCTCCCGCGACCGATAGCCCGGGCGCGTCACGATCACCCTCGGCCCGTCCAGGTTCGTGTTCAAGCCGAACAGGCCCCATTGACGGGGGTTGAACTGCGTGGCGGGCAGGGTTGCCACGCCCTGATCATTGGTCACGGCCGTCAAATCAAACAAGACCGCCGTGCGGCCGCCATGCCCGGTGAGCGTGCCTTCGTGCGCATCCCCGCGATACCTGACCGTGGCGCCCGGAATCGGTCTGCCGCTTCCGGCATCGATCACGCGCACGCGTACATCGCCGGTGGTTTCGGCCGCGACGTGGGGCGGCGCACCCAGCAAGGCCAAGCCCACGACCGCGGCCGCCTTGACCGTGAAGCGTTTCGTCCATCCGAAATCCAAGCCAGAACCGAAGACCATCATGACCTTTCGCTCCGCGAGTGCCCGAAGGGATTGACCACTGCGCGCCGGCGCAGTTCCACAGGCAAGCCGGCGGCGGGACCGCACGCGCCGCACCACCCGCCGGAGAAAGCCGGTCGACAAGGCGTGAGACCTGGTCAGTACGGCAACGGCACGTCCGGCTTGGCGGCGCTCAGCACGCGCCGGAAGTCTTCCTGGATGCGTTTCAACGCCGCTTCGTTGTCGGCTTCAAAACGGATCACGATGACCGGAGTGGTGTTCGACGCGCGCGCCAAGCCAAAACCGTCCGGGTATTCCACGCGCACGCCGTCGATCGTGATGACCTCGCTCGCCCCTTCGAAACGGGCATGGGCCTGCAGGCCCGCGACCAGCGCGTGCGGCTCGCCCTCCCTCAGCTGCCAGTTCAGTTCGGGCGTGCACAGCGCATCCGGCAGCGCCTTCAGCGGCGCGTTGGCGTCGGCGAACGCGGAGACGATCTCCAGCAGCCGCGCGCCGCAATAGAGCGCGTCGTCAAACCCGTACCAGCGCTCCTTGAAGAAGATGTGGCCGCTCATCTCACCGGCGATGGGCGCGCCGGTTTCCTTCATCTTGCGCTTGAGCAGCGAATGGCCGGTCTTGTACAGGGTCGGCCGGCCGCCATGCTTCTTCACCCAGGGCGCGAGGTGGCGGGTCGATTTCACGTCGTAGATGACTTCGCCATCCGGCACACGCGACAGCACATCGGCCGCGAACAGCATCAGCTGGCGGTCCGGAAAGATGATTTCCCCATCCTTGGTGACCACCCCCAGCCGGTCGCCGTCGCCATCGAAGGCGAGACCCAGTTCGGCGTCGGTTTCCTTGAGCGTGCGGATCACGTCCTGCAGGTTCTTTGGCTGCGCGGGATCGGGATGGTGATTCGGGAAATTGCCATCGACCTCGCAGAACAGCTCGATCACGTCGCAACCCATGGCGCGGAACAAGTCCGGCGCGAACGCGCCCGGCGCCCCGTTGCCGCAATCGACCACGATCTTCATCTTGCGCCTGAGCTTGGCGTCGCCCACGATGCGTGCGATGTAGGCGTCCTTCACGTCCGCCGTGGAATAGGCGCCCTGCCCGGTGGCGAAATCGTCGGCCTGGATGCGCTTCAACAGATTCTGGATATCGTCGAGCGCCAGCGTGTCGCCCTGGATGACGCTCTTGATGCCGTTGTAATCCGGCGGGTTGTGCGACCCGGTAATCATCACCGCCGATCCGGTGTCCAGGTGGAAGCCGGCGAAATAGGTGATCGGCGTGGCCACCATGCCGAGGTCGATGACGTCGATCCCCGTGGACTGGATGCCGCGCGCCATGGCCGCTGCAAACGCGGGGCCGGACAGGCGCCCGTCACGGCCGATGGCGATGGTACGGCCGCCGCGCCTGACCGCTTCCGTGCCCAACGCCTTGCCGATGAGTTCGACGGTGACTTCGGTCAGCGATTTGCCGACGACGCCGCGGATGTCGTAGGCCTTGAAAATCTCCGGTGCAACCTGGCTCATGTCATTGTCCTCGTTCAAAAAATCCAAATACGCGGCGGGCCATCCAGCGCGGCCCGCCCTGTCCGGGCGTCGCCATGAAACCCACATGGCCGCCCTGCGCCGGAAACTCGCGCCGCACCTCGGCCGACACCTCATTCTCGCGCGGCAGGGCCGCGGCGGGCAAAAACGGATCGTTGCGCGCGTTCAGCAGCAAGGTCGGCACGCGGATGCCGGGCAATCCCGGCTTGGCGGACGCCCGCGTCCAGTAATCGTCGGTGTCGCGGAATCCGTGCAAGGGCGCGGTCACGACGTTGTCGAACTCGCGCAGGGTCCGCGCCGCCAGCATGGCCTCCTTGTCGAAGATGCCCGGATGCGCCGAGAGCTTGGCGAGCGCGCGCGGCTTCATGGTGCGCAGGAATCGCCAGGTGTAATAGCGGCAGAACCCGCGGCCCAATGCGTCCCCCGCCGCCGTCAGGTCCACGGGGGCGGACACGCTCGCCACCGCCTCCACCAAGGCGCTGCTGGCGCTGCCCTGCTCTCCCAGCCACTTGAGCGTGGCGTTGCCGCCCAGCGAAATGGCGGCGACGAACACCCGGCGCGCTGGATTTTCGGCCTTGACCCGTCGTACGATCCAGTCAATTTCCGCCGCATCGCCCGAGTGATAGGCGCGGGGCAGCCGGTTCATTTCGCCGCTGCAGCCGCGAAAATGCGCCACGACGCCGCTCCATCCGCGCTCGCGTGCCGCGGTCATCAAGTTGAGCGCGTACTGGCTCTTCGAATCCCCCTCGAGACCGTGGAACAGCAGCAGAACCGGTTTGCCGTCCTCGCCATCGATGCGGTCCACGTCGATGAAGTCGCCGTCCGGCCTGCCGTGCGGCGTGGTTTCCCACCGCTCGCGCCGGTAGGCCAGCATGGGCGGCGCGCCGATCACGAACGGCACGGCCGTTTGCAGGTGCGCGCCCACGCCGCCGCCCAGCAGCCACCAGGGCGATGCAAAACCGCGGTCCGCATCCCGCGTCTCGGCCGGCGGGCCGGCAAGGGCGCTCACCATTTGCCCCGCACGTCCCACCGGTACCGGCCATCCGGTTGCGGCGAGGCAAACCGCGCAAGTCGCGCGCGCGACTCGGCATCAAAACTGGCCAACGGCAACGCACTGCCTTGCGTGGCGTAATCTCCGTCGTTGGCAATGCGCCCCCGACCTTCCAACTTCAGCGTGCCCTCGGACTTCAGCACCTCAAAGGAGAGCGATTCGCCGCTCCCCTTAAGACTGAACTCGTGAATACCCAGCACCGCGCCGCCGATCGCGGCCACCGACAATTCAGACAGCGTCAATCGCGCATCACCCGTCGCACGCCAGGGCGTTGCCGGCCGCAGGTCCATCCCTTCCGCGTCCAGCCGCGCACGGCCCTGCACACCCAGCAGGCGCAACGCCGGCCACCATGTGTGCAAGGCGCGAATCTCGCCGTCAAAGCGCGGACCCTTCACGGCCCAGCCTCCAAGCCCCAGGGAAACCTCCGCAGCGGCGCGGGCACCTGTTGGCCGGGCCTCCAACTGCCATGCCAACCGGCCCGCCACCACCCGCGACGGCGCAAGGCGCCATTGCAGCGGCCACGACGCGCCGCCGGTCTGGACCCACCCGGTGCCTTTCCAGAGCGTGCCCGTGAGCGCCACGGTCGATCCGGCGGGCAACTGGCGCTGTGCCAAACCTTCCAGCGACGCGGCCGGCCAGAACGCGACAGCCCCGGCGGCAAGCCCGAGCGCGGCCCACGCCAGTGTTCTCATGGCGCGCGGCTCCGCGCCACCGTCATGTCGATGCTGATGTTTTCCTTGACGTCCTGCTTGGGCGCAAGCTCCAGGGCGGTCAGGGTCAGTCCATACCGGCGGTCGAGTTCATCGCACAGCGCCCACCATGCGGTGTACGGCATGGATGCGCTCATCAGCCTGAAACCGCCGCCCGGCGCGGCCGTCACAGAGACGCCCTGCCCGGCCAACGCCTGCAGCGCAGGCAAATCGGCATCCGCCATCGTCTTCGGCACGGCGGCCACCTTGAGCAGTGCCGCCGCTTCCTTCGCATGGGCGTCGAATTGCGCCTCCTGCTGGGACAGCTGCTGCAACGCGGCGGCCAAGCGCCGGGACTCGCGTGCCTGGGCAATCGCCAGCGATGCGGCGACCAGCGCCGCCCCCGCGAGGAGCCCCCACATCAACAGGCGGCGGCGTCCGGCCTCCACCGAGCCCCACGCGATGCGCGCCGAATCGAGGCGTTCCTGCAGCGCGCCCACGGTTACCGCTCCACCCGCTCGGCGAGCACGGCCTGCCGGGCCGAGGGCTCGTCGACACGTTCCACCGCCCACGCGCCGGTCGCACGGGCCGCATCCATGAACGCAGCCAACTGGGCGGGCTCCGCCACGCGCCATTTGGTGCGCATGCGGCCCTCCGCGAGGGACATCGACATCAGCTCGGGGGGCGGCTGCAGGCCGGCGTCACGCGCGGCAAACGCCGCCATGGCTTCGATCGCGCGCCTGGCCGGATCGGTTTGCGCAATGCCGCGTTCGCGCCGCAATTCGGCCAGCTTGCGTTGCATCTGCAACGGCGCATCGACCACGGCCTGGGTCTCCGGAAACAGCGTGCGGAAGGTGGCCGCCATGCGCGCGAACCGGCTTTCGCGCTCGGACTTCATGCGTGCATTGTCGATGGCGGTAAAGGCCAGGTGCACCAAGACCATCGCGGCCAGCAGGGCGGCCACAAGCCTGCCGGAGGCATTCTTCCCGCTTCGCTCCTGGCGCGGCGCGAATTCACCGGTGAGCAGATTCGCGCGGCTGGCCACCAGTGCAAGCGCGGCGGCGCTGTCGTGCTCCTGCGCGCGCACCGGCACGCCCAATGCGGACTGCCATGCCTCGCACAGCGCTGCGGCTTTCGGCATGGCCTCTTTCGGCAACACAACCCCCAGGGCGGACGGCGAGCGCCCTTTCTGGCGCGCCTCGTTCAACGCCAGGCCCAGGGCAAACGGAATCTCCTCGACGCTGGCCGCATCCAGGTGCAACACAAACCCGTCGTCGCGCCGCGCGAACCCATGCGGCACGCCGGGCGCCACCATCCATTCGCCCGGCCTGGCGGTCAACACGTCGGCCTCGCACACCATCGCGCGCGGCAGGCGGTCCGCCTGCCGGCAGCCGTTGATGACACCGGAGAGCCACTGCTTGTCCACCACCGCGACGACATGCTCCGCATCGCGCGATTCGGCGAGCACGGTGGCGTGCACGGTGTCCGGATCGATGGTGAGCTTGTCCTCGATCGCGTAGTTGAGCAGCGCGTTGCGTTTGGCGCGCGACACCGGGGGCAGCAGGGTCTCAAGGTAGAGGATGCGCGCCACCGGGGCGACCGCCACCACGCGATCGGCGCGCGGCGTCTCGGCCAGCACGCTGCGGCCGGACATGACCGACGCGCCATCGACCCGCGTCCACGACAGCGGGGCCGAGGGATCGAAACTGGCGCTATCCGGAATGAAGAGAAGCAGCGTGCCCGGCACTGTGCATTCCCGCCCCCTTGACGGGAGCCGGGCTTGGAGAGGAAAGGAGGCGTCTCGTCGGCCGGTGCGCGCCCACGCGGGCCCGCATCACCGGATCACAAGGCGTTTTGAGCCCAAATTATAACGGGCCAGTCCTCGCTGCCCGCATTCGCGCGCCGCCTGAGAAGCGCCGAGCACACCACTTGCGCGCCCTGGACCTCGATGGCGAGTTGTACCCCGAGGAAATCACTCGTGGTGGACAGCCGCTCAAGCGATGCTTGCGGAATGGCCTTGAACTGGGCGGACAGGCCCTTCTCACCCGTGATGGTTTCAAACGGCCGCTCCTGGCGCTGCCGCACCAGCGCCGTGCGCGCATCGGTGTCGAGTTCAGGCACCAGCGCGGCGATCACCTCCTCCGGCGCAGTGTTCACGTTGAGCGGCGTGCGGGCCGGCAGGGCCGTGACAAACGGCGCCAGGCGGTTCATGGCGGCTTCGTCGAAGCCCTTGGCGCGCAGCAACTCGGCCGGGTGCACCAGCCAACGATTGGCGGCGCGCACCGGACGCGCGCCGGCAAAGTAGAGCGCGTTTTCCTGGCCGCCAGGCAAGGTGGCTTCGTCGTCGGCATCGATCCAGTCCACCGCCGCGTCGGCCAGCACGGGGTCCAGCTTGAGGAGGACCAGCAGGCGCCGGAACGCGGCCACATCCGGCGGGCTGGATTTGCCATCGCGCGCCAGGTTGTTGAGGTTGAACAATCCGCCGTGGTCGATCATGCGCCCGCTGGCGGTGCCGCCCTCCACCGGCAGCGCGGCAATGCCGCGCGCCCAGGCCTGCGTGAAGTTCACGCTCCTGCCGGGCTTGAACGACTGGCGGACCGAATCGCGCACGTAATCAAGGACCGGCGCGGCCAGCCACATGGCGTGCGCCCGCGCGTTGCCGCGCTCCGTGCGCGTCAATGCCTGCGACTGCTGCGCGATCAACGCGGCGGCGATGCCGGCAATGACCACCACCAGCAGCAGCGCCGTGATGATGGCGGCGCCGCGCTGGGCCGGCCCTTGGCGCGACGGCTTCATGACCGGCGCAGCGCAAACACGCGCCGCAGGCGCTGGCCGTTGGGCAGCGTGAGGTTGAGTTCCAGCGCGGCGGGAAACACGCCGGGCCGCGCGGCATCCGCCGCATCGGTGGAGCGCCACACGTTCTGCCACTGGCCCGCGCCGTCCATGGCGCGCCAGCTCGCGCTGGCGAGCGGCGCCAGCAGCCGGTGCACCTCCGGCGCGGATCGCGGGGCCTGGTCGACCCCCGGCCAGATCAGTAGTTCAAGCGCGCCCTCGCGGAAACGGTAGCCAATGCGCTGCGGGGCGAGTCCCGCGCCGCCGGCCCCGGCAAACCCGAGCCGCGTCAACGCCACGCTGGCATCCTCGGCGCCCGGCACGATGCTCGACAGGCGCAAGGCGTCATCGGCCAGGCCGTTGGCATTCACGCTGCGGCGGTCCACCAGCGCGGACAGGTCGTCATCGATGCGCGCAAACGCCAGCGCAAGGTCGCGCAGCTGCGCGGATTCGGCATCGAGCGCGTCGCGCGTGCGCAGGGTGCCGTCGAGCGCGCGCAACGCCATCGCGGCAATCAGCGCAAAGATGCCGAGTGCGACCAGCAGCTCGATGAGCGTGAATCCGCCGGAGCGCCCACCGGAACGCGGCTTCACGGCCCCGCCCCCGGGATGCGGGCGATGTAGGTGACCAGCGTGATCCCGGGATCCGCGCGGCCCTGCGCGCGCACCTCGATCGCCACGCGCCGGAAGGCCGCGTTGGCGGTCTCGCCCACGGTTTGCCGGATCTCGAACTCGGCATCCGCCATCGAGGCATTGAACCGCGATTCGCCCGGCGCGGGCCATTGCGGCGCGGCCTGCAACTCCGCGGCGCGGTTCTGCGCCACCCACTGCGCCAGGGTCTTGATGCGCACCTCGCGCGCGGTGTCGATGGACAGCGAAGACGCGCGCCCCACGGCACCGAGCGCGATCGCCAGGATCACCAGGGCGACGAGGATCTCGATGAGCGTGAAACCGGCTGCGCGCATGCTCAGGGGGCGGGCTTCAGCGACAGATTGCCCACCGCATCGGCGGCAATGCGTTCGGCACCCGCGGGAGACGACAACACCAGGGTGAACGGTGTGGACACGCCCGCCGGCAGGAAGGCCAGGCGCGCCGCATCGGCCGGGGACTCGACGCGCAGGGACCAATCCGCGGGATAGCCGCGCGCATGCAGCGAATCGCGCGTCGCGGGCGACCAGCGGTTGGCGTCGGCCACGTCGCGCTCGAGGAACTCCACGCGCTGCGCCGAGACCGCCACGCCGATCACGCGCCCCCCGAGCGCCGCTTCGTCGCGCGCCGCATTGAGCGCGACGAGGAGTTGGCGCGCCTCGCCGCGCAAGTGTTCGCGCGGCCCGCTGAACAGGTTGGGCACCACCACGGCGGTGGCCACCGCCACGATGACCACCACGAGCAGGATTTCCAGGAGCGTGAATCCACCGCAGTTTTCGACAGGCAAACACAAGCACTGGCGCGGCGTTCCAGGCCTTTTTGGCCCGAACGGCGCGCCGGTGCTGGGGTTTGAATTCATGTCACGCCACGGGGATGGGTCATGTGCCGCCGCCAACAACCGCCCTCACAGGTTCCAGGAGCCGATGTCCGCCGCGCCGCCCTCGCCGCCGGGCAGCTTGTCCGCGCCCAGGCTGTAGACGTCGATCTCGCCCATGCGCCCGGGTTGCAGGTACTGGTAGGGCGTGCCCCAGGGATCGTTCGGCAGGCGCTCCAGGTAGCCGCCGGTTTTCCAGTTGGATGGAATCGGCGCCGTGGTCGGCTTTTGCACCAGCGCGCGCAGGCCCTGTTCGGTGGTCGGGTAGGCGCCGTTCTCGAGGCGGTACATCTTGAGCGCCTGCACGATCGTGGCGACATCGGCCTTGGCCGCGGTCACGCGCGCCTTGTCGGGGCTGTCAGCGACGTTGGCGACGATCACCGACGCGAGCACGCCGAGGATGACGACGACGATCAGGATTTCAATGAGGGTCAGGCCTTTCTGGAAACGCATGGGAGATTCCTATCGGACAACGATCTGGTTCAACTGCAGGATGGGCAGCAGCACGGCAAGCACGATCACCAGCACCACGCCGCCCATCACCAGGATGAGCGCCGGCTCGACGAGCGCGGCCAGCGCGCCAACGCGTGTGGCGACCTCGCGGTTTTGCGCTTCCGCCGCGCGCGCGAGCGTGACGGGCAATTGCCCGCTCGATTCGCCCGAGGCGATCAGGTGCACCAACACCGGCGGAAACTGGCGCGACGGACCCAGCGCTGCCGCCAGCGAGGCGCCCTCGGCCACGCGCACGGTGGCGCGCTCGACGGCCGCGCGCATCGGCAATGAAGTCACCACGCCGGCGCCAGCCTGCAGGGCCTGCAGTACCGGCACCCCGCTGCCCGCGAGGATCGACAACGTGGAGGCCAGGCGGGAGGACTGTTCCGCGCGCACCACGCGGCCGAGCACCGGCAGGCCCAGCACCCAGTCGTCCACGCGCCGCCGGAATTCCTCGCGCCGAAGGCCGGCGCGAACGGCGAAGACTCCCGCGACAATCACCACCGCCCACATCCACCAGGTGGATTTGAGGAACTGCGTGGCGGCGAGCAAAGTGCGCGTAAGCCACGGCAAAGCCTGGCGGGTGGATTCAAACACCGCCGTCACCTGCGGCACCACATAGAGCATCAGCGCCAACACCACGATCGCGCACACGCCCATCACCACGGCCGGGTAAATCATGGCGACAGCCAATTTCTGGCGCAGCGCCTCGCGCGATTCGACGTGGTCGGCCAGGCGCGACAACACCTCCGGCAGTTTGCCGGACGCCTCGCCCGCCTCCACCAGGGTGCGGTAGAGGTCGGAGAAGGTGGCTTTGTACGCGGCGAGCGCGCCGCCCAGCGTTTGCCCCTCCAGCACGGACCCGCGCACGCGTGCGAGCATCTGCCGCTCGGGCTCGGTCTCGGCCTGCTCCACCAGCGCGTTGAAGGTCTGCTCGATGGTGAGGCCGGCGCCGATGAGCGTGGACATCTGGCGCGTCAAGCGCGCGAGGTCGGTGGTGCCGAGCTGGTAGCGCGAGGTCGATTCCCGGCCGCCGCGGTCCGCCGCGATCTCCGCCACGTCCAGCGGAAAGAGACCCTGCTCACGCAGGCTGCCGCGCGCGAGGCGCGGCGAGTCGGCCTCAAGGACGCCTTTTTGCTCCTTGCCGGCCAGGTCATAGGCGGTATAGCGGTAGGCCGGCATGGATCAATCGCCCAAGGTTGAAAACCTGCGCCCGGACGCTGCGGCCGGCCAACGATTGCAGGCGCAGCCGGACGATTCCCTGTGGAAATCCGTTGCCTTGGGCGAACCCATGATCATGGCCGGTTTACTCGCGCGTCACGCGCATCACTTCGTCGCGCGTCGTCACGCCCGCCGCGATCCAGCGCTCGCCGTCTTCGCGCAGCGTCACCAGCCCGTTGGCGGCCGCGGCCGCGGCGATGGTGCTCTCCGGCGCGTTGTCGTGGATGAGCTTGCGCATCGCGTCGTCGACAGTCAGCAGCTCGTAGATGCCGGTGCGGCCCTTGAACTCGTCGGGTTTGCCGGGAACGCACTTACGCACCAGGCGCTGCGCCAGCACGCCGCTCAAGGTGGAGGCCAAA
Organism: uncultured Burkholderiales bacterium; assembly: GCA_964617435.1. GTDB lineage: Bacteria > Pseudomonadota > Gammaproteobacteria > Burkholderiales > Usitatibacteraceae > UKL13-2. The sequence continues at coordinate 13,294 of CAZTYC010000060.1, forward strand.
AGGTACGGTTCAATCCCCATGTCCGCCAGGCGCGTCACGGCGCCGGCGGCGGAATTGGTATGCAGCGTGGCCAGCACCAGGTGCCCGGTGAGCGAGGCCTGCACCGCGATCTGCGCGGTTTCAAGATCGCGGATTTCGCCGATCATGATCACGTCCGGATCCTGCCGGAGGATCGCGCGCAGCGCGCGCGCGAAGCTCATGTCGATGCGCGCATTCACCTGCGTCTGGCCGATGCCGTCGAGGTCGTATTCGATCGGGTCTTCCACGGTCATGATGTTGCGCGTGGTGGCATCGAGCCGCGACAGCGCGGCATAGAGCGTGGTGGTCTTGCCGGAGCCGGTCGGGCCGGTGACCAGGATGATGCCGTGCGGATCCTGGATCAGGCGGTCCAGGCGT
>CAZTYC010000061.1:0-13669 GCA_964617435.1 uncultured Burkholderiales bacterium
CAAGGCGCCGATGCCCTTCGGGCCGTAGGTCTTGTGCGCGGAAAAACTCATCAGGTCCACCTTCAGCGCCTGCAAATCGATGGGCAGCTTGCCGGTGGCCTGCGCGGCATCGACGTGGAACACGATGCCCTTGGACCGGCAAAACTCGCCGATTTCGCCGATGGGCTGGATGACGCCGATTTCATTGTTGACCATCATGACTGACACCAAAATGGTGTCCGCGCGCACGGCCGCCTTCAATGCATCGAGGCTCAACAACCCCTGGTCATCGACATCCAGGTAGGTTGCCTCAAACCCCTGCCGCTCCAACTCGCGCACGGTGTCCAGCGTGGCCTTGTGCTCGGTCTTCACGGTGATGATGTGCTTGCCGCGCGACTTGTTGAATTGCGCCGAGCCTTTCAGCGCCAGGTTGATGGACTCCGTGGCACCGGACGTGAACACGATTTCCTTCGCGTCCGCGTTCACCAACTTGGCGATCTCCTCGCGCGCGTTTTCCACCGCTTCCTCGGCCGCCCAGCCGAACGCGTGGCTGCGCGAGGCCGGATTGCCGAACGTCTCAGTCAGATACGGGATCATCTTGGCGGCCACGCGCGGGTCGACCGGCGTGGTGGCGGAATAATCGAGATAAATGGGCGATTTGCTCATGGCTTCAGGCAACGTGGACGTTGTTCGGGGCGGGCCGCTGCTTCATCTGCACGACAGACGCCGTTCCCGTCATTTGCTGGCGCGCGCGCTCCTGTTCAACCAGCCCGGCGAGTTTTACGCCGTCCAGGTAGGTGATGACGGTGTCATTGAGGCCTTCCCAAAGGTCGTGCGTCAGGCATCGGCGGTCGCCGGCGCAGTTTTCGCGTCCTTCGCACTGGCGCGAGTCGATCGGCTCCTCGACGGCGACGATGATGTCCGCCACGCTCAGCCGATCCATCGGCTTGCCGAGGTTGTAGCCGCCCCCCGGCCCGCGCACGCTGGTCACAAGCGCGCGGCGGCGCAACTTGCCGAACAGTTGCTCGAGGTACGAGAGCGAAATCTTCTGGCGGTCGCTGATGGACGCCAATGCCACCGGCCCCCTTTCCGAATGCAGGGCCAGGTCCAGCATGGCGGTGACAGCGAAACGCCCCTTGGTCGTGAGTCTCATGCGATCTCCTAACCCGGGCCATTGGGTTAAACCCGAGTAATTGTGTCAAGTATAGGATATCCGAGCGATTTAGTCAAATATCGGTGTCAGTCGCTTTCCGCAAGGCCAAACGTCAAACTCAAGCACTGGCGCAGGGTTTAGGCCATAAATTGCCGGAAACCCTTACCAGTGCTGGACTTTGGCTGGATTTCCCTTTGATCTCGGGAACGCCGAGGCGGGTCGGGTAAACTGGCGCCCTTGGGGAACGGGCAAGTTAAACAAATCTGGGGAGCAGCATGGCGGACGTGATTGGAGTCATCGGCTTGGGCTATGTCGGCCTGCCGCTGGCCGTCGAGTTTGGCAAGGAGCTCGACACCATCGGATTCGACATTTCGCCGTCCAAGGTGGCGTCATACCAGCAATTTGTCGATCCCACCGGCGAGGTCGGCACGGCGGACTTGAAGGCGGCCACCCGGCTGAAGTGCACCACCGACCCCAAGGATCTGTCTCGCGCCGACATCGTCATCGTGGCCGTGCCGACGCCGGTCAACGAGGCGCGCCTGCCGGATTTCCAGCCGCTGCTGTCCGCCTGCCAGGCGGTCGGGCCGCACCTGAAGCAAGGCGCGATCGTGGTGTTCGAATCCACGGTGTATCCGGGCGCCACCGAAGAAGTGTGCATCCCGGAGCTGGAACGGCTTTCCGGCAAGAAATGGAAGACCGATTTCTGGGTCGGCTATTCGCCCGAGCGCATCAATCCGGGCGACAAGGAACGCACCCTGCGCAAGATCATGAAGATCGTCTCCGGAGACACGCCGGAAACGCTCGAGCGCCTCGCCGCCGCATACGGCAAGGTGGTCGATGCCGGCATTTACAAGGCTTCCAGCATCCGGGTAGCCGAAGCGGCCAAGGTGATCGAAAACTCGCAGCGCGACATCAACATCGCTTTCATGAACGAACTGGCCATCATCTTCAACAAGATGGGCCTCGACACCCGCGAGGTGCTCGACGCCGCCGGCACCAAATGGAACTTCCTCAAGTTCACCCCCGGCCTGGTCGGCGGGCATTGCATCGGCGTCGATCCGTACTACCTCACCTACCAGGCGGAAAAGTTCGGGCACCATCCGGAAGTGATCCTGGCCGGCCGGCGCATCAACGACGGCATGGGCAAGTTCATCGGCGAGCAGACGGTGAAGACCATGATCAAGACGCGCGGCAGCCTCAACGGCGCGGTGGTCAACGTGCTCGGGCTCACTTTCAAGGAGAACTGCCCGGATCTTCGCAACAGCAAGGTAGTGGACATCATCAATGAGCTGCGCGAATACGGCCTCAGCGTGAACATCCACGACCCGCAGGCCGCGGGCGAGGAAGCGGACGAACATTACGGCCTGCAATTGACCGCATGGGAGCGCCTCCCGAAGGCCGACGCGCTGGTTGTCGCGGTGGCGCATCGCGAATACCTGACCCTGCCGACGGAGGCGCTGGTGGCATCGCTGGTGCCCGGCGGCTGCGTGATCGACGTCAAGGCCGTGCTTCCGCGCGAGCGGCTCGCCGCGCTGGGCCATCCGGTCTGGCGTCTCTGATCCCGGCCATCCCCATTCCAGGAAGGGTCTCCGGTTGAGTCTTGCCGCGTTCGCGATCGATTTCTTTTCCGCGCTCGTCGCCGGGCTGCTGCTCGCGCGCGTGGCGCCCACCTTGGGGCTGGTGGACCATCCGGGCGGGCGCAAAGACCATGTCGGCGTCACACCGCTGGTCGGCGGCCTGGCGATCTTTGCGGCGCTGGTGGTGTCTGCCGCCATGGGCGACGTGCATTGGATTGTCGTCCTTGCCGCCGCATGGGTGATCGTCGCCGGCGTTGCGGATGACCGCTTCGAGATTCCCGCCCTGCCGCGCTTCATCCTGCAGGGCCTGGCGGCGCTGACCATGGCCTACGGCGCCGCCGTGGTGCTCGCCGGGGTGGGCAACCTCGTCGGGCTCGGGCCGATATCGTTCGGCCCGCTGTCCATCGTGATGACGGTGTTCTGCGTGGTCGGCGTGATCAACGCGGTCAACATGATCGATGGCGTGGACGGCTTGTCCGGCTCGATCGCCACCACGGCGTTCGGCGCCTATGCATTTGTGGCGAGCGAGTCGAACCTGTATCCGCAGACCAAGACCCTGCTCACGTTGCTGGCCGGCACGCTCGGGTTCCTCATGCTCAACATGCGCCTGCCCTGGAACCCCAAGGCGCGCATCTTCATGGGCGACACCGGCTCGATGCTCACCGGCTTCATGATCGCGTGGTTCGCCATCGACCTGACCATGGGCGCGGGCCGGACGTTTGCGCCGATCAATGCGCTCTGGGTGGTGATGATCCCGTTGTGCGATTGCGTATCCCTGATGATTCGCCGCCGGCGCGCCGGCCGCAAGATGACCGAACCCGATTCGCAGCACCTGCACCATTACCTGAAATCGCGCGGGATGGGCATTGCGCAAACACAGTGGCTCATCACCGGACTCAACGCTGGTTTTGCCGTGGCGGCGGTGGCGGCGTGGAAACTCGAAGTGCCGGAACCGGTGATGTTTGCCCTATTCGTGGCGTTCTTTGCCGCCTATCACCGCCACATGAAGCGCGCGTTCGCGGCCGCGGGCGCCTGACCGGCGTTGCGCCCCGCGCGGGCCGGGCGGTCAATCCTGCCGCGGACCCGCCAACTCCTGGGCGGTGAGCTGCCGTTCCCACAGCAACTTGCCATCCGGATCGAAGCTCTTGATCGAGATCTTGCGCGCATCGCGCGGTCCGGTGAAATCCAGCGTGCAATAGTTGCGGTCCGCTACGAAGGTTCCGGGCACGATGTTCGGCTTGTGGCGCTCTTCCTTGGCGTCGCTGCCCACGCCAGAGGTGAGGGGCGAACAGGTCAGTTCATGGATCGGATAGGTGCCGGGCCGCTCGTTCTTGTACAGCGCGGTGAAATGGCGGTCGCCGGTGAGGAGGATCACGCCCGGCACGCGGTGGTCCGCCAGGAACTTGAAGAAGTCGTCGCGCTCCTTGGGAAACTTGTCCCAGCCGTCGCGCCACGGACCGCTGGGGTTGGTGACCTGGGAGCCGGTGACGATGATCTTGATGCGCCCGGTCGACACCAGGATGGCGTTCTTGAGCCAGCGCAACTGCGCGCTGCCCAGCATGGCCTTGTCCTCGGAGATCAGGCCATCCGCGTCGCGGTAATAGCGCCCGTCGGTGAGGAAGAAATCGACGTCGTTGAAGTTGAAGGCCGTGAAGGTGCCGGGCGTCTCCGGCAGGCCGAAGCTCGGGTTGGGAAAGTGGCGCTTGAACAGGGCGAGCGATTCGCCCTTGAACACAAAGCTCGAGTTCGAGTCATTGGGGCCGAACTCATGGTCGTCCCAGACCGCGTAATGGTTGCCGGTGCGCAACAGTTTCTGCAACGCCGGCTGGCGCTTGGCGTACGACCAGCGGTACCGCAGGCCCCACGGCTGGTCCCAATCGGCCTCGCGCAGGTAAAGGAAGTCCCCGCCCCAGAGCATCATGTCCGGCTTGGCGCGCGCGATCGAATCGAAGATGCGGCTCTGGCCGGGCGGTCCGCCATAGGGCACCTTCGCCGGCCGGTCATAGGCGGCTTCGTTGTCATAGGCACAGCTGCCGAAGGCAAGCTTCCAGTCCGGCGCGTCGCCGCGCCATTGCCACAGGGCCTGCGTGCGGAAGGTCAGCGGATCCGGAACGGCGACCGGCTTGCCGTCGAGCAGCACGCGGTACCCGTACGATTGGCCCGGTTCGAGCGCGCCGATGTCGAACTGCGCCACGAAGTCTTCCTCCTCCCGCAACCGGATGGCCGACGTGCGGCGCGTCTCGCGCGGCGTTGCCGCGTTCCAGTATTCGATCTGCGCCGATCCCGGCCCGCTGGCCTGGAGCCACAACTTGGTGCCGCGTTGCGCCGCGGCGCCCGCCATGGGGCCGGCCACCAGTTGGGCGGCGGAGGCCACGGCGGAAACCAGGCAAACGGATGCCAGGAGAAGTTTCATGGAGTGTCGTCCTTGCTTCAAACGGCAGAGATGTTACCCGCCTCTTTGCGCGGCTCCAAAGAAAGCGCTTGCATTTTGGACTGAGGCTGTATAAAAATACAGAAACGGGCCCATGCTCGGAAGGATGAATGTCATGCAAGAACTCACCGCGCGCCAGAAGGAAATCCTCGCTTTTCTCAAGGCCTGGATCGAAGAAAACTCCATGCCGCCCACCCGCGCGGAGATCTGCGAGGCGCTGGGGTTTCGATCGCCGAATGCGGCGGAGGAACACTTGCGCGCCCTCGAGCGCAAGGGCGCCATCGAAATGCTGCCCGGCTCTTCGCGCGGGATCCGCATCAAGGACGACACCCCGTTCGACGCGGCCAACGACGAGGACGGCCTGCCGCTGATCGGCAAGGTGGCCGCCGGTGCGCCGATCCTGGCGCAGGAACACATGGTGGGCCGGTATCCGGTGAGCCCGCTGATGTTCAAGCCGAAGGCGGACTACCTGCTGAAGGTTCAGGGCATGAGCATGAAGGATGTCGGCATCGTCGATGGCGACTGGCTGGCCGTCCACAAAACCCGCAATGCGCAGAATGGCCAGATTGTCGTCGCACGTGTCGATGGCGACGCGACGGTCAAGCGCCTCAAGGTCAAGGGCAGGCAGGCGTACCTGATCGCCGAAAACCCGGAGTTCCTGCCCATTGTGGTGGACCTCAACAAGCAGGAACTGGCCATCGAGGGGCTGGTGGTGGGAGTGGTGCGGACGGTGATGTGAATCCGCCCGCCGGACGCCGCGTGCGGCAGTTCCCGCGCGCGCGCCAGACTTCCTTCATTCGCGCAGCATCGTCAATCAACACATGACGACGTGGGTGGCTTTTCTTCGCGGCATCAATGTGGGCCGCGCAAAACGCATCTCGATGGCGGATTTGCGGTCGCTTTGCGAATCGCTCGGCCATGCGCGGGTGCGTACCGTGCTCAACAGCGGCAATGTCGTGTTCGAGTCACGCGCCCGAAGCGCTGCCGCGCTCGCGGGGCCTTTCGAAGCGGCGTTGAAAGCGCGGCACGGCTTTGCCGCAAACACGGTGTTCATCCGCGCTGATGTGTTGCGCCGCATCGCGCACACCAACCCGCTGGGCAGTCCGCAGAACCCATCGCAATTTCTGGTGGCGTTCCCATATGGTGAGGATGCGATGGCCCAGGCCACGCCGCTCGGCCGGCGCGCATGGTCGCCGGACCGGCTGGCCTTCACGCCGGATGCGCTTTACCTCGATGCCGCGTCGGGTCTGCTGGAGAGTGCGCTGGCCAATGAATTCATGCGCACCACGAAGGACGCGTTCACGACGCGCAACTGGAGCACGGTGCAAAAGGTCCTCGAGGCCATCGAAGCAAAGGACAAACCCTAGGATTGGCGGGCCTTTTCAGGCAAAACGTCCCCGAACGCCGCGCCAAACCTTGACTTTGGCATTCTTCCGCAGGCCTGCCGCCTCCTGCGCCGTCCGGCAGCGACCGGAAAGTAGTGTCAAAATGCGCCCTCTTTTTTGATTCGCAGGGCAGCACATCATGCTGGGCAAATTGTTCGGCGCGGACAGGGCCGCGGAAGATCAGCAGACCGAAGCCGACAAGGCCGCCAAGCCGGTCATCGACCGTGCGCCGTGGGAAGCGCGCCTCGCGCAGGCGCAGGGCAATGATGCCGCGCTCCTGCAACTGGCCGTCGAGACGCCGCTCATCGACCTGAAAGTCGCCGCCATCGGCGCGCTGCAATCGGAAGGGGCGTTGAAGGAGGCCGAGGCGGCGTTTCGCGACCACCATCGCCGCGCCCACCGCGAAGCCAAGCAACGCCTGGAGCGCGCCCAGTGGATCCGCAAATCGCGCGAGCGCGCGGACGCCGTCATCGCCGACGCCGAAGCCCTGCGCACGCAGGCTGAATTGCCGGCCAACCGCCTCGTCGAACTCGACCGCGCCTGGTCGGCCATCGACCAACTGGCGCTGGAAGACGACCAGGTGCAGCGCTACGCATCGCATTGGGAGGCGCTCTCCAAGGGCATGCGCGCGCGCGGCGACCTGCTGGTGCAAACCTCGCGCTGGGCCAAGGACATCCAGGGTGTGATGGCGGCGGCCAGGCGCGCCGCACGCGAAGTGGCCGAAGGCCAGGCGCCGGCGGCAACGCTGGACGCGCACCGCGATCAGTTGGCGCAGAGCCTCGCCGCCGCGCCCACCGGCGAGGGCGCGCTGGATGATTCCGATCTCAACGCGGCCTCGCTCGCCCTGCTCGCCAACCTGGCTTCGCTGGCCGAGCGCGCCGCGTTTGTGGAAAAGCTCGCCGACGATCCCGCGTTGGCGCTCGACGACGCCGCGTGGCTGGCCCTGCCCGAGATTGCCGACGTGCAACTGGCCAAGGCAGTGCACGAGCGGCATGCGGAAGCCGAACGGGCGGCGCGCGCGCTGGCCGACCACGAGCGCACCACGCAGGAGAGTGCCGCGCGCGCCGAGCAGAAGGCGCTCGACACGGCCCGCCGCGACAAGCTCAAGGCGCTGATCGCAGACGCAGAAGCCAAGTTGGCCGAGGGGCATACGCAAGACGCACTGGTCATCGTCAAGCAGATCGACGCCACGCAGGCCGGCCATGCGCCGGACAAGAAGCTCGCGGGCAAGATCCAGCACCTGCACGGGGAAATCGCCCGCCTCAACAAGTGGAAGCAATGGGGCGGCGGCCGGGCGCGCGAGGACCTGCTCGCCGAAGCCAAGGCCCTGGAAGCCGCCGCGGCCGCGCCCAAGATCAACCTGCGGGAGCACGACCAGGCGATCGACAAATTGCGCGATCGCTGGAAGGAACTCGACAAGCTTGGCGCGCCGGGCAACAAGGACACGTGGAACGCCTTCGACGGGGCGTTGAAAGCCGCGTTCGCGCCGGTGGCCGCCTTCCAGCAAAAGCTCAAGACCCAGCGCGAGGAAAACCTCGCCAAGCGCAATGCGCTGATCGGCGAGCTGGAGGCCTTCGCGCTGCCCCAGGCGTCGCAGGAGGCGGACGCGCCGAAGCCGGACTTCAAGGCCATCGCGCGCGAGCTCGACCATGTCGATGCCGAATGGCGCAAGCTCGGCCCCATCGAACACACCGTGCCGCGCGCGGCGAAGGATCCGCTGCTCAAGAAGCTCGCGGCGGCGAAGGCCCGCCTCGAGGAGCCGCTCAATGACGCACGCCGCGTGGAAGGGATGCGCCGCGACAAGATCATTGCGGCGGCGCGCGCCATCGACCCCAAGGCCAAGGACGCCATCGCCCGCACCCGCGAGCTGCAGGCGGAATGGCAGGCGCATGCCAAGTCGCTGCCGTTGGCGCGCGACGTGGAAAACGCGTTGTGGCGCCAGTTCAAGGAGGCCATCGACGCGGTCTTCAAGACGCGCGATGCCGAGCACAAGGCGCGCGACGACGCTTTCTCCGCGCAGCGCCGTGCGCGCGAGGAGTTGATCGGCAGGCTGCGCGATCTGGGCCCCCAGCACGACGCCCACGCCATCCGCCAGACCCTTTCCGAAACCGACGCCGCGTGGCGCAAGGCGGGCGAGGCGGCCCGCGCCGACATGGGCCGGCTGGAGTCGCAATTCCGCGCCGCCAAGGATGCCGCCAAACGCCTGCTGGAAGGTTCCGCCTCGCGCGAATGGCATGCCACCTGCGATGCCCTGATGGCCAAGCTGCAGCTGGCGCGCGACGTGGAATCCGGCGCGCGCATGAAATCCGACGACGAGTGGCAGGCCATCCGCGCGCTGCCCGCCGCGTGGGACGCGCCGCTGCGCGCGCGCTACGACGGACAGGCCCGGCCGGCCGACACCGCGTTGCTGCTCAAACTCGAGGACGCGCTCGACATCCCGTCGCCAGGCGCGCTGGCCGGCGCGCGGCGCGAGCTGAAACTCAAGGCGATGAAGGCCGCGATGGAGGCGCGCGTGGCGGCGACGGTGAGCGACAAGGACATCGCCGCGTGGATCGGCGCCCTTGCGGCGGACGCGAACTTGGCCGGCGAAGATCGCCTGCGTCTGGACAAGGTGGTGGAGACCTTGCGCCGCCGGACCCTGCGCGTTTAGGCCACGCGCAGTCCCGCGGTTCTGCTGCAGTCCGTTGCGGGCTCCGGCCAAGAGCCGCGGCGCCGGGCCGGCTCAAGGCCAATCGCGCGGAATCCGGCCGGCATCGGATCGACGGCGGCGACCTTCACACGGAAGCGATCAACCGGCGTACAGCGGGCGCATGGCCGCGCGCAGCGATTCAACATCCATCTGGCCGGGCGCGCTGGCACTGGCGCCCGAGGCAAAAGTCATCGCCGAGCCGAACAAACCGCCCGCCACGCGTGAGAGCCGCCCGGCTTCGCCCATCGCCATGCTGATGACCGGAATGCCGCCGCGCTCGCTGAGCTGGCGCGTCACATCGAGCAGGCGCAGCACGTCGGACAGCGATTGCGGCATGACGGCGATCTTCACCGCATCCGCCCCCAACGCTGCCGCACGCGCGGCCAGCGCGAGCAGGGCTGCGTTCTCCGGCGTGCCGGCAAAGTCGTGAAACGACAGGATTTGCGCCACGCCGCCCGCGCGCGTGAGTTCCCGCAAGCGCCGGATGTCCGCCTCCGGCTGGCTGAGTTCGCAATCGATGGCATCCACTGCCGCCGACGCCACCACGCGTTCGCACGCCGCCATGACCTCGGTATCCGACGCCGTGGAAGGCGCGCCGCCTTCGCGCGGGGAGCGCCGGGTGAACAACAGGGGTGTCCGCCCGAGCGCGGCGCGAAGTTCAAGCGCGGCGCCGGCGACTTGGGTGGCATCGGCCAGCGACTCAAAATGATCCGCGCGCCACTCGATCACATCCGGCCGCAGGGCGCTTACCGTGCGCGCCTCGTCGCGCAGGGCCTCCAGTGTGCGCGACATCAGCGGCACGCAGATCTTCGGCGCGGATCGTTCTTGCGATGCACGGAGAGACGGAAAACGGCTGGGCGGCATGACGGTTGGTTTTCGTGGTTCGCGAGTGAAGGACCGCGCGGGCTTCTCGATCAAGCAGGCAGGCCGCGTCGAATTTGCACATGCGGTCGAGTGCTCGCGGCAGGGTTTGCAATGGCGGTGCACCGCACCCGTCCATCGCGACTTCCCGCCCCCGCGTGGCGGCGGCGCCCCGGAGCCCCGGCCGCTTGCGATTTCCAGGCGGACACGTGATTGCTTCCCGCAAATGGTAGGCCGTGTTGGACTTGAACCAACGACCAAAGGATTATGAGTCCTCTGCTCTAACCAACTGAGCTAACGGCCCCCTGTTGCGTGCGTTCATTATAGTCTGCACCCCTGGGCGAATCCCGTTCGACAACGACGCAAAACACAAGCACTGGCGCACCTCTTGGGCCATTTTCGCCCCAAGAGCCTTGCCGGTGCTTGACTTTGCGCCCGTGTTTTCACCGAACAATCCCTCGAATCTTTTCCGCGATACTCTCGCAATGTCCACCCATTACCTCTCGCACCTGTTTTCCCCGCGCTCGATCGCGCTCGCCGGCGCCTCGGAACGAGAGCACTCGCTCGGACGCGCAGTGTTCGAAAACCTGCGCGCCGGCGCGTTCCACGGACCCATCCATCCGCTGAATCCGAAACACGCCAGCGTGTTCGGCGCGCCCTGCTTTGCCCGGATGGAAGACTTGCCGGAGGCGCCGGAGTTGTTGGTCATCGCCTCACCGGCGCCGTCGGTGGTGCCCCTGATTGAAGATTGCGCCCGTCGCGGAACCCGCCATGTGCTGGTGCTCTCCGCGGGTTTTGCGGAAGCCGGCGACGAGGGCAAGGCGCGCGGCGCCGAGCTGACCGCCGCGCTCAAGCGCACCGGGGTGCGCATGATCGGGCCCAACTGCATCGGCTTGCTGCGGCCGGCCATCGGCTTGAACGCCACCTTCGCCAATACCCCGGCGCGCACGGGAAACCTCGCGCTGGTGTCGCAGTCGGGCGCCGTCTGCACGGCGCTGCTGGACTGGGCCGCGACCACAGGCATCGGTTTTTCGTCGGTCATCTCCCTGGGCGGGGCGCTCGACATCGATTTCGGTGAGGTTCTGGACTACCTGGTGCAGGATGCCGACACGCACAGCATCCTCATGTACGTGGAGGGCGTGCGCGATGCGCGGCGCTTCCTGTCCGCGTTGCGCGCGGCGGCGCGCGCGAAGCCGGTGGTGGTCTACAAAGCCGGACGCCACGCCTCGGGACGGCGCGCCGCGCTCTCGCACACCGGCGCGCTGGCCGGCAGCGACCAGGTGTTCGACGCCGCACTGGCGCGCGCCGGCACCATCCGCGTCAACAGTTCCCTGCAACTCTTTGCCGCCGCGCGCATGCTGGCGCAGCCCAAGCGGCTTGACGGCGAACGGCTGGCGATCATCACCAACGGCGGCGGCCCCGGCGTGGTGGCCGCGGACTGCGCCATCGACAACCGCATCGCGCTGGCCGAATTCTCCAAGGACACGCTCGATTCGCTCGAGCGCACGCTGCCCGGCTATGCGTCGCGCGCCAACCCGGTCGACCTGATCGGCGACGCGCCGGCCGGCCGTTTCGGCGATGCCTTGCGCGCGGTGCTCCAGGACGACGGCGTCGACGCCGCACTGGTGCTGTTCTGCCCGCAGGGCCTCACGCCGGCGCTGGAGGCGGCGAAAAGCGTGATCGAGGCGGCCGCGACGAGCGGCAAGCCGGTGATCACCGCGTGGCTGGGCGGCGCATCGATCGTCGAGTCGCGCGTGGCGTTCGAGTCGGCCGGCATCCCGAACTTCATGACGCCGGAAAACGCGGTGGACGCCTTCTCGTATCTGGCGCGCTTCGGGCGCCACCAGCGCATGCTGCTCGAAGCGCCCACCGCGCATGCGGCCATGGGTGCGAAGGAGGCCATGGCCGCGGTCGCCGTGGCGGTGGCCATCCGCGACCAGGCCCGCAAGGAAGGGCGCACCCTGCTCGACGAGATGGAATCGAAGCGCCTGTTGTCCGCGTTCGGATTGCCCGCGCATCCCGGCGCGCTGGCCACCACCCGCGAGGAGGCCCTCGCCCTGGCGCGCAAGACCGGCTACCCGGTGGCGATGAAGATCGTCTCGCCGGGGATCACGCACAAGACCGACGTGGGCGGCGTGCGCACCAACCTGCAAAACGCCCGTCAGGTCGGCAATGCGTTCGACGACATCATGGAGCGCGTGTCCGCCGCGCGCCCGGGGGCGCCGATCACGGGCGTGAACATCCAGCCGATGGTGAAGTTTGCGCACCAGCGCGAGGTGCTGGTCGGCATCCAGCGCGACCGCGTGTTCGGCCCGGTGATCGCGTTTGGCGCCGGCGGCATCGCGGTGGAGGCGCTGCACGACGTGGCGCTGGCGCTGCCGCCGCTCAACGCGGCGCTGATCCGCTCGCAGGTCGATGCCACGCGCATCTCCCGCGTGCTTCGCGCGTATCGCGATGTGCCATCGATCGACTTTGCCGCGCTCGAGGATGCGCTGATCCGCGTCTCGATGATTGCGGCCATGCTGCCCTGGGTGCAGGAAATGGATCTCAACCCGTTGGTGGTCCATCCGGGCGGCGCCGCGGTGCTCGACGCGCGCATCGTCATGAACGACATCACCGCCGCGACCGATCCGCGCTACCGCCACATGGCGATCTTCCCGTATCCGGTGGCCCTGGAAACCGAGTTCGCGCTCTCCGATGGCACGCGCCTGCTGGTGCGGCCGATCCGGCCCGACGACGCGGCGCGCGAAGTCGCCTTTGTGGGCAGCCTGGCCGAGACCACGCGCTACTACCGGTTCCAGCACCCGGTGAAGGAACTCTCGCCGGAGACCATCGCGCGCTTCACGCAGCTCGACTACGCGCGCGAAATGGCGCTCGTCGCGCTCGACCCCGCGACGGACCAGATCGCAGGCGTGGCGCGCTATTTCCCCAACCCCGACGACCAGGGCGCCGAATTCGCCATCGCGATCGGCGACAAGTTCCAGAAGCGCGGGCTCGGCTCGCGCCTCATGGTGGCGCTGATCGCCTGCGCGAAGGAAGCCGGGTACGAATACCTGGAGGGCAGCGTGCTGTCGGGCAACCTGGGCATGCTGCACCTGGCCACGCAACTCGGGTTCGTCAGCAAGCCGGTGGGCGGACAGGACCAGACCGTGCAGGTGGTGCTGGGCCTCGGGGAGTGAGCGCGCCGGCCTGAGCGCATCAGTCGCACAATGAAAAACGCCCTCGTTCAGAGGGCGTTTGTCCGGGACCGCGCGGTCGAGGTTCAGCTGTCCGATTCGAGGAAGCTCTTCAGCTTCTCCGAGCGCGACGGGTGGCGCAGCTTGCGCAGCGCCTTCGCCTCGATCTGGCGGATGCGCTCGCGGGTGACGTCGAACTGCTTGCCGACTTCCTCAAGCGTGTGATCGGTGTTCATCTCGATGCCGAAGCGCATGCGCAGCACCTTGGCTTCACGCGGCGTCAACGAATCCAGCACATCCTTGGTGACGTCGCGCAGTGACGTGTACTGCGCGTTGTCGTCCGGCGCCATGGTCTGCGTGTCTTCGATGAAATCGCCCAGGTGCGAGTCGTCGTCGTCGCCGATCGGCGTTTCCATCG
>CAZTYC010000062.1:0-13642 GCA_964617435.1 uncultured Burkholderiales bacterium
GCGCGACGCATCCACCGGATTGGTCACCGCGCCGAATGCGGAATTCTCGTTGGATGAGCCCATGGCGAACTCGTCGCAGTTGAGCTTGCCCAGGCACACCATGCCGGCGGCGGCGAGCTTATCGACCACCGTCGCGTCAAACGGGGAGGTGTAGTTTTCCAGCATGCGCGAACCCGCGGTCGAGCGCCATCCGCGGGTCACGAACACGTCCTTGTGCGCCACCGGGATGCCGAGCAGTGCGGCGGTGTCGCCCGTCTTGCGGCGGCGGTCCGCCTCGCGCGCCTGCGCCAGCGTGAGCTCCGCGTCGACATGCAGGAAGGCGTTGACCGGGCCGGCTGCGGCGATGCGCGACAAATGCGCTTCGGCCAGCGCGACGGCCGTGGTCTCCCCGGCGTTGAGCCGGGCGCGCAAGGCGGAAATCGATCCGGCCATGGCCTTACTCGATGACCCGGGGCACCAGGAACAGGCCGCCTTCGGCCTGCGGTGCGTTGGCCATGTTCGCCTCGCGCGAATCAGGCGGGGCGGCGCGATCCTCGCGCAGGCGCTGCGCCGAGGCCATCACAACGTCCAACGGATGCGCCAGCGGCTCCACCCCGGACGTGTCGATTGCCTGCAACTGGTCGATCAGCCCGAAGATGCCGGAAAGCTCGCGCGCGAAGCGCTCAGCCTCGTCCCCATCGACCGCAATGCGCGAAAGCCTTGCCAGGCGGCGGATGTCGTCGGGTTGAAAGGCCATGAAGTGGGGGCGGAAGTGGCGTGGACGCGCGCGGGAAATCCGGCGCCGGACCGTGCGAAAAATCACGGTTTTGCCCTGCGCGGCGCTGCTTTTGCGCGATCGATACGGTATTATAGGCCATTTGACGCGAAAGACCTTGTTTTCATAGGGAAAACCGGGTGAAAACCGCGTCAAACGCGTTTGGAATTCGCGTCAGTTTTTCCCATTTCCGGGTCGGGGTGTTCGGGGCGTGTGCGCCACGTGAACGAACAACGCCGCCCCACGGTCATCTCCCGATGCACCGGAAACCGAAAGGCAACATGTTCTCGCTCTTCTCCAAGTATTTCTCCTCCGATCTCGCGATCGACCTCGGCACGGCAAACACCCTCATCTACCTGCGCGGCAAAGGCATCGTCCTCGACGAACCCTCGGTGGTCGCCATCCGCCAGGAAGCCGGCCCGAATTCCCGCAAGACCATCCAGGCCGTGGGCCTCGCGGCCAAGATGATGCTGGGACGCACGCCCGGCAACATCACCGCCATCCGGCCGATGAAGGACGGCGTGATCGCCGACTTCCACACCACCGAGCACATGCTCAAGTTCTTCATCAAGAAGGTGCACGACGCGCGCTGGTACATGCCGAGTCCGCGCATCGTCATCTGCGTGCCCTGTGGCTCAACCCAGGTCGAGCGGCGTGCCATCAAGGAATCCGCCGTCGCGGCCGGCGCCTCGCAGGTGTTCCTGATCGAGGAACCGATGGCCGCTGCCATCGGCGCAGGCTTGCCGATCGCCGAGCCGACCGGCTCGATGGTGGTCGACATCGGCGGCGGCACCACCGAGGTGGGCGTGATTTCGCTCGGCGGCATCGTTTATTCGGCCAGCGTGCGCGTGGGCGGCGACAAGTTCGACGAGGCCATCATCAACTACATCCGCCGCAACTACGGCATGTTGATCGGCGAATCGACCGCCGAGCAGATCAAGAAGAACATCGGGTCCGCCTTTCCGGGCAGCGAAGTGCGAGAAATGGAAGTCAAGGGCCGCAACCTCGCCGAGGGCATTCCGCGCTCGTTCACGATTTCCTCCAACGAAATCCTCGAGGCGCTCACCGATCCGCTGAACTCCATCGTCTCGGCGGTGAAGTCGGCGCTCGAGCAGACGCCGCCCGAACTCGGTGCCGACATCGCCGAAAAAGGCATGGTACTCACCGGCGGCGGCGCGCTGCTGCGCGAGCTCGACCGCCTGCTGGTCGAGGAAACCGGCCTGCCGGTGATCGTCGCCGATGACCCGCTGACCTGCGTGGTGCGCGGCTCCGGGCGTGCGCTCGAGGAGATGGACAAACTTGGCTCGGTGTTCACCAACGAGCTGTAACCCCGACGCCGCCGCGCGCATCGGGTTGCGTGCGGCGATGGAGTGTTTGTCTTGAGCGCTTACCAAGAGAACTTTTTCACGCGCGGGCCGAGCCCGCTGGCGCGCGTGGTGTTCTTTGGCATCGTGTCCATCGGCGTCATGATCGCCGACCACCGCTTCCAGGCGCTGGGCTGGGTGCGCGGCGGCGTCTCCGCGGTCATCTCCCCCATCGAAACCGCGCTGCTGTGGCCCGGGCAGGCGATCCGCCATGTCACCGCGTACTTCGCCGACCAGCAGCACCTGCTCGACGAAAACGCCAGGCTAAAAGCCGAACTGCTGGAATTGTCCGCCGTGCGCGGCCGCGCCGAGCAGCTCAAGGCCGAGAATGCGCAGATGCTCGCCATGCGTGGCGAGGGCGACCGCTTCGCCAACCAGGGGGTGGTGGCGGAGATCATTCGCGATGCGCGCAATCCCTTTGCCCGCAAGATCATCATCGACCGCGGCAGCCGCCACGGCATCGTTCCGGGGCTCGCCGTAATCGACGGCGCCGGGGTGGTCGGGCAGGTGACCGCCACCGGGCTAATGACTTCCGAAGTCACGCTCACCACGGAAAAAGACCATTCGGTGCCGGTCCTCGTGGTGCGCAACGGGCTGCGCGCGCTCGCGGTCGGGGCCGGCCGCGCGGGAACCCTCGACGTGCCGTTCATCCCGCTCGGTGCCGACGTGCAGGCTGGCGATGTGCTGGTGACTTCCGGCATCGACGGCACCTATCCGGCGGGGCTGACCGTGGCCACCGTCAGCGTGGTGGACCGCAATCCGGCGGCCTCGTTCGCGCGCATCGTCGCCAATCCGGTGGCGAGCGTGATGAGCCACCGGCGGGTGAAGGTGTTCACGCAGGCCGAACTGCAGGATTATCCGAAGCCCGACCTCGCCGAGTCCGACGCCGAGGGCGGCAAGCCCGGCAAACCCGGCAAGCGCACGGGCGGCGCCAAGGCGGAGGCGCGCAAGTGAGGCACATGGATCTCTCGCCCGCCTCGCGCGAGCCGATGCGCCCGCCCGCGCCGGCCAAGCTCCTGCTGGCGTCGTTCGCCGCCGGCCTGTTGCTGAACCTGCTGCCGTGGAGCGGCTGGGTGCTGCTGGTGCGGCCGGATTTCCTGCTGGTGGTGCTGTTGTACTGGGCCATGCATGAGTCGCGCAACGTGGGGCAGGGCTGGGCCTTCGCGCTCGGGTTGGTCATGGACGTGGCCGACAGTGTGCTGCTCGGGCAGCACGCGCTCGCCTATGTGGCCGCGGTGTACCTGACCCAGCTCGTCCGGCTGCGGCTGTTCCAGCTCTCGGTGCTCGAACAGGCGCTGCACATCGGCGGCATCCTGATCGTGGCACAGGCGATCAACGTGCTGCTCAACCTCTCCGTGGGTCGCGAGTTTCCGGGCGCGCTGATCGTGCTGGCGCCGTTTCTCGGCGCGGCGATGTGGCTGCCCCTGCATTTCATCGTCATCCAGCCGCGCCTGCGGCAACGCGATGCCGTGACCCTGATGAGGTAGGCCCGCATGGCCGGCACCATCATCAAGAACCGCGAGGCGGAAGTCGTCGTCTTCCGCCGCCGTGCGCTGCTCGCCGGTGCCATGATCCTGGTCGCGTTCGCCGTCCTGGCGGGGCGCTTCGTGTGGCTGCAGGTGATCCGTTTCGACCACTTCCACACGCAGGCCGAATCCAACCGCATCTCGATCCTGCCGGTGGTGCCCAATCGCGGGCTGATCACCGACCGCAACGGGGAGGTGCTGGCCGCGAACTACTCGGCGTTCACGCTGGAGGTCACGCCCAGCCGCGTCAGGAACCTCGAGGCCGCGCTCGACCAGCTCGACAAGGTCATCGACATCCAGCAGAAGGACCGCCGGCGCTTGAAGCGCCTGATGGAGGAATCGAAGAACTTCGAATCCCTGCCGGTCAAGAACCGCCTGACCGACGAGGAGGTGGCGCGCTTTGCGGTGAACCGCTACCGCTTCCCCGGGTTCGAGATCAAGGCGCGGCTGTTTCGCAACTATCCACTCGGCGAGGTCGCCTCGCACGCGGTCGGCTACATCGGCCGCATCAACGATGCCGAACTCAAGCGCATCGAAGCGTCGGGGCTTTCGGCCAACTACAAGGGCACCGAGCATATCGGCAAGCTCGGCATCGAGGGCAGTTACGAGGCGGAGCTGCATGGCAAGACCGGCGCCGACCAGGTCGAGGTCGATTCCGGCGGGCGCGCCATCCGTTCGCTCGCGCGCAGCGCGCCGACCTCCGGCAACAACTTACAACTCACGCTCGACATCAAGCTGCAGCAGGTGATCGAGGACGCCTTCGGCGACCGGCGCGGCGCGCTGGTGGCAATCGATCCGCGCAGCGGGGAAATCCTCGCGCTGGTGTCCAAGCCCGGCTTTGACCCGAACCTGTTTGTCGACGGCATCGACCCGGTGAACTGGGACGCGCTGAACACCTCGCTCGACAAACCGCTGCTGAACCGCGCGCTGCGCGGCGCCTATCCGCCCGGCTCCACCTTGAAGCCGTTCCTGGCGCTGGCCGCGCTCGAGTCGGGCAAGCGCACGCCCACGCAGGGCATTTCCGACCCCGGGTATTTTTCGCTTCCCGGCGTGGCCCACCGCTGGAACGACGACCGCAAGGGCGGCCACGGATTCGTGGACATGTACAAGTCCATCGTGGATTCCTGCGACACCTACTATTACCAGCTGGCTGCCGAGACCGACATCGACAAGACCGCCGATTTCCTGCGCATCCTCGGCTTCGGCCGCAAGAGCGGCATCGACATCGACGGGGAAGTCGAAGGCATCCTGCCGTCGCGCGCCTGGAAGGAGCGGCGCTTCGCCAAGGCCGCAGCCGACGCGCGCAAGTGGTACCTCGGCGACAGCATTTCCGCGGGCATCGGCCAGGGCTACAACGCGTTCACGCCGATGCAGCTGGTGCACGGTATCGCCGCCATCGCCAACGGCGGCATCGCGTACCGGCCGCGCCTGCTCAAGCGGGTCACCGACGCAACATCCGGCCAATCGCGCAACATCGAGCCCACGATCGACGGGCGCCTGCCGCTCAAGCCGGAAAACCTCGAGTTCATCCAGCGCTCGCTCGCCGGTGTGGCCAAGGAGGGCACCAGTTCCAAGTCGTTCCTCAATGCCGGCTATGCCAGCGCGGGCAAGACCGGCACCGCGCAGCTGTTCGGCCTGAAGGGCGAAAAGTATGTCGAGGGCCGCGTGCAGGAACGGCTGCGCGACCACGCCTGGTACATCGCCTACGCGCCGGTCGAGGCGCCCACCATTGCGCTGGTGGTGCTGGTGGAGAACGGCGGGTTTGGCGGCGCCGCCGCAGCCCCGCTGGCGCGCGTGGCATTTGACTACCACCTGCTCAAGAAGCTGCCGGACCCGGCGGTGAAGAAGGCCTCCTATGCTCCGTAACTGGACCAACTGGCTGTTCGACACCGCCACGCGCCGCCTCGACGGGCCGTTGATGGTGGTGCTCATGGTGATCGCCACGCTGTCGATCGTGGTGATCTACTCCGCCTCCGGCGGCGGCTCGTTCGACCGCGCGCTCGGGCAGGTGCGCAACTTCGGCGTGGCGCTGATCGCGCTGTGGATCGTGGCCAACATCCCGCCGCAGCAATTGATGCGGCTGGCCATTCCGATCTATCTGATTGGCCTTGCGCTGCTGATTGCCGTGGCGCTAGGCGGGGAAACGCGGAACAACGCAAAACGCTGGCTGAACCTTGGCGTCCTCACCATTCAGCCGTCGGAGATCATGAAGATCGGCATGCCGTTGGTGCTGGCCTGGTACTTTCACAAGCGCGAGGAAATGCTGGGATGGCAAGACTACGCCATTGCGATCCTGATCCTGGCAATTCCGACCGGATTAGTATTCAAGCAGCCGGATTTGGGTACAGCGATTTTGGTGTTTGCATCCGGGTTTTTTGTGATCTTTCTGGCGGGACTTTCGTGGAAGGCCATTGTAGGCGCCGCGTTGAGCGTAGCGGCCGCTGCCCCGTTTGTTTGGCCGCACCTCAAGGGATATCAGCGGCAAAGGGTGCTGACCTTTCTCGATCCGTCCGCCGACCCGCTCGGCTCGGGCTATCACATCACGCAGTCGACCATCGCGATCGGCTCGGGCGGCGTGCTCGGCAAGGGCTGGCTGTCCGGCACGCAGACCAAGCTCGATTTCATCCCGGAACGTTCCACCGACTTCATCCTCGCCGTGTTCGGCGAGGAATTCGGGCTGATCGGCAACCTGCTCTTGATGGTGCTGTACCTGATCGTGATCGGCCGCGGCCTGATGATCGCGGTGAACGCGCCGACCACGTTTTCGCGGCTCATGGCCGGCGCCGTCACGCTGACCTTCTTCACTTATGCCTTTGTCAACATGGGGATGGTGTCGGGCATCCTCCCCGTGGTGGGCGTGCCTCTGCCGCTGGTGAGCTACGGGGGCACGGCGGCGGTCTCGATGCTGATCGGCTTTGGGGTGCTGATGTCGGTGTCCACGCACAAACAGTTGGTGTCGACATGACGCCCATGGGTGGCGGGCGCAAAACTCCAGCAGGGGCGCGGTTTTCGGAGCATTTTTGGCCTGGAAGGCTCGCCGGCGCTGGGGTTTGCCTGGCGCTGGCCTTGGCCGCCTGCGGCACTGCGCCCAAGCCGGGCTCGAAGGGCGCCGCATCCCCGCCCGCCAAATCCGGCGGCTATTACCTTGACGACGGGCCCGGCGAGAACGCGCCGGCCAACCTCGAGGCCATTCCCGACGCCACGCCGCGCGAGGAACCGCTGCATCGCGGCGCGAACCGGCCCTACACCGTGTTCGGCAAGACTTACGTCCCGAATGTGTCGGCGGAACCGTTCCGCCAGCAGGGCTACGCGTCCTGGTACGGGCGCAAGTTCCACGGCAACCCGACGTCCATCGGCGAACCCTACGACATGTACGGCATGACGGCCGCGCACCCGACGCTGCCGCTGCCGTCCTATGCGCGCGTCACCAACCCGGCCAACATGAAAAGCGTGGTGGTGCGCGTCAACGATCGCGGGCCGTTCCATTCCGACCGCATCATCGACCTGTCCTATACGGCCGCCGCCAAGCTCGACCTTGCGCGCAAGGGCAGCGGCCTGGTGATCATCGAGCGCGTGTTTCCCGGCGCCGCGTTGCCACCACCGCCCGTTGCGGTCCTCCCGCCGCTGCAGGCGCCCGTGCCGCCGCCGCCCCCGAACATTGCCGTCTCGCCCATCATGCCCGAGCCCATGGGTTTCTTCCTGCAACTGGGCGCGTTTTCCTCGCGCGACAACGCCGAGAACTTCCGCGTGCGCATGGCGCGTGAACTCGATTGGAACCGCGAGCCGATCCAGCTGGTCCATACCGAACCCTGGTACCGCGTGCGCATGGGCCCCTACGCCACGCGCGCGGAAGCCGAGGCGATCGCCGCGGAAGTCCGGCGTTCGCACGATTTTTCCCCCGCCATCCAAAAACAGTAGTCCCCACACAGGTCCTTCATGAAACGTGCAGCAAGTCTGGTCGCATCCATCGTTCTGTTCACCGCGCTTTCCGCGCCCGCCCAACCGGTCAAGGTGTCGTTCGCCGACATTCCCGCGCCGCCGATTGCCGCGCGCGCCTACGTCCTGCTGGACGCCTCCAGCGGCCAGACGCTCTCCAGCCTCGCGGCGGCGGACCGCTTCGAGCCGGCCTCGCTCACCAAGCTGATGACGGCCTACCTGGTGTTCAAGGCGCTGAAGGAAAAGAAGCTGTCGCTCGAGAAGACCGTCGCCGTTTCCGAGCGCGCGTGGAAGGCGGAGGGTTCGCGCATGTTCATCGACCCGAAGCAATCGCCGACGGTGGAGAACCTGATCCGCGGCATGATCGTCCAGAGCGGCAACGACGCCTCGATCGCGCTGGCCGAGGCGGTGGCCGGCGGCGAGGACGTGTTCGTGCTGGCGATGAACAAGGAGGCCGCCGCGCTGGGCCTGAAGAACACCAGGTTCATGAACGCCACCGGCCTGCCGCACCCGGAACACTATTCGACCGCCGAAGACCTGGCGCAGCTGGCCAACGCGCTGATCCGCGACTTTCCCGCCGAGATGGCGTACTACAAGGAGAAGGAATTCACCTGGAACAAGATCACCCAGCCCAACCGCAACCGCCTGTTGTGGCTGGACCCGACGGTCGACGGCTTGAAGACCGGCCACACCGAGGCGGCCGGCTTCTGCCTGATCGCCACCGCCCGGCGCGGCGACGCCGACAAGGCGCGCCGGCTCATCTCCGTGGTGCTGGGCACCGCCTCCGACGTGGCGCGCATGCAGGAAAGCCAGAAACTGCTCAACTACGGCTACCAGTTCTTCGATGCGCAGCGCCTCTACAAGAAGAATGACCCGGTTGCCACCCTGGAGATCTTCAAGGGCGGGCAAAACACGGTCAAGCTCGGCTTCGAGCGCGACATGTGGATCACCCTGCCCAAGGACAAGTTCGCCAACCTCAAGGCGACGCTGTCCACGCAGCAGCCGATGCTGGCGCCGTTGCTCAAGGGCCAGAAAGCGGGCGTGATGAAATTGACGCAAAATGACAAACTGATCGCGGAGCTTCCCGTGGTCGCGCTCGAAGACGTGCCGCTGGCCGGCGTGTTGGGGCGCGGATGGGATGCGATCCGCCTGTTGTTCAAATGATGTTTTCGAACCCTCGGACCGGAACTGTCCCGCCGGGCACAGGCCGCGCCGCGGTGGAGTGGAAATCGCCATGAACCCCACAGACCTGTGCCTGCCCACCGTGTACCTCAACGGCCGCTTCCTGCCCGTCGAGGACGCCAAGATCTCGCCGCTCGACCGCGGGTTCATCTTCGGCGACGGCGTGTACGAAGTCATTCCCTACTACGCGGGGCGCGGGCTGCGCGCGGTCGAGCACCTGAGGCGCCTGCAGCGCAGCCTCGACGAACTGGAGATCGCCAATCCGTATTCGCTCGACCAGTGGCTGGACATCATCGCCACGTTGATCGAGAAAAACAGCGGGCAGGGCGGGGGCACCGGCGTGGGCGTCTACATCCAGGTCACGCGCGGCGTGGCCAAGCGCGATTTCCCGCCGCCGCCGGGGCTGGCGCAGACCGTGTTCCTGATGGCCAACCCGCTCGCCACGCCCAAGCCCGAAGTGTACGAAAAGGGCCTCTCCTGCGTGTCGCTCGACGACAACCGCTGGCTGCGCTGCCACGTCAAGGCCACCGCCCTGCTCGGTGCGGTGTTGCTCAAGCACGAGGGCAACAAGATGGGCGGCGACGAAGTGGTGATGTTCCGCGACGGCTACCTCACCGAGTCGTCGGCCTCCAACATCGCCGCCGTGAAGAAGGGCGTGATCCTGTGTCCGCCGATGGACAACCTCATCCTCGGCGGGATCACCTATGAGCTCATGATGGAACTGGCGCGCAATAACGGCATGCCGCTGGAGGTGCGCCGCGTCCACCGGCGCGAGGTGCGCTCGGCCGACGAGCTGTGGATCATGTCCTCGACCAAGGAGGTCGCGCCGATCGTCCGGCTCGACGGCAATCCCGTCGGCGCGGGCGTGCCCGGCCCGGTCTTCCGGAAGATGCGCGCGCTGTTCGACGACTACAAGGCGAACCTGCCGGTCGTGCCGCAACTGAAGGCGGCGGAGTAGTCCCGGGCATGTCCGAGCAAGACGATCTCGAAGCCCGGCAGCTGCTGCAGTTTCCGGTCGCCTTCCCGATCAAGGTGATGGGCCGCCGCACGGATGACTTCGCGCAGGTGGTGATGGGCATCGTGCTCAAACACGCGCCGGACTTCGACGCCGCCAGCCTGGAAATGCGCCCCTCGCGCAACGGCAATTTCCTGTCCGTCACCGCCACCATCAACGCGCAGTCGAAGCAGCAGCTCGACGACCTCTACCGCGAGCTGAGCGCGCATCCGATGGTGAAGTTCGCGCTCTAGCCCGGCCCCACGAGGAATACCCATGGACCTTCGCAGTGTGACCGCGTATGCCGCCCTGGCACCGGCGTCATCGTTCGCCGTGGCCCGCCCCGGCGCGCCCGATGAGGCGCTGCGCAGCGCCGACGCCCACCACAAGCTGCTGTTCGAATTGAAACCGGCCGTCAACTAGGCTTGTGCAACGCGCTGCGCGGGTGATCCGCCCCGATTCCCCATGAATGATCCGCTGATCCGGCACCTCGGCCGCGTGGCCTACGAACCGACCTACGCGGCCATGCGCGAGGCCAACCGCGCGCGCGACGCACAAACGCCGGACGAGCTCTGGGTGCTCGAGCACCCGCCGGTGTTCACGCTCGGTCTCGCGGGCAAGGTGGAGCATGTCCTCGCCGCAGGCGGGATTCCCGTGGTGCGCATCGACCGCGGTGGGCAGGTCACCTACCACGGCCCCGGCCAGGCGGTGGTGTACCTGATGACCGACCTGCGCCGGCTCGGCTACGGCGTGAAGGAACTGGTGCGGCGCATCGAGGGCGCGGTCATCGCGACGCTGGCCGGCTACGGGATTCCCGGATTCCGCATCGACGGCATGCCCGGCGTGTACGTGACCCGGGACGGGCAGCGCGCCAAGATCGCCGCCGTCGGCCTGCGCGTGGCGCGCCACGCCACCTACCATGGTGTGTCGCTCAACGTGGACATGGACCTGGAGCCGTTTTCGCGCATCAACCCCTGCGGATACGAGGGTTTGGCCGTGGCGCAACTGAAAGATTTCGGCGTCGGCGATAATTGCGCCCAGGCGGGCGCCAGGCTGGCGGCCCAACTCGATGAATTCATCTACAAGAACCCAAGTCATGGCTGATGCCGGCATCAAACAGAAATCCGCGGACAAGACCGCGCGCATCCCCATCAAGGTGGTGGTGCAAGACGCCTCGGAGCGGCTGAAGAAACCGGAATGGATCCGCGTCAAGGCGGGGTCCGCGTCCTCGCGCTTTTACGAGATCAAGCAGATCCTGCGCGAGGCCAGGCTGCACACGGTGTGCGAGGAAGCCTCCTGCCCCAACATCGGCGAGTGCTTCGGCAAAGGCACGGCGACCTTCATGATCATGGGGGATCTTTGCACCCGGCGCTGCCCGTTCTGCGACGTCGGCCACGGCCGGCCGCTGCCGCTCGACCCGGACGAACCGAAGCACCTGGCCGAGACCATCGCCGCGCTGAAGCTCAAGTACGTCGTCATCACCAGCGTCGACCGCGACGACCTGCGCGACGGCGGCGCCCAGCATTTCGTCGATTGCATCCGCGAGACGCGCCTGCGGTCGCCGGAAACGAAAATCGAAATCCTCACGCCGGATTTCCGCGGCCGGCTCGACCGCGCGCTCGCCATCCTCAACGCCGCGCCGCCGGACGTGATGAACCACAACCTCGAGACCGTGCCGCGCCTGTACAAGGAAGCGCGCCCCGGCTCCGACTACGCGCATTCATTGAAGCTCCTGAAGGACTTCAAGGCCGCGCATCCGAATGTGCCGACCAAGAGCGGGCTCATGGTGGGTCTGGGCGAAACCAACGAGGAAATCCTCGCCACCATGCGCGACTTGCGGGCTCACGATGTGGAGATGCTCACCCTCGGCCAGTACCTGCAGCCCTCGGGGCATCACCTGCCGGTGAAGCGCTACGCCACGCCGGCCGAGTTCGAGATGTTCGCGGTCGAAGCCGAAAAGATGGGCTTCCACCACGCCGCCTCCGCGCCCATGGTGCGATCGAGCTATCACGCGGACCAGCAAGCGCACGGGGCCGGCGTCGCCTAGACGCGACCCGGCACGCAGCCGTTCATCTCAACCCGACTGTCGAGTCGCGCACCGCCACGCTCAGCGCCTGCTGCGTCACCAGCCGCGCCAGCTGCGAATTGCTGCGCGCCAGCGACGTCATCAAGGTGCGGTGGATGGCGTGCTGGAACTTGATCGACGGGCCGTCGCTGCCCCGGTAAAGCCCCTCGAACACGGCAGCGGGGTATTCGAGCAGGACGCAGTCCTCGCGGGCACGGGCGTGCGCGCCATGCGTGGGGTGGCCGGCCAGCAGGCTCAAGTAGCCGGCCAGGGCGCCGGGCGGCAGCACGGCGATCCGCCGCTCTAGCGGCCGCTCGGGCGCACCGACGCTGCGCGTGGCCTCGACCGCGCCGCGCACGACCAAATAGCAGGCGTTGACCGGCTGGCCCGCCGCAAACAGCCAGGCGCCGCGCGGCAGCGCCAGCGCGCGCGTTTCCGCCGTCACGGCCTCGATGTCGTTGATGCGCATGCCCTCAAAAAACGGCAGAAGCGGCAGGAAGGCGCGGTAATCGAAGTGCTCGTCGTGCGTGATGCGCGCCACGCCGGCCAGCGGGTCGCCGTCCGGCGGGCTGGCGGCGGGCGGACGGTCCTCGGGCGCGGGATGGCGCGTGAGTTCGCGATTCAACTCCGCCAGGCGGTTCACCAACGCGGTCGTCACGTTGCGCTGGATGGCCAGCGCCGCCGCATTGCGACCCATGACCAGGGCGCGAAACGATTCGCCCGGCAGGAACCACCCGTCGAGATTCGTTGCCGCGTACACGCTCGCGTTGCACGCCGCGGTCTCGAACAGCGCCGATTCGCCGAAGATGCCGTTGGACGGCACGCTCGCCACCACGCGCTCACCGCCGGCCGGCAGGATGACGCGCACCTCTGCCGTCCCTTCGCGGATCAGCCACGCACCCCGGGCCGGTTCCCCCTGTTTCACCAGCCGGCTGCCCTTGAGGAACGACACCGGTTCGGCCAGCGGCAACAGGGCGTTCGCGAGGTCCGGCGCGAGTCCGCGGAACAGCGTGTTGTCGGAAAAGTCGGCCACGGGATTGCCTGCCCAGGGACACTGCGTGAGAATGTGGCGAGTGTACAAGAGATCATCCGGCCAATTCTTGGAATCCCCGACCCGACTTGAGGTGGATGCAACCCTCTGGCAGTGCGTCCAGTGCGGCACGCATTTCGCCAACGCCGTCGTGGGCGAAGGTCCCGCGCAAATCTCGCGCTGTTCCGTCTGCGGCCAAGCGCTTGCCCAGCGGCGAATGTCGAACGATCCGGTATCTGATCCCAGGGCCGCGGGCCGGGAATTTCTTGCTTACTTGTTTGGCATCAATCCGCCGATGATGATCATCCTTGGCATCTCGGGCGCAATTCTCGCGAGCGTGGTACTGCTCGCCCGTCTTTTGACCTGAGCCATGTGCCGCGCCCTCCTTTACCTCGGCCAGCCGGTGATGCTCGATCACCTGCTGTTCCAGCCCGACTCGGCCCTGATCAAGCAGAGTTACATGCCGAAGATGCTGCACATGCTGAACCTGGCCGGGTTCGGGCTGCGCGCCTGGGATCGCGGCTCGCACGCGCCCGAGCAGCCTTTCACCTACGCCTCGCCCTCGCTGCCGATCTTCGACCGCAACCTGAAGAACCTCGCGGAGAAGATTTCCGCCTCGGCGGTGCTGGCGCACGTGCGCGGCGTGGCCTATAGCACCACCGTCGACATCTCGCTGCAAAACGTGCATCCCTTCCAGTTTCCCGGCGTGCCCCTGGCCATGGCGCACAACGGCGATCTGGCGCGCATGGCGGAAATGAAGCGCCACCTCGCCGCGCACGTGCGGCCGGAGT
>CAZTYC010000063.1:0-13586 GCA_964617435.1 uncultured Burkholderiales bacterium
GTGATCCGCGAGAACGGCGGCGACATGAAGGAGACCTACGGCGTGCCGGTGGAGGAAATCCAGGAAGGCATCAAGCATGGCGTGCGCAAGGTCAACATCGATACCGACATCCGCCTGGCGATGACCGCGGCGATCCGCAAGTACATGAACGCCAACAAGTCCGCGTTCGACCCGCGCGACTACCTCAAGCCGGCGCGCGCCGCCGCCAAGGAAATCTGCAAGCAGCGTTACCAGCAGTTCAACTGCGCCGGACAGGCCTCGAAGATCAAGCCCGTCAACCTCACCCGGATGGCGGAAAAGTATGCCAAGGGCGAGCTCAAACAGGTTGTGAATTGAGCGACCCCGTTGCGGCCGGGCGCTACTGCCGCAATTGCGACCTTCACCTCGGCGACCGGACCGCGAATTTCTGCCCGCATTGCGGCCAGGATACGCGGCCGTACCCCCTCACGCCGCGCCAGGTCCTTGCGCAAAGCCTGGCCGTTGAAGGACGGATCGCAAAGACCCTCGGCCTGCTGCTGTTTCGCCCGGGCGAGTTGACGGTCCAGTACATTGCGGGCCGGCGGATGCGCTATGTGCCGCCGCTGCGTCTGTACTTCGCCGCCAGCCTGATCTTTTTCATCGTCGTGAAGTTGTTTGGCGCGGGCTCTCTGGTCAAGGACGATCCGGTACGCGCGGAGTCCGCGGGGCCCGGGGCCGCCGCCCAGGGTGGGTCCGGCGGCGTCAAGGTGGGCCCGGCCGGCACGCCGGTGAAGGTGACCGGATTGCAAAAGGAGGACCGGGAACGCCCATTTCTCGATGTGATCCAGTGCGATCCGATGCCCACCCAATGCACGAAGATCAAGGCGCACCTGGCCGAGAAATACGGCCGCCAGTCGATGGCCGAGGTCGGGCGGCAGGTCCGCGACAAGGTCATCTCCCTGGCCCCCAATGCGCTGTTCCTGTTGCTGCCACTGTTCGCACTCATGACCAAGGTGCTGTATTTCGAGCGCCGGATGCCCTACGGCGAACACCTCGTGTATGCCCTGCATGTGCACGCCTTCACCTTCTTCCTGTTACTGCTGGTCGCGGTGGCCAGCGAATCGGTCTCTCCCTGGCTGATGTGGGGCGGCGCGCTGTACTATTGGCTCGCCATGCGGCGCGTGTTCCGCGGCCGCTGGTGGGCCACAGCGCTGCGCTATGTCCTGATCGGCACGCTGTACCCGATCCTGCTCTCGCTGGCCATCGTGGCCACGCTGGTGTTTGCGGTGTTCTTCTGACAGTTTTAGGATCTTGCATGTTCGAATCCTCCATTGCCTCCCTGCCCCTCATCGCCCGTGGCAAGGTCCGTGACATCTACGCGGTCGGTGAAGACAAATTGCTGCTCGTCGCCAGCGACCGGCTGTCGGCCTACGATGTCATCCTGCCGACGCCCATTCCCCACAAGGGCGAGATCCTGGTGGCGCTGGCGAACTTCTGGTTCGGCAAGCTTGCGCACATCGTGCCCAATCAACTGACCGGGATCGACCCGGAGTCCGTGGTGAGCGCCGCGGAACGCGACCAGGTGCGCGGGCGCGCCATCGTGGTGAAGAAATTCCGCGTGCTGCCCATCGAGGCCGTGGTGCGCGGCTACCTGGAGGGCTCGGGCTGGAAGGAGTACCAGGCGTCGCAATCGGTCTGCGGCGTTGCATTGCCCGGCGGCCTGCAGCGCGCCTCCAAGCTGCCGCAGCCGATCTTCACGCCGGCCACCAAGGCCGAGGCCGGTCAGCACGACGAGAACATCGATTTCGCGACGGTTGAACAACTCGTCGGCGCGGCGCGCGCGGCGGAAGTCCGCGACACCGCGATCCGCCTGTACACCGAAGCCGCGGACTATGCACTCACGCGCGGGATCATCATCGCGGACACCAAGTTCGAATTCGGCGTGGATGAAGCAGGCACGCTGCACCTGGTGGACGAAGTGCTGACGCCGGATTCATCGCGCTTCTGGCCGGTGGCAACGTACCAGGTCGGCGCCTCGCCGGAGAGTTTCGACAAACAATACATTCGCAACTGGCTGGACGCCATCGGCTTCAACCGCAAGCCCCCCGCGCCGGACGTTCCGCCGGACATCGCCCAAAAAACCAGCGACAAATATCGCGAAGCGCTGACGCGTCTGGCCGGTCCGGCCTAAGCCACTCCCGCAGGACCATCGCACCAAACTCAAGGACTGGCGCGGGGAATCTGGCGAAAATGTCCCAAACCCCGCGCCAATGCTGGGGTTTTACCGGTCGTCCTTGCCACCCTGGATGCGGTTGCGGATGATCTCCCGCACGCGGCCTTCGTCGTCGATCATGAAGGAGATGTCGGTCCAGTAACCGAACACGTCCTTGTACCGGTAGTCCCACGCCGTCGCGCGCAGGAACTCGAAGCGCAGCCGCTGATACGGCTCACCCAGGCGCGCCTTCAGCGAATCCGCGCTCTCGCCGCTTCGGATGACAGAGACCTTGTCTTCGTTGAGGTCGGTCCGGTACACATTCATGGAACCGCTGAACGCGCAGCCCGCCAACCACGCGCTGATGACCAGCACGGCAATCCGCTTCATGACATCTCCTTGAGGAAATCCGCAATCGCTGCGGCGAGTTCCTTTTCCCTGCCCGCATAAAAGTGGTCCGCGCCCGCGATCCGCACCTGCCGCGACCCGGCATTGCCGGCGATCGAGCTTGCGCGGCGCGCGGCGGCATCCACCACCTGCATCATGTCATTCTCGCCGTAGACATCGAGGATCGGCAACCGGATGCGCAGCATCGGCCAATCGATGCCCAGCATCCGGGTCTGGAACCCGCCGGTCAGTCCCGCGCACACCCATGCGGCAAACGGGTGCGATTCCGAACGGTCCAGGTATACATTTGCCATCCAGCTGCCCAGGCTGTGCGACACCAGCACCAGGCGCGTGGCACCGCGCGCCTTCAGCCATTGGCCCGCGCTGTCGATGCGCGCCAGGGCATCCGGAAACAGCGCCGGGTAATAGTCGCCCGCGCGCTTGTCCTTGTCCAGCACGGGCATCTGGATGGACAGCGTCGGGTAGCCTTGCTCGGCGAGCAGGACGCGAAGCACCCCGATGACACCATGATCGGGATGCACGCCGATGCCGTGGACGATGACCAGCGCAGGCCGGTCGCGCCGGCCCTCGGTGAAGATGCCGAGGAACTCGCGATCCTCCGCACCCTTGAGCATGACCGCGTCGCCGACCACCAGACCCGGCACCACTTCGTCCGCCCAGCGTTTTTCGCGCGCAAGGTCCTGCGCCTGCGCGGCGACGGCCAGGCATAGGGCGAAAAGCAACGCTGCAACCGATCTCATGGGTGGCCTTGGGCTAAGATGCCACTTTAGCGCATCGCGCCCCTGCGGCTCGCGCGCCAACGATCATGACTCCGCTCTCCCTCACGCGCGACCTGCTCGCCTTCAACACCATCAATCCCCCGGGGCAGGAGGAGGATTGCGCACGCCATCTGGGGCGCTTGCTGGAAGCGGCGGGGTTCACCGTCGCGTATCACGCCTTCGAGCCCACGCGCACGAGCGTCATCGCCACCATCGGCGGCAGGCAGGAGAAGCCGCCGATCTGCTTCACCGGCCACATCGACATCGTGCCGCTCGGCGCGGCGCGCTGGAGCCGCGATCCCTTCGCTGGGGAAACCGATGGCGATCGCCTGTACGGGCGCGGGTCCTCGGACATGAAGAGCGGCATCGCGGCGTTCATCGTCGCCGCGCTTAACCTCGCAAGGCACCTGGCAGACAAGCCCGGCCTCACCCTGGTGCTGACGGCCTCGGAGGAACTCGGCTGCGAGGGCGCGAAGTATCTGGCGGAGCAAAAGCTGCTCGATCGCGCGGGCGCCATCGTGGTGGCGGAACCGACCGCCAACCTGCCCTACATCGGCCACAAGGGCTTGCTGTGGGTGGAGATCGAGACGCAGGGCAAGACCGCGCACGCGTCCATGCCCGAGCAGGGGGAAAACGCCCTGCTCAAGATGAACAAGATCGTCGGCATGATCGACGGCTTCGATTGGAAACACCACTGCGGCATCGATTGCCATCACGTGATGGGCAAGCCAACGATGAACATCGCCACCTTCCACTCGGGCCTGAATACCAACTCCGTGCCCGACGCGGCGCGCGTGACGGTGGACATGCGCACGATCCCCGGCATCGACCACGCGCACCTGTGCCACTCGCTCGAAACGCTGATCGGCCCGCTGGGCCGGATGCGCAAGATCATCGAGACCCCGCCGCTCTACTCAGAGCCCGACGAGTGGATCGGCAGCGTCTATGACGCCGCACAGGCCTTTACCGGCCAGCGCCCGGCGCCCTCCACCATCATGTTCTCCACCGACGGCGCGGACTTGCAGCGCGGCTACGGCGGATCCGTGCCGACCGTGATCCTCGGGCCGGGCGAACCGCAATTGGCGCACCAGACGGACGAGTGGTGCTCGGTCGGCAAGATCGACGTGTCAGTCGAGATCTTTGAGCGGATCATCCGCGAGTGGAACGGGATCTGAGGCGACGCCCTCAGACTGCGCTGGCCATCTTCACCGCCAGGCCCACCAGGAACACCACGAAGATCTTTTTAAGCACGTTGACCGGCAAGCGGTGCGCCAGCTTGGCGCCCAGCGGGGCCACAAGGATGCTGGTGGCCGCGATGCCCGCGAACGCCGGCAGGTACACGTACCCAAGGCTCCACTCGGGCAGCGCCGCGTCATTCCACCCGGTGGCGATGAAACCCAGCGTGCCGGCAATCGAGAGCGGCACGCCGATGGCCGCCGCCGTGCCGATGGCGTGATGCAGCGATATGCTGCACCACACCAGGAAGGCGATCGACAGCACCGCACCGCCGATGCCGGCCAGGCTGGAGATCACTCCCATGAGGGTTGCAAACAGGATCAGCCCCGCGCGCGAGGGCAGATCGCGGTGGCCCGGCGGCTTCAGGTTGAACAGCAGTTGAGCGGCCAGGAAGCAGATGAATCCGACAAAGAACGTCTTCAGGAATGCCGTGGACGCAAAGTGCGCCACCACCGCGCCGGACGCCGTGCCGACCACAAGGCCGGGCAGCATGTCCTTGACCACGTCCCAACGCACGGCTTCATGCCGGTGATGCATCCACGCGCTGGCAAACCCGCCGGGGATGATGGTCGCCATGGAAGTCCCCAGCGCCATGTGGATGACGTTGTCGCTCGAATAGCCCTGCTTCGCGAAAATCATGGTCAGGATGGGCACCATGACCGATCCGCCGCCGATGCCGAGCAACCCGGCAAAGAAGCCGACGAACGCGCCGACGGCGAGGTAGAGCGCAAGGGCGGATGCATCCATGTCAGCGGGGCGTCCGGCGCCGGTGGCATCGGTCTTGAGGGTCGCCTGCCGGGACCGAAGCGGGTTGGCCTCCGGGCCTGAAGCGGTTAGCGATCCCGTGAGCCTGGCATCTGCGCCCCCCGCCCATCAACCGGAAAGCTTCTTGAGGATGACCTTCATCTCGGCCGCCGTCACCGGCGTGATGGACAGCCGGTTGCCGCGTTGCAGGACCACCATCTTTTCGAGTCCCTTGGCGAGGCGCATTTCGTCCAGCGGGAACAGGCGCGTCTTCTTCACCAATTGCACGTCCACCAGCATCCAGCGCGGTGTTTCCGGCGTCGCCTTGGGGTCGAAATATTTGCTCTTCCTGTCGAACTGCGTCGCGTCGGGATACGCCGTCGAGCAGACCCTGGCCAGGCCGGCAATGCCCGGCTGCGGGCAGGATGAGTGGTAGAACAGGACGTCGTCGCCCACCTTCATGTGGTCGCGCATATAGTTGCGCGCCAGGTAGTTGCGCACGCCGAACCAGGGTACCGTCTTGTCGCGCACGAGGTCGTCGATCGAGAACTCGTCGGGCTCGGACTTCATCAACCACGCTGCCATCCGAACCGACCCGCCCTTTCGTGTATCCCGTCTTCCTGTGGGTGGCGCCCGTACCGGCCATCGGTGCGCTTCAGCGTTCGCTCGGGCCCGCACGCTTGAACCCTGGGTTCAAGGAGGCCGTCCACCGGTTACCTTCAGGTGCGTCCGCGTGGGACGCGCACACCGGCAACGCTGGAGCGAACAGCCATCGACATAAAGTCTATCGGTTCAAAGGATGTAAGACCCAAGCGAACACTGAAGCGCACCAACCAGACGCGCCACAATGCATGAGTCAAATCATACGCCAAGAAGGCGCTGCCGCACGCACGGTGGCATGCGCCGGAAGGGGTGGCCTAGAACAGCTTCTCCTGGTCCGACACGGCCTTGTCGAGCAGGCGCTCGAACTCGGCGAGCTTGTCTTTCACGATTTCCGAATCGTTTGCCGCATGCGCTGAGGAGGCGGCCTTGGCGGGTTTGCCGCCTTGCTGGATCTGCAGGTAATCGTGCGCGATGTTGAGCGCGGCCATGATCGCGATGCGCTCATTGCCCACGACCTTGCCGGTATCGCGGATCTCGCGCATTTTCTTGTTGAGAAACTCCACGGAGGCATGCAGCGCCTGTTCCTCGCCGCCGGGGGCCGCCACGCGGAATTCGCGGCCCATGATGTTGATGGTGACGCCCTTGGCGCTCGCACGTTCCGGTTCGCTCATGGCGTTTGTTCCTCTTGTTCAGGCGATGGATGCGGCAGGCGGGCCAGCAGGCCTTCCACCCGCGCCTTGGCCAGATCCAGTTTTTCTTCCAGCCGTTTCAGTTCGTCCGCTTTAGCTGCCAACGCTTGTCTCAGCTCGTTGTTCTCCGTGCGCAAACGCTGAAACAGCGTCACGAAGTGGCTGAGTTTGTCCTCAAAGCGGCGGAAATCGGATTCCATCCGCTCAATGTAGCCTAAAAAAACCTTGTACGTCAATGGTTAACGGGTGATTTTGAAAGTAGCATCGAAGCATCCCTACTCCCCCAATTCCGCTTGCCGGGTGTACGATGCTCATATAACAGCGCCCAACGCGCCCGTGAACGACCGCGCACCTCCCCAAACCCCAGCCGAAACCGAGCCCCTCCTGCGGCTTTTGGCGGACAACATCCCCATCCTGATCGCGTATTACCGCGTCGAGGGGTTGATCTGCGAGTTCGCCAATGCGGCCTATGCGCGCATGTACAGCAAGGACGGCGCGCCGATCATCGGTCGCGACCTGCGCAGCATCATCGGCGACGCCGCCATGGAGCTCACCAAGCCCTGGGTGGATCGGGTCGTCAACGATGCAGAAACGGTTCGCTACGAGCGCGCCCTGGTGTTTCCGAACGGCACGACCGGCTACATCGAAGTCACCCTGGTGCCGCATTTCGATTCCGGCAAGCCCCGGCCCCACGGTGCCTTTGTGCTGGTCAACGACATCACGCGTTATCGCAATGCGGAAATCGCGATCCGCGAATCGGAAGAGCGCCTGAAGAAATTTTTCGACGCCACCACCGAGGGCCTGGTGTTCATCGAGAACGGCGTCATCGTCGATTGCAACTCCGCGGTGGCCCGGATGGTGCGGCTGACCGAACGCGAACTGGTCGGCCGCAACAATGCCGACTTCATTGCACCGGAATCGCTTGAATTGGTGGCTGCCAACATCAAGGGCGGCTTCGAGCGGCCCTACGAGGCCGTGCTGCTGCGCGCCGACGGCTCGCGTTTCACCGCCGAGTTGAACGGCAAGGATGTCGAGATCGACGGCAAGACCGTGCGCATGACCGCCGTGCGCGACATCAGCGAGCGCAAGCAGGCCGAGGAGCGCATCCAGTTCCTGGCGCACCACGACACGCTGACGCACCTGCCCAACCGCGCGCTGATCATGGACCGCCTGCAGGTGGTGATGTCCGCCGCGCGGCGCCAGTCGCTGTTGCTCGCGGTACTGTTCATCGACCTCGACAACTTCAAGACCATCAACGACTCGCTCGGGCACTTTGCCGGGGACGAACTGCTCAAGCGCGTGGCGCTGCGGCTCAAGGACTGCGTGCGCGAATCCGATCTGGTCGGCCGCCTCGGGGGCGACGAGTTCCTGGTCGTCATCACCGGCATGCAGCACGAGGCCGACGTGGTGCCCATCGCTGAGAAGATCGCGGAAGCCATCACGGAGCCGTTTTCCTTTGAGGAACAGGTGCTGTCGGTCTCCGGGTCGATCGGCATCGCGGTGTTTCCCAAGGATGGCCAGACGCCGGAAACCCTGGTGCGCAATGCCGATGCGGCGATGTACCTGGCAAAGGACCAGGGCCGCAGCAACTTCCAGTTCTTCATGCCCAGCCTCAACAAGGCCGCTTTTGAAACGCTGGCCATGGAATCGGGCATCCGCAAGGCCATCAAGCAGGTGGAATTCCGGCTGCACTACCAGCCGCAGGTCGACCTCGTCACCGGCAATATCGAGACCATCGAGGCGCTGATCCGCTGGCAGCATCCGGAGCTGGGCCTGCTTGGCCCGGGCCAGTTCATCTCGGTGGCGGAGCACCGCGGCCTGATCGTGCCCATCGGGCGCTGGGTCATCAATGAGGCCCTTGCCCAGGCGCGCAAGTGGCAGGAGCTGGGCATCCGCAATCGCATCGCCATCAACCTCTCCGCCGTGCAATT
Organism: uncultured Burkholderiales bacterium; assembly: GCA_964617435.1. Taxonomy (GTDB): domain Bacteria; phylum Pseudomonadota; class Gammaproteobacteria; order Burkholderiales; family Usitatibacteraceae; genus UKL13-2. The sequence goes on from CAZTYC010000063.1 coordinate 8,540, forward strand.
CAAGCAGCAGGGACTGGTCGATGACATTGCCGCGCGGTTGCGCGAGTACGGCGTCAGCGGCGAAAGCATTGAAATCGAGTTGACCGAAAGCCTGTTCATGGAGGATGTCCAGGCGGTCAGCAAGACGCTAGGGCGCCTGAAGGACCTCGGGGTCTCGCTGGCGGTGGACGATTTCGGCACCGGCTACTCGTCGCTGTCCTACCTGAAGCGCTATCCGATCGACAAGATCAAGATCGACCGCTCGTTCATCCGCGATGTGCCGGGCGACCCGGACGACGTCGCGATCGCGCTGGCCATCATCAGCCTGGCGCACAGCCTGGATCTGATTGTCGTTGCGGAAGGCGTGGAGAATTCCACGCAACTGGAGTTCCTGCGCGCGAACTGCTGCAACGGCATCCAGGGCTATCTGGTGTCGCGCCCCCTGCCGCCGGACGAGCTGCCCGCATGGATGGCGCAATCCGGCACGGTTCGCCCGTGGGCACCGGGATTGCCGCCGCCCGCGAGGTAATACTCGTTGGCCCCTCGGGCCGGCAAGGAGCGATGGCGCGGGAATCAGCCCGCAAGAATCCTGGCGATTTCCGCATCCTTGCGGAACGACACCATGCGTGGGTCCAATTGGAGGGCGTTGCCGATGATTTGCGTCAGCATGGGGTATTTCGCGCATTCGCGCATGAGCGCCATGGCGTTCCCGCGTTCGCCGAGGATGAGGTTCAGCGCAATCTGGCCGAACACCCAGCCGGTTGCCACGGACATGCGCCATGGGCGCTGCAGTTCCGCAAACACCAGTGCGTTGATTTGCCTCGCCCGCGCCATCTCGCCCAATCTCCACGCAACGAAAGCGTCCAGCCAAACGGTGTTAAACGTCGGCGTCAGCGCCGGCTTGCGCCTCGCCAGGTCGTCGCGCGCCTCGCGGTAGCGCAGGGTCGCCACCTCGGACTTGCCTTGCAGGTGGTGGAGTTCCGCGACCAGCAGCTTGGTGGGACCGGTGTAATCGAAGTCGTTCATCCACGGATCGGCGATCTGCCGCACGGCCTCCAGGCCCACGCGGAAGTCGCCCGTGAACATCGCGTACAGAAAGTAACCGAACACCGCGCGATCGGACGAGCGGTGCTTTTCCGACAGCGTATCGAGGAGCGCCTTCATGCCCTGCGGATCCCGGTGCACGAACAGTTTCAATCGCGCGCGGCCGACCACGGCATTGACGACCGGGCCCAGTTTGATCGCGAGATCGAAGTACTTCTCCGCTTCGGCGACATTGCCGGTATCCCGCAAATGGCGCGCGAGGTCATACTGCATCAGCGCGTCGCCGGGGAAGCGGTCGGCTGCGCGCCGGGCCTCCAGGATGAGCGTCTCCTCCGGGAGGTTGGGCGTGACCGCGAGCAAATTGTTCAGGGTGCGGTAGGCGAAGGGATCGTCCGGCGCCAGGGCGATCGCCTGCCGCGCAAGTTTCGTACCGCGCTCAAGCTCCGAGCGCCGCTGCACAAAATAGCTGGCTGCGGTGGCCAGCGCAAACGGGTCTGCGGGCGCCAGCGCGAGCGCCCGATCCACGTACCCCTTGGCCTGCTGGTAACGCTCCTCGGAGCGGTCGAAGCCGCGCATCATTATGTACACCTGCACACGCGCCATCGCGAGAATCGCTGCGGTGTCCGCCGGATCCTTGTCGAGCGTGGCTTTGACGAGTTCCTCGGCCAGCGCCGCGTCGGCGCGCGTGGTCTCCAGAGCCTGCGTGATTTGAAGCGCGCGTGCCAGGTTCGGGTTGACCGGTTGGGCGTTGCTTGCCGGGTTTGCCACCTTCCAGGGCCGCCACACGCCGATTGCGATTCCGGTGGCCACCACGCCCGCGCCCAGCGCAAGTTGACGCCGCGTGTTCGATGGCGCTGCGCCTGGCGCGCGGGACGAGTGGCCCGGCGCACCTGCGGCCGCGTCCTCTGGTGCAGCCTTGGCCGAAGATGCGCCTTCTGTCTGGTTTTGCTGGAGACTGGCAATCTGCTGCGCAAACGCCCGGATGGCGGGCTCGTCATCCAGCCGGGTCCATTGCCGCTCGCGAAACTTGTCCGGCACCAGGGCGTCCGGTTCGTTCGCGCTCCCGAGGATCACGGGAAACAGGAACGGCTTGCTTTGCGCCATCATCTCCATGCGGTCCACGGCGAGCTTCCATTCGAGGCGAAAGTAGCCTTCCTCGCGCCGATTGGTGTTGGCCGAGATGATCGGCACGAACCGCGCGCATTCCTTGATCTGCCGGCGGATCGATTGGTCCCACGCATCGCCACCGCGGAGTTCACTCTGGTCGAACCACACTTCCAGGCCCGCAGCGCGCAGCGCATCGCAGAGGCGCCGTGCGGCGTCGGCGTCCTGCGAGGCGTAGGAGAGGAAGATGGCCTGCGTCATTTTCCCGACGCAGGTTGGATCGGCCCAAACTGCTTGTCAAACCAATCGTGGGTATCGCGCGCCATCACGTCGAACCACCCGAGCGTCGAGTGCCCGCCCGGGTAGGTCTTGTGCGCCTTTTTGTCCGGCGGACTGCCCAGCAGTTTGAACAGCGGCACCTGTGAGGTTTCGTACGGAAACCGGATGTCCTCGCGGCCGTTGATCATCAACACTGCCGCTTTCACGCGCGGCGCATAGGTTGCGCCATCGAATTCCGGCGTGAGGTAGTCGCCGTCATCGAGCGCGCCCTCCAGGCCGCCCGCAAGAAACACGGCAGCATTGATGCGCGGTTCCAGCGCCAGCAACATGGAGCCCCAACTGGCGCCGAAACTCAAACCAAAGTAGCCGATGCGGTCCTTGTCGATCTCGTCGCGGGTGAGCAGGAAGTCCACGCTGCGGCGCATCTCGCTCACATACTGCGCCGACCGCTCCCGGTAGAAATCCCGGTCTGCGTCGATCTCCGCAAACCGTTCATAACTTCCCTTCCAGACGGGAACCAACAACGCGCGCCCGCCGCGAACGATCATTTCGGGAAAAATCCAGTTGGCTTCGGCCGTTTCGCCCACCTTGTCGTAGGGCTTGTTGATCAGCAGCATGCCGGAGCCATGCATGAGCACCACCACCTGATACGGCGGCTTGGCGCTCTTTGGCAGATACAAGTACGCATTCATGCGTTCGTTGCCGTAACCGGTGGCGTAGCTCGCCTTTATGCGCGTCCAGTAAGGCGAGGAGGGCGATTCCCCCGGTTCGATGCGTACATCGAGCGGCGCGCGGCTCCTCTCGAAAAAGCGCGTATACACCGCGTACTCGGCGTCGCTTACCGGCTTGCGGTCGGCGCTGCCCCGCACCCGGGTTTCCTCGACGGGCGCCTCGGCTTTTTCATTCCGCTCCCCGCCAGCGCGGGTCATGCATCGAAAGCCGACGTCTTCGATGCGCGCCCAGGGCGAATGCGGAGTTGCATAGCCATACTGGTATTGCACCTCCTGCCAGGAACCGCCGACGGCAATCGCCCGACCCTTGTTGGTGCGGGTGGCCACCCATTCGCGCACATTGCCCGCCATGTCCACCGCGCCGAACGCGCCGATGGTGCGGCTGCCGGCCGAGGAACGCGGCCCCTTGCTGTTGAAGTTGGCGGACGGAAGAATGGTCGGCACCAACAAGAACGTGCCGCCGGCGGCGTCAGCATGATGCCAGTGGTACAACGTCGGCAGTTCCTTGCCCACGTAGCGCGCGTAGGCCACTGCCTCGTACCAGCTCACGCCGCGCACCGGGAAATCCCCTTCTCCCTCCGGAAAACTGCCAAGCTTCCACGTGGACGGGCCGGGGCGGCCGGTAGCGTCCTTGAAGCGACTCATGGCCTCCGCAAACGGTACCGTCCGCGTGCCATCCATCATCGGCTGCGGCCAGTACTCCTCCTTCGCGTAACCGCCCGCAGTCACAAAGCGTAAAAAATCGCGATTACGCACTTCCAGCCGATCGATGGCAAATGCCGCCAGCTTCACCTCTTGCGCCACCTTGAGGCCGACCAGCCCACCGACGCTGATGCTTCCCGCCCGCACAGGAACCATTCCACCATCGGCGTCTTCCTTCCTCGGACTGAACTCGAGTGTCATGTTGGTTGTGGATGCCTGAACCAACACATGGACGGCACCGCCGGGCAATGTCGCACGCCACTCCATCACGCCACGCGGAACGAGCACCTTTTCAAGCGGTGCCTTGCCGATCAATACCCATGCGCCGTCGTCCTTTTTCGCATCGTAGCCGCGCAGCTCGATCGTTGCGCCGGGTGGCGCAGATGTTACGTTGATGACGCGCGAATACTCGTTGCGCGTTTCCGCGGTCAGCTTGCCGGCCGCTCCGGCGCCTTCGATTTCTCGCGCCAGCAGGAATGCGTCCATGAATTTGCCGGCGCGGCTGAGTTCTGCCAAGCGGGGGATGTTCTCCTCCACGAATCTTGCTTTGCGCTGATGATCACCCACAATCCACGCGGTGGCGGCGACGGCCACGACCGCCATGACAGTCGCTGTCGCAATGATCAACCTGCGGAAGGGGGCTTTCGCCGTGGCCTTCGCCGATTCGACTGGTGGGCGGCTGTTTGCTGCACGCATCACCGCATTCTTGGATTGGGCTGGAGAGGCAACCTCTTTTGTTGGCGTGGCTTTTGGAGCACTTTGGGCCTGTGAGCCGCTCCCATCAAAGAGTCTGGCCACGCGATCAGCAAATGCCGCCATCGAAGCGTCATCGTTCAGGCGGGTCCATTGCCGCTCGCGAAACTTCTCCGGCACCCGCGCGGTGGGCTCAGCAATATCGCCCAGAATCAACGGCACAAAGAACGGCTGGTCGTCCGCCATCAAGTGCGAACGATCCACGGCGAGTTTCCACTCCAAGCGGAAATAGCCCTCAGGGCGGGAATCCGTATTCGCCGAGATGATCGGCACGAACAGCGCGCACTCCTTGATCTGCTTCCTGATCGATTGATCCCACGCATCACCGCCGCGCAATTCGGATTGATCAAACCACACTTCCAATCCGGCCGCGCGCAGAGACTCGCAGATGCGGCGCGCCGCGTCGGCATCCTGCGAGGCATAGGAGAGGAAGATGGCTTGGGTCATGCAACGAT
>CAZTYC010000064.1:0-13549 GCA_964617435.1 uncultured Burkholderiales bacterium
TGGCAGGAATCCCTCGGCCTTGGCATCGTACACGCCGTGGATGAGGCCCATGTACTCGCTCATCAGGTTGCGGTGGAACCAGGGCGGACGGAAGGTGTGCTCGGCCACCATCCAGCGCGGCGGGAAGATCACGAAATCGACATTCGCCGTGCCGGGCGTCTCCGAGGGCGAGGTCAGCACGGTGAAGATCGACGGGTCGCAATGATCGAAACCCACGGTGTTGATGGCGTTGAAGCGCGCGAGGTCGTACTTGTACGGGAAATAGTTGCCGTGCCAGGCCACGACATTGAGCGGGGATCCCGGCACCGTGTACGTCCACAGCCGTCCGCCGAACTTGGCGACGATCTCGGTGGGCCCGGCCACGTCCTCGTACCAGGCCACCGGCGCGAGGAAGTCGCGCGCATTGGCGAGGCCGTTGGAGCCGATCGGTCCCAAATCGGGCAGGCGATACGGCAGGCCATAGTTTTCGCAGACATAGCCGCGCACCGGCCCCTCGACTTCGACCTGGAATTTCACGCCGCGCGGAATCACGGCGATCTCGCCGGGCTTGGCTTCAAGAATGCCGAACTCGGTCTTCAGGGTGAGCGCGCCTTGCTGCGGCACGATCAGCATCTCGCCATCGGCATCGTAGAAACAGCGCGTCATCGAGCGGTTGGCGGCGTAGACATGCACGCCGACCCCACGCTGCAAGCTGGCGTCGCCGTTGGTCGCGAGGGTGGTCAGGCCCTCGACGAAGTCGGTCGGTGTGGTTGGCAGGGGAAGCGGATCCCAGCGCAGCCGGTCGGGGGGCGCCGGTACCTCGCGATTGGGGCCGGTGCGCAGGGCACCCAAGGCCAGCGGCGCGTACGCCGAATGCTCGGCCGATGGCCGCAACCGGTATTGCCAGGACCGCAGGTTGTGGTCGCGCGGCGCGGTGAACGCGCTGCCCGAGACCTGCTCGGCGTACAGATCGAAGGGGCAGCGCTGCGGCGAGTTCTGCCCCGACGGCAAGGCGCCGGGGACCGCCTCGGTTGCGTGCTCGTTGCCGAAACCGGAGAGGTAGTTCAGGGCCGCCATGTCAGACCACGCCACGCGCGATCTGGTCGGCCTCGATGGACTCGAACAGGGCGCGGAAATTGCCTTCGCCGAAGCCCTCGTTGCCCTTTCTCTGGATGATCTCGAAAAAGATCGGGCCGATCACGGTCTCGGTGAAGATCTGCAGGAGCTTGTCTTCCTTCGATTCCTTGTCGAGGCCCTCGCCGTCGATGAGGATCTTGTTCTTCTTCAACCGCGCAAGGTCCTCGCCGTGGTTGGGCACGCGCTTGTCGACCGCCGCATAGTACGTGTCGGGCGTATCGAGGAACTTCACGCCCTGGGCGCGCAACGCCTCGACGGTTTCGTAGATGTTGCCGGTGGACAGCGCGATGTGCTGGATGCCCTCGCCGTTGTAGGCGTCAAGGTACTCCTGGATCTGCGATTTCTGGTCCGAGGGCTCGTTGATCGGGATGCGGATCTTGCCGCAGGGGCTGGTCAGCGCACGCGAGGTGAGGCCGGTCTTCTTGCCCTTGATGTCGAAGTAGCGGATCTCGCGGAAGTTGAACAGCTTGCCGTAGAACTCGGCCCAGGTGTCCATGCGGCCGACGTACACGTTGTGGGTCAGGTGATCGACGATCTGCAGGCCGACGCCTTGGTGCTCCATGCCGAGCCCGTCGACCGGGACGAAGTCGACATCGTAGATTGTCCTGGGGCCGTAGCGGTCGATCAGGTAAAGCAGCGAGCCGCCGATTCCCTGGATGGCCGGGATGTTGAGTTCCATGGGGCCGACCGGACCTTCGTACGGCTTGGCGCCCAATTCGACCGCGCGCTTGAACGCCTTTGCCGCATCTTTCACACGAATGCCGAAGGCGCAGGCCGAGGGGCCGTGCACGCGGGCGAAGGACTGTGCGAAGCTGTCCGGCTCGGCGTTGACGATGAAATTGATGCCGCCCTGGCGGTACAACGTCACGCGCTTGGAGCGGTGGCGGGCGACGGCGGCGAAGCCGAGGCTTTCAAACAGGCGGCCCAGCGCCGCGGTATCCGGGGCGGTGTACTCGACGAATTCGAAACCGTCGGTGCCCATGGGGTTCTCAAACAGATCCATTGCGTTCTCCTGCGCGTATCACGAGTCATGCGTGGGGCGGATTGGCGGAGCGCCGGGGAACTGGACCACACGCGGCGCGAACAAAACCATCCGCCGCGTGTCAACCACGAAGCGGGGTCAGGCGTTCGCCGGGGAACCGCGGCGCTTGACCACGACCCAGATTTCGGAGCGGAACGGGCATTTGCGGCCCGACGAACCCTTCGAGCGATGCGTGCGAACCTGATGGAGGTGTGACATGAAGCCAATTTTACCTGCAATCGCAATGGCGATGTTTTTGGCCGGCTGCGCCAGCCTCGGCGAACCCGAGCGCGCGCCCTTGACGCTCGAGCAGATCGTCGACATGGCGAAGAAGGGCAAGGAGGCGCCCGCCATCATCGAGGAAATCAAGGCCTCGCGCACCGAGTACGACGTCACCGCCTCGCAATACGCGAAACTGTCCCGCGACGGCGTGCCCGACGCGGTCATCGACTACATGCAGCAGGGCCAGCTCAAGATGGCCGAACGACAAGGCCGGCGCGATGCCTACCGTGACCTGTGGCCGTATGGGTGGGGATGGGTTGGCTACGGCCCGCGGTGGCATCCCCGCACCTATTACGTGTATGTGAACGGCCGGCCGGTGCCGATGAGCTACTGAGGCGTTGCGGGGCCCGGCGCCGCCTACGCGACCTTGGCCAGCGGCAGGTAAAGGTTCATGCAGGTGCCGCCGCCCACCATCGGCATCACCTCCACCAGGCCATTGAGCTTGGCGGCGCGGATCTTCATGTTCTCCAGGCCGCGCCCGGCGGTTGGGCTCGCGCCATTGCCGCCCTTGCCATTGGACGGCGCCAGCCCGTGGCCGTTGTCGGTCACGCGCACCACGATGCGCGCGTTCGCAACATCCATCGCGGTTGAGAGCGTGATGCGCGTGGCCGCCGCGTGTTTCAAGGTGTTGGTGAAGGCCTCCTGGACGATGCGCAATACGTTCCGGACATTCTCCGCGTCCAGCCAGGCCAGGGGCGGCAGGTCCGACACGGCCCACTCCAGCTCAATGCCGGCCGCATTGAGGCGCGGCTCGATCCGGTAGCGCAGGTTGCCCAGCACCACGAGCAAATCCGACTCCACCGGCTCGAGGGAGTCGATGGTGATCTTCAGTTCATCGATGCAATCGGTCAGCACATCCTGCATCTGCTGGTTGGTCAGCTTGCCCATCTTGGCCAGCGCCAGGGTGGACATGAGATGCGAGCCGAGGCCGTCGTGCATGTCGCGCATCAGGCGCTGGCGCTCCTCGGCGGTGGTGCGCTGCTGGTCGAGGATCCGGAGGCGCTCATATGAGACCGTCAGTTCCTGCTCGCGCGACGCGACGCGCTGCGCGAGTTCCGCGTTCAGCTTTTCGTGCTGCTCCATGACGTGCGTGAAGCGGCGGATCAGGAGCACGGCCACGGCAAACAGCAGCAGCGGGGCGCCCAGTGGCAGCAAATAGATGGACGTGAATCCGAGCAGCTCGCGGTAGTTGAGCAGGTCGTGGATGGCGAGGCCGAAGTTGATATAGATGGCTGCCAGCAGGCTCAGGTTCTCGAGGTTCGGCTTGCGCGTGAGCGCTCGGCCGAGGACGGCCATCATGGCCAGGGCGACCACCGCATTGGCCGTGAAACTCGCGAGGATGACCGGACCGCTGGGGGCGGCGATCAGGATCACGGTCGCCACTGCCGCGTAGATCCACATGAATTTTTCGAAACGTGGCGCCTGTTGTTCGCAAAACCGCAGCGCGAAGGACGTCTGCATGGCCATCATCCACGTCAGCGATGGGGCGGCGACCAGCCAGGCCAGGGATTCCGGACTCCGCGTGAACGTGTGCCAAATGCGCGCCTTGGTGGCGAGGCACTGCAGCAGGAAGAAGCCGAACAGCGTTTCCTTGCGGCGCGACAGCCACATGGACAGCGACAGCAGGGCCGTGAGGCTCAGCAGGCCGGAAATGAACATCGGCGCCGTCGATTGCCAGAAGACGCGGCGTTCATAGATCGGCCGCACCTGCGCCTCGTCCCCAAGGTGGATTTCCGACAGCCCCGCGCGCGGCATGCCGTCGGGGTGCAGCCGTACCAGCAGTTCGTTCTCCCCGGATTTGAGCAGGCTCGGAGGCAGGCTGAAGATCTGCGCGAGGTTCCAGCTCATCTCGCGCTCGTCGATGTTTCCGCTGGTGCCGATGAAGACGTCGTTGACGTGCACCGCCACATTGTTGGTCACGCGCGGGATGTAGATCGCCTGCGGGGTGCGCGGCAGCGTGTCGAGCCTGAAGCGGATGCGGTACCAGCCGATTTCCCCGCGCGGCCGGTTTTGCCGGTTCCAACTGTCCGGCAGGGCCACGGATTGCCAGGCGGACTGCGGCGGAGGGTACCGGCGTTCGCCGGTCTGGATGAATTCCGCCCTGCCGATCACCAGGGGTTCAGGCGTCGAAGTCTCCTGGACCGCCTGCGCGCCGAGGCCTGCGCAGGCCAGCATCGCGCCAAGCATCAAGGCGCCGGCAAATCGTCTCATGGCGCGCGGGATCCGCACCCCCTAGAGCATGCGAATGAGCCCCATGCGGTTGGCCTCGAACACGGCCTCACCCCGCGAGTGCACCGCGAGCTTGCGGTAAATCTTCTTGACATGGCTGGTGACCGTGTGGGGCGAGATGCCCATGAGTTTACCCATCTCGGGGTAATTGAATCCCTTCGAGGCCAGCAGCAGGATCTCCTTTTCGCGCGCAGACAATGCAATCCCGGCCGCGCCGCCGGTCTCGGCGTCGTCGGCTTGCGGCGCGGCATTCTCCGCCTGGAACCGCTTCAACAGCCGGCGCGCGATGATGGGGCTGATCGGGCTGCCGCCATTGATGAGTTCGCGGATGCCGTCGAGGAAGGCTTCGGTGGAGGCGTCCTTGAGCAGGTATCCGGCCGCGCCCGCTTCGATGGATGCCAGCACATGCTCTTCGTCCCCGAATACCGTGACCACCATGCATTCACATTTGGGCACATTCTGGGATGCGTGGCGGATCACCTCGATGCCGCTCAGGTCGGGTAGGCCGAGGTCGATCAACAGGACGTCGGGCTTGCATTGGTCGGCCATCGCTATGCCCTCCGCAGCAGTACCCACGCTGGCGGCGACTTCGAACGACGGGTCCTGCGCCAGCATTTGCGCATAGCGCGCGCGCATTTGCGCGTCGTCTTCGACAATCAGGACCCGGGTCATGCCACGCATGTTACCGGCTGCGCCCCCGCCGTTAATCCCCCCAATTGCGGGATGCTGGGACCATCTCCTTCACTTTGGGCCTCAAGCAGGGTAATCTGGACAAATCAGGTCAGCAAACGAGAGTAAAGTTTTCCTCTCATTCGAGCGGCTGGAAGACGGGTTGTGGCGCGATGGGTTTGCGGAGATTGATTGGCGATGATGCGCGTCGACCTTCCCCTTGTCCTGGTTCCCGGACGGATGCGTTGGTTTGCGTTGCCCGGAATCGGCCGTGGCGCCAGTCAGAATCTTTTCGATGAGAAGCGGATGGGGGAAGCAATGAAGCGGATCTTTGCCGGATTTTTCGCGTTGGCCGTGGTTTGGTGGCAGCCGCATGCGGCTGCCGCGCCATTTGCCTATGTGGCCAACAATTCAAGCGGAAACGTGTCGGTCATCGATGTCGCCACCAACACGGTGGTGGCCACCGTCCCGGTCGGGGCCAACCCGAATGGCGTGGGTGTCAATTCGGCGGGAACCCGCGCCTATGTCACGAACGGCGGCGGCAACACGGTGTCGGTCATCGATTCCGCAACCAATACCGTGGTTTCTACCATCGCCGTGGGTACCACGCCGTTCTCGGTCGCCGTCAATCCTGCGGGGACCGCCGCGTACGTGGCCAACTTCGGCGCCAACAGCGTGTCGGTCATCAATACCGCCACCAATACCGTGACGGCTACCATTCCGGTCGGCATGGCGCCGACCAGTATCGCCGTCCATCCGGCAGGGACGCGCGTGTATGTGGGCAACCAGAATTCGCAGAATGTCTCGGTGATCGACACCAGCACCAATACGGTGATCGCGACGGTGCCGATCGGCGGCGTTGCCACCGGCCTGGCGGTCCACCCGGATGGCTCGCGCGTGTTTGTGGTCCGCCCCGCCGCGAGCAGCAACACCATTTTCGTCATCGATACCGCCACCAACACGACGGTCGGCAGTTTTTCGTCGGGAACCGCCACGAATAACGACACCCAGGTGCTGTCGGTCAACATCGCGGGCACGCGCATCTATGCGGCAAACCAGAACTCCAGCACCGTCACGGTCCTCGATTCGACCAGTGGCGCCCTGCTGGCCACCATTCCCGTGGGCACGTCGCCGCACGGCATTTCCTTCGAACCCAGCGGGGCGCGCGCCTTCGTGGCCAGCAGCGGCGCCAACAATGTCTCCGTCATCGATACCGGTACCAACACGGTGATCACGGCCATCCCGGTCGGAACTGCGCCGTTTTCCTCCGGCATCTTCATCGCGCGCGTGTATGGGCCGCTGGTGGCGCCGTCGATCACCAGCGCGATGCCGCCAGGAGGGACTGTCGGGTCGGTCTACACCCATACATTTGCATCCACCGGCACGGTGCCCATCGCCTGGTCTGTCATCAGCGGTGCGATTCCGCCGGGCTTGACGCTCAATTCGGCCAATGGGGTGCTGTCCGGAACACCGTTGGCTTCGGGATCGTATTCCTTCACAGTCCAGGCATCGAACGGCGTGGCGCCCAATGCGTCCCAGGCGGTGACCGTCGCGATTGCGGCGCTCACGCCAATCTTCAGTCCCAGCGCAACCTCATTCGATTTTGGCAACGTGCTGGTGACGACCACCGCCACGCCCCAGTCGTTGACCATCACGAACCTGGGCACCGCCAATCTCAACATCTCGTCCGCCAGCCTGACCGGCGCGAGCCCGTCCGATTACAGCGTCAGCGCCACGCCGTGCCCCATGCCGATCCCGCCGCTGTCCACCTGCGTGATCCCGATCGGGTTCAGCCCGCTCGGCCAGGGCGTGCGCAACGCGTTGCTCACTCTCACCAGCGATGCGGCGGGCAGCCCGCACGCCATCACCCTGACCGGCACCGGGATACTGCCCGCCGCGACCTACTCGCCGGGATCCCTGGACTTCGGGTCGCTGGCCGTCGGCATCACCAGCGCTTCGCAACAAGTCACGTTCACCAACACCTCGAGCATCGTCCTGTCGCTGTCGAACATCAGTTTTACCGGCGGGGGCGCGGGTTTCAATGTGCTGCCGACCAGCCAGTGCCTGATGTCGCCCATGCTCGCACCGGCCGGTTCATGCACCTTTGACATCACCGCCACGCCCACGGCAACCGGATCGCTCACCGATACCGTGTACGTGGGCACGAGCCCGGCCAATGCGGCCACACCCGCTTCCGTGGCCTTGACCGTCATCGGCCTTGCGCCGCCTGCGCCCACCCTGACCGTGGCGTTTGCGCCCGCCAGCGTCGTCGCCGGCGTCAATTCGACCCTGACCTTCACGCTCACCAATTCATTCTCGCTCCCCGCATCCATCTCGCTGGGAAGTTCCGTGGCCGTCAGCGGACTGACCCTGACCAGCCTGACCGACAGTTGCGGCCTCGGGGCGTTCATCTCCACCGGATCGGTGGACTTTGGCATGGCCGGGATCATCCCCGCCTTGGCCAGTTGCACGGTCACCGTCCAGGCGCAATCCACGGCGGCGGGCATGTTCACCGTCACCGCGGCCCCCGGAAACCTGATCACCAACCGCGGCAACAACGCCAACACCAGCACCGCCACGCTCGCGGTTGCGGCGGCGATCCCGACGGTGGTCTTGTCCAATGCGTCGCTCGGGTTCGGGTTGCGCACCGTCAACACCACCAGCCCGTCGCAGACCGTCACGCTCACCAATGGCGGCACCGGCAATCTCGTCATCAGCAGCATCAACGTGACCGGGGATTTCGCATTCACCACGAACTGCCCGATCAGTACCCCGCCGATTGCGCCCACCGCACCCGCGTGCAGCATCATCGTGACCTTCACGCCGCTGACCGTTGCGCCGCTCACCGGCAGCATCGTCATCACCAGCAATGCGCCGACCAGCCCGCACACCATCCTGTTGACCGGCACGGGTACGGCAGCCCCGGCCCCGGCCATCGCCCTGAGCGCCACGGGCCTGTCGCTTGGTCCCACCGTGGTCAACACGCTGTCCACGCCACAGGGTGTGACCGTCACCAACACTGGTTTTGCCAATCTGGTCTTCAGTGCCATTTCCGTGACCGGCGCCGGCATTGCGCGGGTGACCCCGGCCAGCGTCACGCCCGCGAACTGCGGGACGAGCGTCGCGCCGTCGGGCACCTGCCAGATTGCCGTGGCCTGCACGCCGGTGGCGGCGGGCACGTTCACGGGCCAGATCAGCATTGCGCACAATGCAGCCGGCAGCCCGTCGATCGTGAATGTCGTGTGCATCGGCAGTCCGGTGCCGGTGGCGGTGCTTGCCGTGAATCCGCTGCTCGATTTCGGCGACCAGGTCGTCAACACGGCCAGCACCCCGCGGCCGGTCAACCTCGCCAACACGGGGACCGCGCCGCTCACGATCAGCAGGATCGCCCTGTCCGGCGCGGATGCCGGTCAGTTCAGCGTGTCTGGCGCGTGCGCGACGGTGGCTGCCGGCGCGTCCTGCGATGTGATGATCGGTTTCGCCCCGACATCGACGGGCGCGAAGGCGGCCTTCCTCGATGTGGCCAGCAATGCGCAAAACGCCTCGACGGCCAACCGCGTGGCCCTGGCCGGCATCGGCGTGCTTGCGCAGCGCCCGATCGCGGTCCTCGGCGCGACGGCGGTGGGATTCGGCAACACCATCTTTGGCGGCGCCTCTCCCACGCAACTGGTGAGTTTCAAGAATGACGGCGGGCTGGCGATGACGATCTCCGGCATCACGACCGTCGGCGACTTCAGCCAAATGAACAATTGCGGCGGAATCCTGGGCTCACTGGCGACCTGCAGCATCAACGTCGCATTCAATCCGTTGGGGCAGGGCAACCGCGTCGGCGAGTTGCGCGTCTTCTCGAATGCCCAGGGCAGCCCGCACCGGGTCGTGCTGTCCGGCACGGGTTGCCGCTGGTTCAGTCAGGCCGGCAGCCGGTTCTTCCTGACGGCTTGTTGAGTCAAGACGTGGACGTGACGGTGGCCCCGGGGTCGTGAGCGGGTGGCCGGCATGCTGCGCTCGCGCCAGAAACCTGGCCCCTTAACCCGCCCTGCAAACTCCTTGCCTGGCGCGGCGTTCCAGCCAAAAATGGACCGAACGCCGCGCCGGATCTGGAGTTTGATGCCTAGACCAGGCCGCGCTGCTTGAGCATCGGCTCGACCCGCGGGTCGCGGCCGCGGAAGGCGCGGAACGTGGCGCCCGGCTCGACACTGTTGCCCACGGAGTAGATGCAATCGTGCAGGCGTTTAGCGGTGGCCGGATCGAACGCGCTGCCGGCTTCCTTGAACGCTTCAAAGCCGTCCGCATCGAGCACCTCCGCCCACAGATACACGTAATAGCCGGAGGCGTAGGAGGATCCTGCAAACAGGTGGAGGAAGTGCGGCAGGCGGTGGCGCATTTGCACGTCCTTCGGCATGCCGATGCGCGCGAGCTCCTCGCGCTCGAAGGCGTCGATGTCGAGGGTGGCGAAGTCGGTGCGCTGGTGCAGCGCCAGGTCGACCAGGGTGCACGCGGTGTACTCGACAGTCTCCATCCCCTGGTTGAACTTCGCCGCGGCCTGCAGGCGCTCGATCAGCGCGGCCGGGATGGGCTCGCCGGTGTCGACGTGGCGGGCGTGTTTCCGCAGCACCTCGGGCTCCTCGGCCCAGTGCTCATAGATCTGCGAGGGCAGCTCGACGAAATCGCGCAGCACGCTGGTGCCGGCCAGCCGCTCGTAATGCACGTTCGAGAGCATGCCGTGCAGGCCGTGGCCGAATTCGTGGAACAGCGTGCGCACGTCGTCGAACGAGAGCAGGGTGGGATTGCCCTTTGCAAAGTTGTTGTTGTTGAGCACGATGGGCACCACCGCGCCGTCCACGTTCGATTGCGAGCGCAGGATGCTCATCCATGCCCCGCTGCGCTTCGTGGGGCGCGCGAAATTGTCGTGCAGGAACACCGCCTTCAGTTTCCCTTCCGCGTGGACTTCGTACACCTTGACGTCCGGATGGTAGGCGCGCAGGTCCGGCCGCGCCTTGAACGTGAGCCCGAACAGGCGTGAGGCGCAGTCGAACGCAGCCTCGGTCATGCGTTCGAGCGAAAAGTAGGGCTTCAATTCCGCATTGTCGAGCGCGTATTGCGAGTGGCGCACTTTTTCCGCGTAAAAGCGCCAGTCCCAGGCCTCGATGACCGTGCCCGGCGCCTCGCGGTCGGCGATGGCCTGCAGGGCCGCGCGTTCTTCCGCCATGCGTGCCTTGGCCGGTTCCCAGACCTGGTCGAGCAGCGCGCGCACCGCGGCCGGTGACCCAGCCATCGTGTCATCGGTGGCGTAATCGGCGTAGCTTGCGTAGCCGAGCAGGCTGGCCTGCTCCTGGCGCAGCGCCATGATGTCGCGGATCAGCGGGCCGTTGTGCTTGTCCGGGCTGACGAGTCCCTCGCCGCGCGAGGTCCAGGCGCGGTAGGCTTTTTCGCGCAGGTCGCGTCGGGTGGAAAAGGTCAGGAACGGCACCACCAGCGAGCGCGACAGCGTGATGACGTGCGCGTTCTCGATGCCGCGCTCGACGGCCGCGGCCTTCGCGGCATCGACCACAAACGCGGGCAGGCCGGCCAGTTCCGCCGCATCGCGCAGCACCAGTTGGAAGCCGGACTCGTCCGCCAGCACATTCTGCGAGAACAGCGTGGTGAGCTCGGCGAGTTTCTCGGTGATCTCGGCATAGCGGGTGCGGGCCGGGCCGGAAAGTTCGGCGCCGGCGCGGACAAAGTCGAGGTACACGCGCTCGACCAGGCGCAGTTGTTCGGCGTTGAGGCCGAGGCTGTGGCGCCCCGCATGCACCGAACTGATGCGCGCAAACAACGCCGCATTCAGGTAGATGGCGTTGTAGTGCGCGGCAAGCGGTTGCGCCATGTCGCGCTCCGCCGCCTGCAAGTCGGGCGAGGTCTCGGATGAGCACAGGTTGTCGAACAGCAGGCTCACGCGCGTGAGCAGCTTTCCGGATTGGTCGAACGCGACCAGCGTGTTGGCGAAACCCGGCGCGTCCGCGGCACCTGCGATGGCGTCGATCTGCGCGCGGTGCTCGGCCATGGCGACTTCGAATGCGGGGCCAAAGTGCGAGGCCTCGATGCGCTCGAAGGGCGGCAGCCCGAACGGCGCGGACCAGGCTTCAAGAAGCGGGTTGGCGAGCAGTTGCGGTGCGAGCGGCGCGTTCATGGCAGATTCCGGTAAAAAATGAGTGCGCGCATTTTACGCCGCACCGGCATGGAAGACGAGGCGCCCGGTGGGCGAAAACCCTTGACCGGCGCGCCGCACGGGGCGAAACCGCCTCGAAAGCCGCGCCGGTGCTGGAGTTTGGTCCGCTGCGCGAGAGTGTGCCGGATTGTAACTTCCGGGCAGTCAGCGCTTGAGTGCGAGGGTCAGGCCATCGCCGATCGGCAGCATCGAGAGCGTGATTCGCGCATCGTCCCGCAACTTCAGGTTCAGTGCGTGGAGGGCGGCGGTCTCCGCGTCATGGCGGGACGCGTCGTCCGCCACCCGCCCGCTCCAGAGCGTGTTGTCGATGGCGATGAGGCCGCCTGCGCGTACCAGCGCCAGGCAACGCTCGTAATAGCCATCGTAGTTGGGCTTGTCGGCGTCGATGAACGCAAAATCAAACCGGCCGGACTGGCCGTCCCGGATGCAGCGGTCGAGGGTCTCGAGCGCCCGACCGATGCGCAGGTCGATCCTGGCCTCAACCCCGGCCTCGCGCCAGAACGGCTTGCCGATCGCGGTGAATTCTTCGCTGACATCGCAGGCCAGGATGCGGCCGCCTTCCGGCAGGGCCAGCGCCACGGACAGCGCGCTGTATCCGGTGAACACGCCCACCTCGATGGTGCGCGACGCGCCCAGCAGTTGCACCAGCAGCGCCATGAACTGGCCTTGCTCGGGTGAAATCTGCATCGTCGCGCGCGGATGGTCGCGCGTCGCCTCCCGCAACTTCGCCTGCACGGGGTGCTCGCGCAGGCCGTGGCTGAGCAGGTAGCGGTACAGCGTGTCGTAGAGCGTGAGCGTACGATTGGACATCGGGCCTCCCGGAGAGGGCCCAATCTATCACGCGGCCCGGCTGGTCAATGGCGGTTCGTTGGCGTGCGCCGCCGCCTGGGAGGCAATGCGTTCGCGGGTGACGGCGATGGCGGTTTCCGTCGAATGCAACAGGCGCGCGTCGTTCTTCAGTCGCCGCAAGGACAACGCGCCGGCAAAGTGGCTGAGCGCCTCGGCATACTTGGCCTGGTCAAAGGCGTTCTTGCCCGCGTGCTGCATGGCGAAATCGAGCAAAAGGCCCAGGTGGCGGTCTTTTTCCGCGCGTGACAGAAGTTCCTCGAACATCGGCGTGGACAATTCGAACTGCCCGCGCCATTGGTGGACATGCGCGAGCCGCAACTCATTGATGTACACCAGCCGCACGTCGGCGATGGTCTGCGACAACTCGACCGCATGCCGAAGCGATTCCTCCGCCTCGTCCAGCAGCCCGAGGATGCGCGAATAGACCCCGTGCATGCCCTTGAGCCTCGCGGTCGCATGGAGGTCGTTGCCGACGTTCTGCACCTGCCGCGCCAGCCACGCCACGCCCCGCTCCATCGCCGAACGGTCGTGCGGGGTTTCCCGCAGATTCGGGTCGAAATCGTAATGGACGTTGTAGGGGATCGAAAAGTCGATCGCTGAGGCGTGGTCAACCATGGCGGGAGGCGGATTGGGAATGCCTCCAGCATAGGCAGGTCCGGCGCGGATGTCCCCACCCGTACGGGTGGGAAATGGGTGCCCGACTGCCGTTTGGCTCCCGTTCCGCGAGACGCGTACGCGATGGGATGGATCACAGGTAAAGCCGGGAATACGGGTCCTGATCGCGTAAAATGACACTCTTTGCCCGCAGGCCAGCAGCACGGGCATTCCACCGCAGTTCAATTTCTTTCGCAAGACATCCATGGCTCAGTACGTTTACACGATGAACCGCGTGGGCAAGATCATTCCGCCCAAGCGCCAGATCCTCAAGGACATCTCGCTGTCCTTCTTCCCCGGCGCCAAGATCGGCGTGCTGGGGCTGAATGGCTCCGGCAAGTCCACGCTGCTCAAGATCATGGCCGGGGTCGACAAGGAATTCGAGGGCGAAGCCATTCCCATGGCCGGCCTGAAGATCGGCTACCTGCCGCAGGAACCGCAACTCGACCCGAACGAGACGGTGCGCCAGGCCGTGGAAGGTGGCATGGGGGAGTCCAAGGCGGCCCAGGCGCGCCTGGAAG
>CAZTYC010000065.1:0-12928 GCA_964617435.1 uncultured Burkholderiales bacterium
GGCGACTTCAACGCGCAGATGTTCAACTCCTTCCTCGACGGCACCAAGAGCGCGATCGAAATGGCCGCCGTGGCCAACGCCACCGGGCTGCAACCGGCGTCGCACGGCCTGCAGTTTCCGCCCTGCGGCGTGGACGACCTGCCACGATTGTTGAAACCCAGGGCGGATGGCGGCCTCTTGCAGCATCGAGGCCAGGTGGAAGTCGTGTCCTCGGTGGAGCGCGACGGCCGGCCCGTGTTCCGCGACCTGCGCTGGGGCGTGTACATCACCTTCGCGGCGGGCAGCGGCTATGTGCAGAAGTGCTTCAAGGAATACGGCCTGCTCACCGACGACACCGGCGAATACACCGCCATGTACAAGCCGTACCACCTGATCGGCCTGGAGTTGGGCATCAGCGTGGCCAGCGCCGCGCTGCGCGAAGAACCCACCGGGGCGCCGATGGGCTGGAACGGCGATTGCGTGGCGACGGCCAAGCGCGCCCTCAAGGCCGGCGAGACGCTCGATGGCGAGGGCGGCTATACCGTGTACGGCAAGCTCATGAGCGCGCGCGATTCGCTCAAGGCCGGCGCGTTGCCCATCGGCCTCGCGCACAAGTGGAAACTGAAGCGCGATGTCGCCGCCGGCAAGCCCGTGACCTGGGACGACGTGGCGTTCGACGCCAAGAGCGAGCCGGTCCGGGTGCGGCGCGAGATGGAGAAGCTGTTTGGCTGACCGCAACTCATGAAGAAGGACACGCTGCTGGCCCACCTGGGGCGCGACACCGGCAACGCGCCGCAAACGGTCAACGTCCCCCTGCACCGCGCCTCGACCGTGCTGTTTGAATCGGTCGAGCAGCAACATGCGTTGCAGCGGCAACTCGATGCCGATGAGCCCGTCTCCACCTATGGCCTGTTCAACCTGCCGCAGGTCCTGGCGCTCGAGCAGGCGGTCGCCACGCTGGAAGGCGGTTACCGCGCGCTGACGTTTCCGAGCGGCCTTGCCGCGGTTGCCGCGGCGCTCCTCGCGTGCGTCAAGGCCGGCGATCACGTGCTGCTGCCCGACAGCGTCTACCACCCGACCCGTCAGCTGGCCGGCGGTTTCCTGCGGCGTTTCGGCGTGAGCGCGACGTTTTACGATCCGCTCGTCGGCGGGCGCATCGCGGAACTCATGCAGCCGAACACCACCGTCGTCTACTGCGAAAGCCCGGGCTCCCACACGTTCGAGGTGCAGGACCTGCCGGCCCTGGCGACGGCAGCGCATGCGAAGGGCGCCAAGGTGATCGTCGACAACGCCTGGGCCACGGGCTACTTCTTCAATGCGTTTGCGCACGGCGCCGACCTGGTGGTGCAACCGGCCACCAAGTACTACGGCGGGCACTCGGACGTCCTGATCGGACTGGTCGTCGCCAATGAGGCCGCATGGCCGCAGTTGAAATCGGTGGCCTACGACCTGGGCCAGCGCGCCTCCCCGGATGACTGCTTCCTCGCCTTGCGCGGCATGCGTACGCTCGGGGTGCGGCTGCAACGCCATCAGCAAAGCGCGCTCGCGATTGCACAGTGGCTGCAATCGCGGCCCGAAGTGGCGCGCGTGCTTTACCCCGCCTTGCCCGGCGATCCCGGCCACGCGCTCTGGAAACGCGATTTCAGCGGGGCGGGCGGCTTGTTCGGCGTGGAATTGAAACCGGTGTCGCGCGAGCGTCTCGCCGCCATGCTCGACGGCTACACGCATTTCAAGCTCGGCTATTCCTGGGGCGGCTACGAGAGCCTGGTCATCCAGGCGCACCTCGAGCGCAGCGTGGCACCGCTGCCGGCGGGGCCGTTGGTTCGGTTCCAAATAGGTCTCGAAGATCCGGCCGACCTGCTCGCCGACCTCGAGTCCGGTTTCGCGCGCCTGGCCGGCGCGTGAGCACGGCCTCACCCCTGGCCGAGACCATCGCGCGCGGCATCGCCGCGAACACGGGCCGGCCGTTCCGACCCAGTTCGTCCGTTCACGCGACAGCTGGCGATCGATGGACCTCGCAGCGGTTCGACAACGCGCGTACCGGCACACCGTCGGCGGCCTTTCTCAAAATCGGTGGCGCGGCATGCGCGCCGGCTTTCGAGGCGGAGGCCGATGGGCTCCAGGCGCTACAAAACGCCGGGGCCGGATTCCGGATTCCCGCGATCCTCGCGCGTGAGGCGCACGACGACCACGCCTGGCTGGCCTTGGAATGGATCGACCTGTCTCCCCTGGATGACGCGTCCGGCGCGCGCGCTGGCGCCGCGCTCGCCAGCCTGCACCGAAACACCGGCCAGTCGCAAGTTGGCTTCGGCTGGCCGCGCAACAACTTCATCGGCGCCACGCCGCAGGTCAACACACCGGACAAGGACTGGGTGCGGTTTTTCCAGCACCAGCGCTTGCTGTTCCAGTTGAACCTGGCCGCGAAGAACCGCTATCCCACGCGCCTGATCGACCGCGGCGAGCGCCTGGTGGCCGATTTACCCGCGCTGTTCCGCGATTACGCGCCGGTGGCCTCGCTGCTGCACGGCGACCTGTGGGGCGGCAACGCGGCGCGCGATGATCGGGGCACGCCGGTGATTTTCGATCCGGCGGTGTATCGCGGCGACCGTGAGGCCGACCTCGCGATGAGCGAGCTGTTCGGCGGCTTTCCGCGCACCTTCTACACCGAGTACCGCAACGCCTGGCCGCTCGACACCGGCTACGCCGTGCGCAAACACCTCTACAATCTTTACCACCTCCTCAACCACGCCAACCTGTTTGCCGGCGATTACGTGCGGCAAGCGGGCGAGGCGATCGAACGATTGCTGGCCGAACTGTGAGTCCTGCCTCCCGAGAAGCGGTGGTCGCCGCCACCCACCACCACTTCGATTCGCGCGCCTTCCACGCCGACCTGGCGCGGCGCGTGGCCATGCCAACCGAGAGCCAGAACCCGGCACGGGCCGAAACGCTGCGCTCCTACCTCGCCGATGAGGTCGCCGGCACGCTGGGCGCAATGGGCTTCACGTCGCGCATCGTCGACGGTGCGGGGGGCTTGCCGCCCTTCCTGATCGCCGAACGGATCGAAGACCCGGCGCGGCCCACGGTGCTGTCCTACGGCCACGGCGATGTCATTCGCGGCCTCGAGCCCGAGTGGCGCGAGGGCCTGTCGCCCTGGACGCTGACCGAAGAGGGCGACCGGCTCTACGGCCGCGGCACCGCCGACAACAAGGGCCAGCACAGCATCAACTTCGCCGCACTCTCCGCCGTGCTGGCGGCGCGCGGGCGGCTGGGGTTCAACGCCAAGTTCCTGATCGAGGTCGGCGAGGAGGTCGGCTCGCCGGGCCTCGCGGACGTGTGCCGCGCCGAGCGCGACGCGTTGAAGGCCGACGTGTTCATCGCCTCCGACGGGCCGCGCCTGCATCCCGACCGGCCGACGATCTTCCTCGGCGCGCGCGGCGTGAAAAACTTCGACTTGGTGCTCGAGTTGCGTTCCGGCGCGCACCATTCCGGCAACTGGGGCGGCCTCATCGCCGACCCGGGCATCCGCCTGGCGCAGGCACTCGCCACGATCACCGATGCGCGCGGCGCCATCCGCGTGCCGGAGTGGCGGCCGGCGCCGATTCCCGAGTCGGTGAAGCGCGCGCTGGCCGATTGCGAACCGGGCGGCGGCCGGGGTGACAACTACAGCGGCCCCGCGATCGACACCGACTGGGGCGAGCCGGGGCTGACACCGGCTGAGCGCGTGTTCGGCTGGACCAGCTTCGCCGTGCTGGCGATGAAGGTCGGCAATCCGGCGCAACCGGTCAATGCCATCGCCAGGAAAGCTTGGGCGCGCTGCCAGTTGCGCTTCGTGGTCGGCATCGACATGAACGAGATCGTGCCGGCGCTGCGGCGGCACCTCCAGCGTGAAGGCTTCGCCGACGTGCGCGTCGAAGAGACCGGCGAGGAGGCGATGGCCGCCACCCGCCTCGATCCCGACACCCCCTGGGTGCGCTGGGCGGTGGCGAGCCTCGAGCGCACCACGGGAAAAAAACCGGCGCTCCTGCCCAACCTGGGCGGTTCGCTGCCCAACGATGTGTTTTCAGAAATCCTTGGGTTGCCAACCCTCTGGGTTCCCCACTCCTACGCGGCCTGCTCCCAGCACGCGCCCAACGAACACCTACTGTCACACATCGCCCGCGAAGCCTTGGGGATAATGGCGGGACTCTTTTACGACCTTGGCGAAAGCGACGTCCCCCGATGAAGTCCCCGACCTATCGATTGTTGGCCCCGCTCCTTGTTCTCGCATTTGCATTCGGCGCTGCCGGACCCGTGCCCGCGCAGGCGCCTGCCGCGTCCGAGTACAGCATCAAGGAGAACTACACCAAGTACGAATACCGCATCCCGATGCGCGATGGCGCGAAGCTGTTCACCGCGGTCTACGTGCCGAAGGACACCAGCAAGCCGTATCCGTTCCTTGTGCAGCGCACGCCCTACGACGTGGCGCCCTACGGCGTGGACTTCTATCCCGCGCGCCTCGGCCCTTCCAGTGACTTCCCCAAGGCCGGCTACATCTTCGTGTTGCAGGATGTGCGCGGCCGCTACCTGTCCGAGGGCAAATTCGTCGAAATGAGCCCGCACAAGCCCCACAAAAAGGCCGGCGAGGTCGATGAGAGCACCGACATGTACGACACCGTCGAATGGCTGCTCAAGAACGTGCCCAACCACAACGGCAGGGTCGGGCTGTACGGGAATTCCTACGACGGATTCTTCGTTTCGGCCAGCATCATCGACGGCCACCCGGCCATCAAGGCGGCCTCGCCGCAGGCGCCGGTGACCGACCTTTATATGAACGACGACACGTACCACAACGGCGCGCTGATGCTGTCGGCCAACTACGACTTCTACCGCAACTTCCAGCAACACGACAAGCCGACCCAGAAGGACAAGAAGGCCGATGTTCCCGAGTACGGCACGCCGGACGCCTACGAGTTTTTCCTCAAGCACAAGTCGCTGTCTTCCATCGCGGCCACGTTGCCGCCCGCCAGCCGCGGCCTGTTCGTCGATCTCCTGAAGCACGACACCTATGACGATTTCTGGAAGTCGCGCAACATCGCGGCGCAACTGAAGAACGTGAAGGCCGCGGTGCTGACCGTCGGCGGCTGGTTCGACGGCGAAGACCCGCAGGGGCCGCTGACCACCTATCACTCGATGAAGCAGTTCAATCCCGGCACGGTGAACACCCTGGTCATGGGGCCCTGGGCGCACGGCCGCTGGCTGCGCGCCGATGGCGAGCGGCTGGGCCATGTGACCTTCGGGTTCAAAACCGCCGAGCATTACCGCAAGAACATCCTGCTGCCGTTTTTCGAACGCCACCTGAAGGACGCCAAGGACAAGGCCGAGACCAAGGCGGCGGACGTGCATGCTTTCGAGACCGGCACCAACGTCTGGCGTCAATACGACGTGTGGCCGCCGGTGGCGGCGGTGAAGCGCACGATCTATTTCCACGACCAGGGCCGGCTCGCGTGGAGCGCGCCCGGCGGACAAAGCGGGTACGACGAATACGTGAGCGATCCGGCCAAGCCGGTGCCGTATATCAATGCCATCGCCACCGGCGTGCCCGCCGAATACATGGTGGGCGACCAGCGCTTCGCCGCCACGCGGCCCGACGTGCTGGTGTACCAGACCGAGCCGCTCGAGGAGGACGTGACCATCGCCGGGCCGGTGACGCCGAAACTGTTCGTGTCCACCTCCGGCACCGACGCCGATTTCGTCGTGAAGCTCATCGACGTCTATCCGCCCGAATACCCGGAAACCAAGCCCGAGTCCGCCGGTCCGTCCAAGGACACCGGCCCGGCGCCCTTCGTGATGGCCGGCTACCAGCAGCTGCTGCGCGGCGAACCGATGCGCGCCAAGTTCCGCAAGAGCTTCGAAAAGCCCGAGGCCATGGTGCCGGGCAGGGTCGAGGCCCTGAACTTCCACATGCCCGACGTGCACCACACCTTCCGCCGCGGCCACCGCATCATGGTGCAGGTGCAGAGCTCGTGGTTTCCGCTGGTGGACCTGAATCCGCAGACCTACATGCGCATTGCGGAGGCAAAGCCGGAGGATTTCCGCAAGGTCACGCAACGCGTGTATCGCAGCGGCACCCAGCCCTCCGGCATTGAAGTGCGCGTGCTCGGCAGGTAGCTTGGGCCGTCCCATCGCGCAACCCATGCGTCCCGTCCACATCCGCGATTCGCGCGACGCCGATGCGCCGGTGTTCGCCGGCTTCTACGCCGAATCGGTCCGCACCGGCACGGCGTCGTGGGAATATGAGCCGCCCGCCATCGAAGAGTTCGGCCGCCGCCGCGCCGCCGTGATTGCACAGGGCTTTCCCTACCTTGCTGCGGAGCTCGAGGGCCGCGTGGTGGGCTATGCCTATGCCAGCACCTACCGGGCGCGCATCGGCTACCGGTATACGGTGGAGGATTCGGTTTACGTGGACCCGTCGATGACCGGCCACGGCATCGGCACCGCCTTGCTGACGGCGCTGATTGCGGCCTGCGAAGCGCGCGGTTTCCGGCAGATGATCGCCGTCATCGGCGACAGCGCCAATGCCGCGTCGATCAACCTGCACCGTAGGTGCGGGTTCGAAACCATCGGCGTGTTCCGCAACATCGGGTTCAAGTTTGACCGCTGGCTCGACAGCGTGCAGATGCAACGATCGCTGGGCGGCGCTCAACCACCGCAGCAATCGACGGGGGATCTCGCTTGAGACTGACCTGGCAAGCCCTGGCTTTTGCGCTCCTGTTGCCTGCCGGCGCCGCACTGGCGCAGGCGGACAAACCGCTGTTCAAGATGCAGCCGGCCGAGGTCAACCGCTATCTGGGCGAGATGCAAAAAACGCAACCCGACTTGCGCGCGCGCGTGGCCGCCATCGCGCGGCGGAACATCGGGCAGCCGTACGAGATCTTCCTGCTTGGCGAATTCCCCTACGAGCTCCACGATAACCAGCCGCTGTTCGACCTGACCAAGAGCGATTGCCTGGTCTTTGCCGAGCACACGTACGCGATGGCCATGGCGGCGAACTGGGAGGAATTCTTCTGGCTGCTGCAGCGCATCCGCTACCGCGACGGCGTCATCGGCGTAGCCACGCGCAACCATTACCAGGAGGCGGATTGGAATCGCGCCAACGCCTGGCTGGTGAGCGACATCACCCGCGAACTGGCCGGCGCGCGCACCGGGCAATACACGATGCAGGTCGACCGCCGCGCGTTTCTGAAGAAGCAGTTCAAGATCGAGCGCGACATTGCGGTGGAAACCGTGGATGAAACGTTCGTGCCCAAGGCCATGATCGCGGACGTCCTTCCCCGCTTGAAGGAGGGCGACTTTGTGAACGTGGTGTCGAGCAAGGGCGCGGACACGCTGGTGACGCATACCGGGCTCGTGGTGCTGGGGTCCAACGGCGAGCGGCGCATGATCCATTCGGCCGAGCCGATGGTGCGCGAGGAGTCCTTTGCCGAATTCATCGCGCGCGCCGCAGAGCGCGAGGCGAAGACGCCCAAGGGGCGCGAGCCGCTCCGGCTGGTGGGCTTCAAGTTCCTGCGGCTGAACGACCATCCCGAGCCGCCGCCCATGAAGCCGCAGCCGCGGCCCGGGCGCTGATCGCCTGCCCGGTCAGCGCTGCCCCACGCCCATGGCGCGCGCCGCCAGCGTGCCGAACTCCGCATACAGCGGAAGGATCACGCTGCCTTCATCCGGATAGACGCGGTTGGTCAGCAGGATGTAGAACGCGCTGGCAGGCGGATCGACCCAGATGGCGCAGCCGGTGAAGCCCGTGTGGCCGAAACTGGCCGGCGAGAACAGCAGGCCGCGGGGGCGCGAGAACGGCGAATCCACATCCCAGCCGGCGCTGCGCCGCTCCTTGATGGCGGGCGGGGATTGCGCGGTGCGCAGGCGCTCGATCGCCGCGCGCGACAGGAAACGCCGGCCATCCACCTCGCCCCCGGCAAGCAGCATGCGCACGAAGCGTGCGAGGTCTTCGGCGGTGCTGAACAGGCCGGCATGCCCCGCCACGCCGCCCATGAAGCGCGCGGTCGGATCGTGCACGACGCCGACGAGTTCAGCGCCGGGTGCCAGGTCGATGTGCAGCGTGGGGTTGTCCGTTGCGGCGATGCGTTGCGTGGGGGCGATGTCGCCGGGAGAAAATCGTTGAAGCGGCCGGTAGCCGGTGCGCATCATGCCCAGTGGCGCGAAGATGCGCCTTGCCGCAAAAGTATCCAGGGGCTCGCCGGCAATGCGCTCCACGACGGCCCCAAGCAGGATGAAGTTGACGTCCGAATAGCGGAACGCGGTGCCGGGCGCCTCGCCGGGCGTGTGCGCACAGGCGCGGCGCAACGCCTCGTCCTTCCCCGTCCACGCGGGCCGTGCCGGGATGCCGGCGGGCAGGCCGGAGGTGTGCGTCAACAGATGGGTGAGCGTGATCGCATCGCGCCCGCCACCCGCGCATTCAGGAAGGACATCCACCAGTCGTCGATCCATCGAGAGCGCTTCCTCGTCGATCAGCAACTGGACGGCCGTGGCGGTGACCACCACTTTGGTGAGGGAGGCGATGTCGAAGAGGGTGGCGGCGGCGACCGGGGCCGCATCCGGCGCGTAGGTTCGCCGGCCGCTGTGCAGCGCAACGCTCGCGCCCGCGCGTTCCACCCACAGCGATGCGCCCGGGGTTCGGCGCTCCGCCACGGCGCGGTCCAACGCGCGTTGCAATGCATCGGTTTCGATGGGTTGAGGCGTGGACGGCGGCGTGGGCGGCGCCAGCGCACAACCGCCCAGCGCGCACAGCATCAAGATGCCAAACCCCGCGTCCCGCAAGGCGTTTGGGCACAAAATGCGCTGGAAGCCGCGCCAATGCTGGAGTTTGCTGGTTGTCATGGGGCGCGGCCGTGAAGGGGCTTGCGCGGCAGTCGGTCAGGCTTCATTCTGTCGCACGTTGCGCCGCTGTGCATGCCCGCACTTGGGGTATCGCCGGATCGGCGTGGCACCCCGTGCTGCGCGCCCTCTATCGATTGAGCCCCCATGATCACCGTCCACCACCTGAACAACTCGCGCTCTCAGCGCATTCTCTGGCTGCTTGAAGAGCTGGGCGTGCCCTACGAGGTGAAACGCTATGACCGCGACAAGGTCACCTTGCGCGCACCGGCCGCGTTGCGCAAAGTGCATCCGCTGGGCAAGTCGCCAGTCATCACCGACGGGTCGGTGACGGTGGCGGAATCGGGGGCGATCATCGAGTACCTGGTCGAGACGCACGGCGCGGGAAAACTCATTCCGCCCGCCGGCACCGAATCGCGCCGGCGCTACACCTACTGGCTGCATTTCGCGGAAGGCTCGGCCATGCCGCCCCTGCTGATGAAGCTGGTGTTCAACCGGGTGGAAGGCGCGGACATGCCCTTCTTCGTCAAGCCGATCGTCCGGAAAGTCTCGTCAACGGTCAAACAATCGTTCATCGAGCCCGAGTTGAAGTTGCAGCTCGACTACATGGAGGCGGAACTCGCGCCCACCGGTTGGTTTGCCGGCAACTCCTTTTCCGCGGCGGACATCCAGATGAGTTTTCCGCTGGAGGCGGCCGCGGCGCGCGGGGGGCTCGATGCGTCGTATCCAAACCTGACGCGTTTCCTGGAGCGCATCCATGCCCGGCCCGCCTACCAGCGCGCCGTCGAGAAGGGCGGCGAGTTCTCCATCGTGGGCTGACCGCCGGCATTCGGTCGCGGCTTCCCACGTTCCTGCTTTCGGTCGCAGCGCTGGCATCCGGCCTTGCGCAGGGCGAGGTCGCCCCTTACCAACATACCTCGTTTCACAACTCGCACTTCGCAGTTGAATACACCAAACCCAAGATCTGGCGCGGCGTTCCAGACGAAAATGGCTGGAGAGCCGCGTCAATGCTGGACTTTCTTTTTCATCGGCAGGCATCGATGCACTGCGGGGTTCGAGGATGGCCCAGACCCGCGCGATTCACCGCAGGCGCAGCTTCGCCGCACTCGCTTCGATCAACTGCGCCAGCCGCCGCGCGCGTGTGGCCTCTTGCTTGGCGCCATTGATCCAATAGATCACCACCTTGCGGTAGCCGGGCGGCGTGCTGGCAAAGAACATCCAGGCGCGCTTGTGGCGCCGGAAGCGCATCTCTGCATCGGGTGACAAAGCCAGCTCGCCCGCTTGCTCAAAGGCATACACGGCGGATCTTTCGGGCGTGCGCCTTTCGAATGCTTCGAGGCCCGCCGCCGTCATGCGGCCTTCGGCAATCAGACGTTCGGCCTTGGCGATGTTGACCGCGCTCCAGATCGATCCGGGGTGCCGCGGCGTGAAGCGGATCTGGTAGGTGGCGTCATCGATGCGCTTGCGCACGCCGTCGATCCACCCCACGCACAGGGCCTCGTCCACCGATTCCGGCCACGTCATGCTCGGCGCGCCGGAGCCGACCTTGTGAAAGCCGACGACGAGTTCCCCGCGGGTGGCGGCGTGCTTTACAAGCCAGCGCCGGAACGCCGCCGCGGTTTCGAAGAACGCCGGCTTCGGTGCCGGGGCGCGCGGCATGCGGGCCGGTTACACGTTGAAGCGGAAGTGCATGACGTCGCCGTCCTTGACGATGTAGTCCTTGCCTTCCAGGCGCATCCTGCCGGCTTCCTTGGCCTTGGTCTCGCCGCCCAGCGTGACGTAGTCGTCGAAGGCGATGGTCTCGGCGCGGATGAAGCCCTTTTCGAAATCGGTGTGGATGACGCCCGCGGCCTGCGGTGCGGTGGACCCCTTGTGCATGGTCCAGGCGCGCACTTCCTTCTCGCCGGCGGTGAAGTACGTCTCCAGGCCGAGCAGCGTGTAGGCGGCGCGGATCATGCGGTCGAGGCCCGGCTCGGTCATGCCGATGTCGGCGAGGAACACCTGCTTGTCCTCGTCGGAGAGGTCGGCGATTTCGGCCTCGATCTTGGCGCAGATGGCCACCACCGGGGCGTTTTCCTTCGCCGCATGCGCCCTCACGTTGTCGAGCAACGGATTGTTCTCGAAGCCGCCCTCGATCACGTTGGCCACGAACAGCACCGGCTTGGCGGTCAGCAGCGACAACGGCTTGATGAGCGCCCGCTCGTCGTCCGAGAGGTTCATGCTGCGCACCGATTCGCCGTTGTTGAGGTGCTTCATCATCGGTTCCAGGATCGCGGCGAGCTTGGCCGCCTCCTTGTCGCCGGAGCGCGCGGTCTTCTGCGTCTTGTGCAGCGCCTTTTCGACGGAGGCCATGTCGGCCAGCGCCAGTTCGGTGTCGATCACCGCGATGTCGGACAGGGGGTCCACCTTGCCGGCGACGTGGATCACGTTGGGGTCGTCAAAACAGCGCACCACATGCGCGATGGCGTCGGTCTCGCGGATGTTGGCCAGGAACTGGTTGCCCAGGCCCTCGCCCTTCGAGGCGCCCGCGACGAGGCCGGCGATGTCGACGAATTCCACGATGGCCGGAATGACCTTCTGCGGCTTGACGATGGCGGCAAGCTTCGCCAGGCGCGGATCGGGAACTTCCACGATGCCGACGTTCGGCTCAATGGTGCAGAACGGATAGTTTTCCGCCGCGATGCCCGCCTTGGTCAGCGCATTGAAGGTGGTGGACTTGCCGACGTTGGGAAGTCCGACGATGCCGCATTTCATTTGGGTTCTTTCCTGGTGGATTCCGTCTTCGCCGGTTTTTCCGCCGGCGCGGGTTTGGTGTGCAATTTCATCATCGCCGCTTCCATGTCGCCGTTCGCGATGAGCGGCCACAGCTGCAGGCAGCGGTCGATACATTCGTCGATGGCCTTTTGGTCGGCCTTGTCCGGCCGATGCAAGACATAGTCGACCACTTCATCGCGCGTCATGTCGCCGCCGAACTTTGCGGCCAGGTCGCGCGGATGGCCGATGCCGATCCTCAGGCGCCAGAAGTCGCGGGTTCCCAGATGGGCCACGATGTCCTTGACGCCGTTGTTGCCGGCCGCGCCACCGGTCTTCATCTTGGCGCCGCCCGCCGGCAGGTCCATTTCATCGTGGACCACCAGCACTTCAGCCGGCGCGACCTGGTAGAACTTGGCGAGCGACCCTACGGCGAGGCCCGACTTGTTCATGTACGTCGTCGGCTTGACCAGCCATATCCCGCCCGCCTTGGCGACCTCGCCGTGGAACTTCGATTCCTTCTTGAACGACGCCCCCAGCTCGCGTGCCAACGCCTCGACGAACCAGAATCCCGCGTTGTGGCGGGTGAGTTCGTATTCCTTGCCGGGATTTCCCAGGCCGGCGACGATTTTGATGGGGGGGGACATCGGATTTGGAGACAGGGGTTTGACGTTCCGCAAATCGTCAGGCTCCGCCTGCGATTTGCCCTGACCAGGCCGGGCAAAAGTAGGTTCTTACTTTTGCCCGATGTCACATAAAAAAATGCCCGCCAACCAAATCGGCGGCGGGCATCGCGAGTGTGAATCGCAACAAGCAGCGGGTTATTTCTTGTCTTTTCCGCCCTTGTCGTCCTTCTTGGGAGCCTCCTCCTCTTTTGCTTTTTGGTTCGCAGCCGGTACATCGGCGGCGGACACGACCGGCGCGGCTTCCTCTTCGGCCACGGCGGCGCGCGGGATGATGATGGTCGCGATCGACGGGTCTTCACCGCGGTGCAGGACGGCGGTCACGCCCTCGGGCATCTTGAGGCCCGACAGGTGCAGCGTGTGGCCGGCGGAGAGGTCCTTGAGGTCCACCGTGATGAATTCCGGCAGGTCCTTCGGCAGGCAGGCGATGTCGAGTTCATTGACGATATGCGAGACGATGCCGCCGGAGAGCTTCACCCCGGGCGAGATTTCCTCATTGATGAAGTGCAGCGGCACCTTCATGTGGATCTTCTTGTTGGCATCGACGCGCTGGAAATCAACGTGCAGCACGTTTTTCTTGAACGGGTGCATCTGCACGTCGCGCAGCAGCACCTGCTCGGACTTGCCGTCGAGCTCCATGTCGAGGA
>CAZTYC010000066.1:0-12777 GCA_964617435.1 uncultured Burkholderiales bacterium
TCAAAGTCGAAACGACGCCGTAGAGCCGTGTCGAGTAGCGCAATTGATCGGTCGGCCGTATTCATCGTACCCACCAAGTACAAATTAGACGGAACCGCCAACTCGTCTCCCGAATACGGCAATTTGACCTTGATCGAATTCGTCGAACCTTCGCGCTTGTCATCCTCAATCAGCGTAATAAGCTCGCCAAACACTTTGGAGATATTTGCTCGGTTGATCTCGTCGATGATCAGTACAAACGACTGTGTAGCCGCGCCCGCCTGCTCATCAAGCAGCTTCTGTAGAGCGACAAACTTCAAATCGGCATTTTCAATTCTATGCAACGCTCGCTGTACAAAGTCGCGGTTGTAGATATCTGAGAGCGCCCTGCCTCCTTCAAACACGGCAAGCCATCGGACAGGTCTCGTTTGATGAACTGAACCCGTTTCTCTAAATTCATATTCGCCAATTACCTCACCAACAGCTTGAAAGGCGCTGTTGCCATACGACGCGATAATAATGTCGCCCACTTTCACTTCGAGTTTGAAGACCCGGACAAATTGGGCCTGCGAATCCGGCTTCACAATGTCCGGCCGCTCATTTTTTACCGTTTGCTTGATGTCCTCGGGCGTTTTGCAATCCGAGAAGTCAATGTCTTCACCCCATCCAAGCTGAACTACGCCTTTCTCAATGCACTCCTGAAATAGTGCATTCCCTTCCGACGTACCCGCTCTTCCAAGCGACATCTTGTAAAACGCTCTATCGCTCAACCGTTTACCCGTGAGCCCTGGTTTGACTAAACGGCTACGCCTCGCAGCGTCGCAAGCCTCTCGAAAGATGCCTGGACGCACGCGATACGTGATCTGGCCGTCCTTGATTTCCGGTCGCAAGCCTTCCACAAAATCTTCGTAACTATAGGACTGATGAAAGGTAACGAAGCGAATGCGCCCCTCTCGATGCAATTCTTCGTATCGGCGCATTAATTCGTCACGCGAAGCTGGGCTACTTCCATCACAGATACTTACGGCGACAGCCGCAGTCTTGAATGTCTTCCCAGTCCCCGGAGGACCATGCAAAATCAAATTTCGTGGCGTGTCCATGCTTGATAGCTTTTCTTTCAAATTAGGTTCTCGCGTAACTTGGCGCTGCTTCGGTACAAATACTTCTCCGCGCATTGAGCGCACTGCCTCTGACAAACCCTCCACATCATCAACCGCATAGCAGTACCGCTTAGCGCCCGCTTCGGGCGTTCCCGCAACCAAGTGTTTCGCCAGAGAGGGCACTTCGTTTGGCAATTCCACGATCAAGCGCCCATTGTCATTCCTGATCTCAAGCGCAGTGCCATTAGGCGTTAGACGATATGAGCGCAACTGGTCGGAATGAGCGGACGGCGCTTTGAAATTGAAGTTGGCGTCCAACAACAAAATCGCCTCATCCCATAACAATGAAAAGTTAGCCGCCATGTTTCGCGCGAAGTTCTTCAATATGTTTCTTGCTGACCATCTCAAAATCACCGGGATTACAGGTCACGGTGCCTGGGATGCCATTCTTGTTGGGCCGGCGAAAACGCGCTTGGCTCATCCTCGACAGTTTCTCAAGCGCCTCCCAGTAGTTCTGAATGCCACGTTCCTTGTCCTTATCACGCGCACCGATTTCGTATCCTTTTTTTAAGCGGCAATCGGGAAGAAAAAACGTCTTTGTACCGTCTGCCTCCAACTTAAATGGGACCTTGACAAATTCATTTGACATTGCATTCCTTTAGTTTTGACCTGACGACACATTGCTGTGTCCTTTCGATGCTTCCGAGTATTCTCTCACCCAGCAAAGTGAATTCACTAATGCCATTTCCTCAACAGTCGAACACTGAATTGATAGCAGGGCCGGATTCATCACCACCAGCGCCAAACACCTTGCTCGGGATAGCGCCACATTCAAACGATTACGGCTATATAGGAACTCGATGAAACGTGGCAGATACTCGCCGCTTGATGTTGTCATTGAAACAATAGCGACTTCCGCTTCTTGTCCCTGGAACTTGTCGACTGTTCCAACCCTGGCGCCTTCTGGAAGAATGCGACGCAACAGATTCACTTGAATGTTGTACGGCGCGACGACCAGAATGTTTTCCGCATTCATTGCATGCGCGTTACCGTTCCGGTCGCGGAAGCGTTGAGTCAAGAGACTCATGTATATGGATCGAATCATTTCGGCCTCTTCCTCACTGCTTTGCGAACACGCTTCGTGAGTAACCGGGACATACTTCACACCGGTTGGCTGCAAAACTGGATGGGCGCCTGCCTGAAACAATAGGCATTGCCTACTGTTCTTTGCTTCAGGGTGCAGCCGACTTTCGTACATCGCATCGGAAATAAACTGACAGACATCCGGATGCATGCGCCAAGTTGTTCCAAGGAATATCCCCCTGTCTGGAGCAATTGTTGCGCGCCCTTCCAGCAGAAAGTCAAGGCTCGAAAAGCCCGAATCGCCAGGGTGAACGCCTTGAATCGGCTGTCCAAGCTGCATTTGATCGCCAAGCAACACGAAATTCTTCGCACTCGTCGCCATCGCCACGAGATTTGCAGTCGCCACCTGGCCCGCTTCATCAACGAACAGATAGTCCAATTGCTGGTCGAAGTCTTCGTCACTGAAAAGCCACGCCGTACCGGCGATCAACTGAACCCGACCTGCACTTAAGCTTTCAAATATTTCCTCGTTCTTTTCGGCGTTCTCTATATAAACACCATCAAAACCGGAGCCCTTGCTCTGTGCAGACGACTTGTACATGCCTTTGAACGACAAACTGCGTTCCTGAGCACGCTTTTCAACCGCGTGAAGCAAATTGTGTATGGCCTTGTGGCTATTCGACGTAACGCCGATGCGTTTGCCTTGTGCCATCAGTTCAACAATCAAGTGAGATCCCGTATGCGTCTTCCCTGCGCCTGGCGGGCCTTGAATAAACATGAAACTATGTTCGAGATTGGCTACGGCGCTGATTATTTGCGGTAACGAATCCGAGGAGCCAACAATATGGCTGCCTTCGTGGTGGCCCTTGATACGTGGAGCATCTCGCTTGAGGAAGCTGAAAACCGCTCTATACCTTTCACCGTCTGCAAGTAGGTCATCTGCGAGACGAAAAATCGCGTCTCGAATCTTGTCTGTAGAGATTGGCCCGCCACCCGAGATGGAGATTGCGATGGGAATTGCTTTGTTCTTTCCGATCTTGATTTCGATCGTTCGTTGGACTTGATCAATAGAGCCGATGGTGCCAAGCGTCTCTGTCGTGTCAGTGCGCACGCAAGTGTCCCCCTCGCGTAACTTAAACTCTTGCTCGGGGTAGCGGTATAGAGCGACGCTAGCGCCGCGACTCGTCGCGCCAAGCTTTGTGGATATGTGCTGGAGGCCAGCAACACATTCAGAATCGTCAATGAGCTCGTCCAGCGTCATATCGCGGCGTGCGAATAGTGCCCACCACACCGGTTGGGCGGCGCGGCGATAGAAATCGAGAAGCTGAAAAATTAAAACGCGAAGACGTTGTTCGGCAGTTAGTTTCTCAGCATCTGGCGAGATGCCAGCGAGCAATCGGCTTTCGTATGCAGCAAGCCGAGTCTCATGCGCGTGACGATTCTTCTCCGTGACATCTGGCCAATCGCCTCTCCCCAGAATTACAAGGTCCATTTCGCACGGTGGAACGAAGAACAGCAACCTTTAGAGGTGTGGGCGCGTGACCAGGCGGAATGGAAAACGTGGCAAGAGTACCGACCGGCGCGAGACGACTTTAATCGGCCGTATATTTTTTCGCTGGTTCAGTTTTACCACGAGATCGATATATGGCTCTTTGGCGGAATTTATCGTGTACTAAATCGGCATAGTGACCGCTACGAAGTGGAGCTCACGGATGAAGGTGCGAGTTTTTTAGGGCGGCTCAAACTCCATTCATCGTACCGAAGCCGGAGTACGCGGGTCAATTTCGAGAATCATTACCCGAATCTTGAAGTGCAGGAAATCTTGCGAGAACCATACTCTGGGCGGGTATTTCCAGGCTACGAAGACATTGACCTTTCGTTCGAGGAGCTCGAAACACTCGTTAACAACAGTCGGCCCGATTGGAAGGCTGCCCTGGAAAGCATCAAGGGGGTGTACCTCATTACTGACATCACCACCGGAAAGCGATACGTCGGATCGGCTTATGGTAACGAGGGGATTTGGTCAAGGTGGAGTGCCTACATTGCGAGCGGTCACGGCGGCAATGTCGAAATGAGGGCGTTGGCAGCTGATCCCAATCTAGACTATTGCCGAAGGTCGTTTCGGTTTGCGCTACTCGAATATCGACCAAGCCGTACACCCGACGAGACAATCATCGGTCGCGAGGAGTATTGGAAGCGCATCTTGCACACGCGCGGTGAAGGCGGGCTCAATCGGTAGTGAAACTGCAGTCAGGAATGCCAATCGTCCATTTCCGACTGATGAAAAGGTGCGGTCGGGCTATCGCTCTTTCTTGCTCCTGCGAATCGGAATGACTTTTCCGTCGGCGGCATGAGAATCGATTAAATCTGCCCACCATTGCATCAGCTTCCGGCGTTCGTCTGTGTACGTTGATCGATGGTAGGCCGCCCGAACCTTGTTGCGTTCCATGTGTGCAAGTTGGCGTTCCACGGCGTCTGGATTCCACCCAGCTTCATTGGCGACTGTCGAAAACAATGAGCGGAATCCGTGCGCGGTCGCGATGCCCTTGTATCCCATGCGCGCCAGTGCGCTGTTGAAGGTGTTCTCAGACAGGCTCTTGCCGGGATAGTAAGGGCTCGGAAACACCAGGCCGCTCTTGCTGGCAAAGGGTTTCATCGTTTCGAGCACTTCCAAAGCCTGGCGGGAGAGGGGAACAACATGCTCGGTCCTCATCTTCATCCGAATAGCAGGGATCCGCCAAATTGCCTGCTCCAAGTCGATTTCGTCCCAAAGAGCACCACGCAATTCGCCTGGCCGGACGGCAGTCAGCATCAAGAGGCGCAGGCCGTGCTTCGTGCTCGGGTCACCGTCGAATTTGGCCAGCTTCTGAAGGAAAACGGGCAGCTCCTTTTCCGGTAACGCTGCTCGCGGTGTGACATTGCGTGGTTTCAGTATCTCGCCCGGGCGAAGATCAACCAGAGGATTCGACTTGATACGCTCGTTGGTTGCCGCATAGCGAAAGACCGCCTGAATCCGCATCAATGTTCGCGAAGCGAGTTCACCGACGCCGCGCGCTTCCAGCTTCTTGACAATTGCCCTGACGTCGCTGGCCGAGATATCAGAAATGGGGCGCGTACCGATCGACGGAAACACGTCTGCCTTCAGATTTGCAAGGGTGCGGGCCTCGTGGCTTTTCGACCATTTGCCGCGAGCATGGGCAATCCACTCCAGGGCCATTGTCTCAAAGGTATTCGCTGCATTGTGCTTCAACTCTACCTTGCGCGCCTTCTTGATCGCGCTGGGATCGCCGCCATTGCTCAGGATCTTCCGAGCTTCATCACGCCGGGCCCTCGCTTCCTTCAGGGTGACTTCGGGATATACACCTAGCGCCAAAACCTTCTCTTTGCCGGCGAAGCGGTACTTCAGGCGCCAGTAGCGACCGCCTGCCCGTGTGTAGTGCAGGTACAGTCCGCCACCGTCAAAATGCTTGCCTGGCGTCTTGAGAGTCCGAAGCTTGGTATCGGTCAGGTCAGACATGCGGCACCTCACCCAGGTTTAAGGTCACAGTTCGGCGGGTGGGGGTACATTTTTTGATACCCCCGGGACATACCCCCAACTGTACCCCCATGTACCCCCGGCTGGCAATGCGCCACTTTGGACGTCAAAAAACAAAAAACCCGCAGTCTCATAGGAGAACTGCGGGTTTCTTGGATGTTTTGGAACCGCTCAAAACATCAATTTGGTGCCGGGAGCCGGAATCGAACCGGCACGATATCGCTACCGCTGGATTTTGAGTCCAGTGCGTCTACCAGTTCCGCCATCCCGGCAATTGAAAGTCCCGGTGATGTTCCGGGGCTTCTGGTGACTGTCGCAATGAAGTTTGCGAGCTGCGAATTATAGCGTAAGCTCGCCTGCCTTTTCATCCTGTGCCCGCATGCAGCTGTCCGATTTCGATTTCGAATTGCCCCCCGAGCTTGTCGCCCAGCATCCGCCGGCGCAGCGCGGCGACAGCCGGTTGTTGCACCTGGACCCGGCAGACGGGTCGCTGACCGACCGCCGGTTCCGCGACCTGCCCGACCTGGTACGTGCGGGCGACGTCATGGTGTTCAATGATTCGGCCGTGATCAAGGCGCGGCTGCTGGGTCAAAAGGACAGCGGCGGCAAGGTGGAGGTGCTGATCGAACGCATCCTGCCGGCCGGCCACCTGGCCTCCGCCCATGTGCGCGCGTCGAAGTCGCCACGTGCCGGATCGCGGCTCGATTTTCCCCACGGCATTTCGGCCATCGTCCAGGGGCGCGACGACGACCTGTTCATTCTCGACTTCGGCAGTCACAGCGTGCTCGATGTTGCCGAGCGGATCGGCGCGGTGCCGCTGCCGCCATACATATCGCATGTCCCCTCCGCGGAGGATGCCGCGCGCTACCAGACTGTGTACGCCAACGAGCCCGGCTCGGTCGCCGCCCCCACCGCCGGGCTGCATTTCGATAACGCTTTGCGCGCCGCCTTGCAGCAGAAGGGCGTGGAGCTTGCGCATGTCACGCTCCACGTGGGCGCGGGGACGTTCCGGCCGGTGCGCGGGGAGGACATTTCCGCGCATGTCATGCACCAGGAGTGGTACCGCGTGCCGGAGGCGACAGCCCGGCAGGTGAACGCGGCGCGTGCGGAAGGCCGGCGGGTGATTGCCGTCGGCACCACCAGCTTGCGGACGCTGGAATCCGCCGCAGCCGTGAACCTTTCGGGCGAGGTGGCGCCGGGGTCCGGCGAGACGCGCCTGTTCATCACGCCCGGTTTCGAGTTCAAAGTCGTGGACCGGCTGGTCACGAATTTCCACCTGCCGAAGTCCACGCTCATGTTGCTGGTGTCGGCGTTCGCGGGCACCGCCCACATCCGTCGCGCCTACGCCCACGCGATTGCCGAGCGGTACCGCTTTTTCAGCTACGGCGATGCGATGCTGCTGGAGCGTGCGCGCTAGCCGCCGCATCCGCGCGCTCGCCGGGCAAACCCGCCGCCTCCCACCGGAACACGCTGAAGGCGGCCATCTTCCAGCCGCGCCCCTGTAGCTTGATCCGGCCGAGCACCACACGGAACACCTCGCCGCCGAGGCGCACGCGGAATGACGTCGGTCCGCGATAGACCGTTTCGCTCACGATGATCGAATCGCCGCGGCCCGAGGTGTCCTCGCCGGGGATGAAAATCGCCGAGACCGGCGGACGGGCGTTGCGCACGCCCTCCTGCGCCTGCTCCGCGCCGCCATGCGCGAGCGACAGCGGCCGCGAGGTGCGCGTGAGGATGCGCATGCCGATCAGGGTGCCCAGCATCTGGGGTTGGCGGACCTTGCGCGTGACCATGCAAATCGCGGCCGGCGACTGCGCGCTCAGGCGCACCGCCGCAATGTCCCCCACGGCGATCGCATCCTGGTGGTCCGGGCCGGCGATGAGTCCGAAGCCGGTCTCGCTCTGGTCGCGCACAGTGAGGATCCGCATGGCGGGATCGAGCGCGGAAAAACCGCCCTTGCCGGCCTGCGCGGGGGTGAAGGGCGCGGCGATGCGCAGCAGCGAGGCATCGGAGGCCTGGACGGCGCGGGTGAGGATGTCGTTCATGCCCACGAACACGGCCGCTTCCCGAAATCCCGCTGCGGGCGACCGGGGCTGCTTGAATTCGCGGCGCGCCATCAGGAGCGCGAATTCGCGCGACAGGTAATCGATGACCCCGGCGTGCTCCTCGATGCGGAACTGCATGCCCAGTCCGAAGCCCGGGAAGATCAATCCCTGGTGAAACCGCTCGATCGCATGATCGAGCTGCCGCATGATTGGCTTGACGGGCAGGTACACCTTGCCGCGCGGATCGCCCTCGGGCTCGCCGCGCAGTGCCAGCGTGAAGCCCTGCGCGCCGGTCAGGTCCGCGACCAGCGCATTCTCGTCGTCCGGCCGCTTGCGGGACACGATCAGCGAGTGCATCCAGGCCAGCAGCCACTCGTCGAGGATCTCGATCTGCTGGGCGTTGAGGTTGCCGCTTGCCAGCCGCTCGAGCAGCAGGGCGCGCATGTACAGCGCCTCCACGCTGGTCTCGCGGGACGATCCCTCGATCGGGATGCTGACCACCACGTCCGCCGTCTGGTCGGCCTGCGCGCGGCCCAGCTGCAGGTGATGCCAATGCGTTTGCGTGGAGGACGCCGGCAGGCCGGCAATCAGGCGCCACTTGCACTCGTTGCCGCCGGCCAGCAGCGCATAGGCCCAGTAGCGCACGCGAACGGTGGAGAGCACGGAATCGTCCGCCGCAACGCGGTCCGACAGCGTCCTGATGGCGGCGGCCAGCCGCGCGTAAATGTCGGCCAGCCACAGGAATTCCCCGTGCTCGGCGTCCACGCGCTGGATCGACAGGTTCAGCGCGGCCGCGCGTACTGGGGCGGATTGCTCCTCGAAGTTGGCCAGTGCGATGGCGATGGCCGCCGAGGTGCCCATGGCATCCAGCGACTTGGGCGGATGCCGCAATCCGGCAATGATCGATTCGAGTTGCGCCTGCTGCGCTTCGTGGCCCGTGCTCGCAGTTCCGGAGATCGACAATTTCATCGCTGCCGTCCGCCGCTCAGAGGCTCATGAGATGCTGGCGGAACGCCGCGTGCGCCTCGGCGTCATCCTGTACCGCCCCGGTCTGGCTCCAGCCGGGGATGGTGTAGGGCGAGCCTTGGGACGATCCGCCCCGGGTCAGGAAGGCCGCGTGCCGCGGCGCGATATGCCGCCCCAGCGTGACGATGTCCGCGTTTTCCTTTTCCTTCGGAAAGGCCTCGCGGAAATAGGCGGCCGTCGCGCAGAACAGTTCGGCATCGTCCGCAAGGTAGGCCAGTTCCAGCAGGGCGAGCGCGACCGACTTGTCCTGCGGATGGTCCTGTACCGCCAGGATCAGGACCTCGGTGGCAAGGCGGTGTTCCTCGTCATCGTGCAATTCGCGCGCCAGGCGGATGACCAGCCGGGGATCGGTGCGTACCGCCTGGAAGTCCGGAAAACGGATCGCAATGTAACGATCGCGCAAGCGCTTGCGGGCAAGATCGCCCTCCAGGGTGCTGGCTCTGAAATGGAGTGCGGATTCGGCGCGCGAAAAGCTCATGGGGACTCCAAGCGGGACGGCGAGTGTAACTGGATTGGCAGATTCGCGTGGGCCAGCGCTGTGATTCACGTTGGGATCGTGGAACGCGTGGGGCCGCCCCATTTCTTGATGATACTTGAAGTTCTATTGCTAACTTATTGATTTTGTGTTACTAATGAAAGTTCATCCTTTGGTGTGGGTGGCACGGGCACCGGTTGCACAGGTGCGGGCCGCCCCAAGGCGCGAGGTGAAGGCATGGCCAGGATCACCGTGTTCAACCAAAAGGGCGGCGTGGGAAAGACCACCACCGCCCTGAATCTCGCCGCCGCACTCGGTCGCGCGGGACAGTCGCCGCTTGCCATCGACTTTGACCCCCAGGCCCATCTTTCTGCCTTGAGCGGCGTGCAGGTCGCCAACAGTGGCGAAAGCGCCTACGGTTTTTATCGCGACAACCGGCCGCTGGCCGACCTGATCAAGGATGTGGGGCGTTGCTGGTCCCTGATTCCAGCGCATCTTGAACTGGCCAAGGTGGACTCGCAATTTGGCAAGGGGCCGAACGTGTTGAACCGCCTGAAATTCGCGCTCGAGCGCGAGGCCCTCAATGGCACCCGCCCCGTGATCATCGATTGCTGTCCGTTGCTGGGCGTGCTGTCGCTTTCCGCCATCTTTGCCGCGGACAAGGTGCTGGTCCCCGTGTCCGCGGACTACCTTGCCGTCAAGGGCGCCCTGCAGGTGGACAAGACGCTGAATGCGCTGGGGCCGGTCCTGAAGAAGCGCATTGAGCGGCGCTTTGTCATCACGCGTTTTGACGGCCGCAGGAAGATGTCCTGGGACATCGAGCGCACGTTCCGCGAGCGATTCGGCGCGGAATTGTGCGAAACGCGCATTTCGGAATCGGTCTCGCTGGCCGAAAGCCCGTATGCGGAGAAGGATGTCTTCGAGCATGCGCCGTCGAGCCGCGGCGCGCAGGACTACCAGGCGCTCTACGAGGAACTGGTCTCCAGCGATTTCCTCGCGGTCGCCGCCTAGGCCCGTCCGGGGTTCGCGGGAAACAGGCGCGGCAAGGGTCGTGCGGCGCGGCCGCCTCAATCCGGGTCCTGGCGGCCGACGATGAGCGAGATCGCTCCTTCCACATCCGTGGCATCGCCCCGCAGGGTGTCTTCCAGCGGCTTGCATTCGAGCACGGTGCAATGGTGGTACATCTGGCGCAACTTGGCCTCGGCCTGCGACTGGTCGGCGCCCTGGATGACCAGGTTGTCCACGGTCATGCCCGCGCGGGTCTGGATTCGGAAGCCGAATTTCTGCATGGGCCGAGTGTAGCGCCAAAAGAAAAACGCCGCTTCACGCGATGGAGGAACGCGTCAAGCGGCGTGTCAAGCGGGAGAGGTTAGTTGCTATGCAGCGGCTTGCAGGCCCGGGGCCTCGGCGGCCTCTTTCTGCTCCAGCACCGTGGCCACCGCGGCGATGACGGAACCGATGCGCACCGCGGACTGGATCGCCTGCGTGGAGACGCCATGCTGCTTGAGCGTCTTCTCGTGCGAGTCGATGCACAGGCCGCAGCCGTTGATGGCGGACACCGCCGTGGAGGCGAGCTCGAAGTCGACCTTGTCGATGCCCGGGTTCGACATCGCGTTCATGCGCAGGCGCGCGGGCAGCGTGCCGTACTCCGGGTTGCTTGCCAGGTGCGTGAAGCGGTAGTACACGTTGTTCATCGCCATGATGGCGGCCGCCGTACGCGCACCGTCCAGCGCCTTGGCATCGAGCACCGCCGCGGCCCTGGCCGCCAGCGCCGCGGTCAGCGGCGCATGGCGGGCGGCGATGCCGGAGGCCAGGGCGACGATGGCGATCTGGCGCGCGGACAGCCCGGGCGCGCCGCCCTCAGTCAGGACGGACTCCAGGTTGAGCCGCAGGTCCTTCGCGTAGTCGGGGATTTCGGACAGGATCGTGTGCATGTGCCGCTCCTCAGGCCGCGAGCTTCAGCGTGTCTTCGCCTTGCTTCCAGTTGCAGGGGCAAAGTTCGTCCGTCTGCAGGGCGTCAAGCACGCGCAGCACCTCGGCCGGATTGCGGCCCACGTTCATGTCGGTGACCATGGTGAAACGGATGATGCCGTTCGGATCCACCAGGAAGGTGGCGCGCTGCGAGACGCCCTCGTCCTTGTCGAGGATGCCGAGCGCGGTGGACAACTCGCGCTTGATGTCGGCCAGCATCGGGAAGGGCAGGTGGTTGAGGTCCTTGTGGTCCTTGCGCCAGGCGAGGTGGACGAACTCGGAGTCGACCGAGCCGGCCAGGATCTGGCAGTCGCGGTCGGCGAACTGCGAATTCATGTCGCCGAAGGCCACGATCTCGGTCGGGCAGACAAAGGTGAAGTCCTTCGGGTAGAAGAACACGCACAGCCACTTGCCGGCATACGTGCTGTTGTCGATGTCGGTGAAGGCATTGCCGAGGTTGTTGGTCACGGTGGCCTTGAGTTTGAAAGCGGGGAAGCGGTCGCCGACGGTCAGCATGGTGGTTTTCCTTTGATCAGTGTGGTAAATGGAAAAGGCGTAATTGATTTACGGAGTGAATTTTGCCGGTTTGCGGTGAATTGCTCCAATCAATTGTTAAGATTGGGTCGATTGATTTCATCAATGAATGTGGACGCACCCCATGAACCTTCGCGATTTGCGCTACCTCGTCAACCTGGCGGACCACCGCCACTTCGGCCGGGCGGCCGAGGCGAGCTTCGTTTCCCAGCCGACGCTGTCCACCCAGCTCAAGAAGCTGGAGGAAGAGTTGGGCATGCCGCTGATCGAACGCAGCCCGCGCAAC
Organism: uncultured Burkholderiales bacterium; assembly: GCA_964617435.1. GTDB lineage: Bacteria > Pseudomonadota > Gammaproteobacteria > Burkholderiales > Usitatibacteraceae > UKL13-2. Next base: position 12,035 of record CAZTYC010000066.1, read on the forward strand.
GTGCTGCTCACGGAACTCGGCGAGAAAGTCGCGGCGCGCGCACGGGTGATCCTCCGCGAGGCCGACGAGATCAAGTCCATCGCCCTGCGGTTCAAGGATCCGGAATCGGGGCGCGTGCGCATCGGCATCTTCCCGACCCTCGGCCCCTACCTGCTGCCGCATGTGGTGCCGGGGATCGTGCAGCGCTACCCGAAACTGGAGCTGATCCTGGCCGAGGAAAAGACCGAAGTGATCCTGCGCAAGCTGCATGACGGCGAGCTTGATGCGGGCGTGCTCGCCCTGCCGATCCACGACGAACAGTTGCACGCGGAATTCCTGTTCGAAGAGGCGTTCGTTTTCGCCGCGCCCCCCGGCCACCCGCTGGCGAATCACCGGCGCATCAAACTCGCCGACCTCAACGACCAGTCCCTGCTGCTGCTGGATGAAGGACACTGCCTGCGCGACCAGGCGCTGGAGGTCTGCCAAATGGCCGGGGCCGCGGAGAAATCGGGTTTCCGCGCGACCAGCCTCGAGACCTTGCGCCACATGGTGGCCGCCAACGCCGGCGCGACGCTGCTGCCCGCGCTCGCCGTGCATGGCAGCACAGGCAGTTCGCCGAACGTGAAGCTGATCCCCTTTGCCAAGCCCGAGCCGCACCGGCGCATCGCCATGGTCTGGCGGCGCACGTCGGCGCTGACGGGCCTGCTGCACGCCCTGGCGCAGCGGCTGAAAGCGGTGCCCAAGGACATGCTCAAGGCGCCCAA
>CAZTYC010000067.1:0-12776 GCA_964617435.1 uncultured Burkholderiales bacterium
GCTTGTTCAGGTGGAAGGCGAGCTTGAGCTTGGTGCCGACGCCGTCCGTGCCGGACACCATCACCGGATTCCTGAATTTCTTCGAAACCTCGACCAGCGCGCCGAAGCCGCCGATGCCGCCCAGGACCTCAGGACGCATCGTGCGCTTGGCAAACGGCTTGATGTTCTCGACCAACTGGTCGCCGGCATCGATGTCGACGCCGGCATCCTTGTAGGTCAGTGGCGAGAGCGGTTGATTGGTCATGGTCGTTGGCGCACGACAGGCGCGCGGCGGGGAAGTGGTTTAGGATGCGCGGCACGCGCGCGCCGGCCCGGATCGCGGGGCGCGGCCCGAATTTTACTGCGATTCCCCTGACATTCCCCCATCATGGCCCAGCGACCCGAACCCAACACTCCCGCATTCCTCCGGCGCATCCGGGCGCGGCGAAAAAGCACGATGCCCTCGTGGATCAACTGGAACGCGATGGTCATCGCCCTGGCGGTGCTGGGCCTGGGCGCCTTGTTCTATGCCCTGTCGCCCATCCTCGCGCCGTTCCTGGCGGGCGCGATTCTCGCGTACGTGTTCGATCCGATGGTCTCAAAGCTCGAGCAGCGCGGCGTGTCCCGCACCTGGGGGACGCTCATTGCCGTGCTCGCCCTGCTGGTGGCGGTGGCGTTGTTCCTGCTGATCGTCCTGCCGCTGTTCTACAAGGAAGCCGTGCAGATGTCCGCGCAAATGCCAGGGCTGGCGGACATGCTCAAGTCGCGCCTCATCCCCTGGGTCAATGAGACTTTCGGCGTGGCGATCACGCTTGATGCCGCGTCATTCCGGCAGTTCGTGACCGACAACCTGTCCGATGCGTCCGGCGTGTTCAAGCGCGTGTTGGCGTCGGTGGGCATGGGGGGGCTTGCGGTCCTCGGGCTGGTGGTGAACCTGCTGCTCATTCCGGTGGTCTTCTTCTACGTGCTGCGCGATTGGCCGGTCATCGTCAGCGGTGTCGATGCCATGGTTCCGCGTGTCATGCATGGAACCGCCAGCGCCATCGTGAAGGAAATCGATGCCGTGCTTTCCGAGTTTCTGCGCGGCCAGCTGTCCGTCATGCTGTTGATGGCGGTGTTCTACGTGCTCGGCCTGTGGCTGGCCGGATTGGACTTCGCCCTGCCTGTCGGGTTGATCACCGGCCTGCTGGTGTTCGTGCCCTACCTGGGGAGCGGAACCGGGCTGCTATTGGGCACCATCGCGGCGCTCATGCAATTTCCGACCTTCGGCGGCGTGCTGGGCGTGTGGGCGGTCTTCGCATTAGGCCAGTTGCTCGAGGGCATGGTGGTCACCCCCTGGCTGGTGGGCGACCGCATCGGCTTGCACCCCGTGGTTGTGGTGTTCGCGCTCATGGCCTTCGGCCAGGTGTTCGGGTTCTTCGGGGTGCTGGTCGCGCTGCCAGCCAGCGCGGCGATCCTGGTGGGGCTGCGCCACCTGAAGGCAAACTACCACGCAAGCCGGGTGTTTCTGGGCTGAGCCCGTCCTCAGAATTTCGCGCCCTTGAGCAGCTTGATCGCTTCCTCGGTGCTGCGGCGCATGCGGTTGAACGCCGTGCCCAGCACGCCGATTTCATCGCGCGACGCGGGAATGAACTCGGGCACCGAAAAATCGCCCACGGACACCGCATCCGCCTGCTTTGCCATGTCCGCGACCGGCCGCACGATCATCCTGTCGAGCATGACGTTGAGCACGATGAAGATGGCCACGAACACGGCGCCGATCGAACTCATGAGGGTGGTCAGCGCGATGTTGACGACCTGAAGGATCGCCGCAAGGTCGACATTTGCCAGCCGCACCTGTTCCTGGCCCTGGGCATTGCGCACAATGCGGGCCACCGCGAGGCGGCGTTCGCCGGTCGGCGTGGTGAGGATCTCGGTGATCTGGTTGCCCCGCGACGCCTTGAGCTTCTGGACGACCTGGCCCTCGAGGCCCGTCACGGTGTCGGACATCGCGTATTCGCGGATCTTCATGTCGACCATGCGCGAGCCGATGCCCGAGGCGATGCGCGGGTCCAGATTGCCGAAGCTGGAGGCATCGAGCACAGTCGCGGCGGCGCGTTGCGCGTCATCGATCGCCTGCTGCTCCAGATAGCGGCTGGACACCACCGCAATGGTGCCGAGGCCCCCGGCAAAGATCGCGAAAAGAATCAGGTTGAATTTGAGTCGGAGGCCCATGGCGCGTTTCGAGTTGTTGTGGTTATTGGGGTGGCTGACGGCTCAATGCGTGCGGACCTTTTCGAAAAACTCGTCCTTTTCGGTGGCCGTGCGCAGATGGCTGGCCAACCGGTCGAAGAAATCACGTGAATTCTCCGCCACCTGGGCATATCGTCCCACGAGGACGGAGGCCAGCGGGCCGATGATCGGCGCCAGGGCCGCCTCTCCGCGCTGCATCAGTTCGTGGGTCACCGGCGTGGCCGGCCTGCCGCCGGTGTGCAACTGGGCTGTGGTGGCCGCTGCCCGAGCGGACTTGGGGTGCCGGTCGTTTTCATGGGCAGCCAGCACCCTGCGCGCGCTTTTCAGGAACAGCTCTCGCTTGGCCGCGTCTTCAATGTGATCGGCAACGATCTTGACGGCCACCGCCGGGTCATGGGTCGAGCGGCTGGCGCGTTTGACGGTCGTGATCGAGTACGGGCCCAGGAACGGGAGCAGTGCGCGCGTGATTTCCGCAAGAATCTGCGGGTCAATGTCCGACGTGGGCGGCGATAGGTCCGCCGGATTAAGGGAAGGGCTGCTCATGCAAGGCGGCCACGTAGCGGCTCATGAAGGAGGATGGACGGAGTTTACTGTATCGCGCCCGAGGCGCTGGTGACAACCTTCACAGTTGCGTGCCCACAGTTGTCAACTCTTGTGACGCCCGGCGCACGGGAATCATGCCGGCCCGATGCCGGTGGGATCGCCCGGCCGCGCGCGCGTGGCGGCTGATCCCACGCCCTGGCGGGCGGCGAAGTCCAGCATGCGTTCGATCGAGCGTTTCGCCTTCGCGCGGATGTCCGGATCGACATGGATCTCGTTCTTGAAATCGTCGAGGACCTGCGCGAGATTCTCCAAGCCGTTCATGGCCATCCACGGGCAATGCGCGCAACTCTTGCAGGTTGCCGAGTTGCCGGCCGTGGGGGCCTCGATGAACACCTTGCCCGGCGCGGCGGCCTTCATCTTGTGAAAGATGCCCTTGTCGGTCGCAACGATGAATTCCGTGGCGTCCATAGTTTGCGCGGCACGAATGATCTGCGTGGTCGATCCCACCGCATCGGCCAGCGCGATCACCGCCTCCGGCGACTCCGGATGCACGAGCACCTTGGCGCCCGGGTGCTTGCGCTTCAGGTCCATCAGCTCGGTCGCCTTGAACTCGTCGTGAACGAGGCAGGAGCCCTGCCAGAGCAGCATGTCCGCGCCGGTTTCGCGCTGGATGTAGCGGCCCAGGTGCCGGTCAGGTGCCCAAAGGATTTTCTCCCCCCGCTCATGCAGGTGCCGGACGATCTTGAGCCCGATCGAGGACGTGACCATCCAGTCGGCGCGCGCCTTTACTGCGGCGCTGGTATTGGCATAGACGACCACGGTCCGGTCCGGATGTGCATCGCAGAAAGCGGAAAACTCGTCCGCCGGGCAGCCGAGGTCCAGCGAGCACTCGGCTTCGAGCTCCGGCATCAGCACGCGCTTCTCCGGGTTGAGGATCTTGGCGGTTTCCCCCATGAACCGAACGCCGCAAACCACAACCGTCTTCGCAGGATGGTCGCGCCCGAATCGCGCCATTTCCAGGGAGTCCGACACGCAGCCTCCCGTCGAATCGGCCAGGTCCTGCAGGTCCGGATGCACGTAGTAGTGCGCCACAAGCACCGCATCGATCGCCTTCAAGCGCGCCGCAATGCGTTGCTTCAGGGCTTCGCGCTCCCTGGGGCCGGGCTCGGTCAGCACTTTGGCCCATGCCTGCCCGGGCGTGATCTGCGCGCGCGCCGCGCGCATGACGGGTCGGTCAAACTCGATTCTCACGGGGGCCATCGGGGTCATCGGGAGTCTCCTCAGGTCACGGCGTTGCGCGCTTGGTACTTCTCGTCCTGCCATGCGCCGGTCTGCATGACGTCTCTGACCACCATGACGGCGTCCCAGATGTCCGCATGACGCAGGTAAAGCGGCGCGAGTCCGAAGCGCAGCAGGTTCGGGGCGCGGAAATCACCGATGACCCCGCGATCGATTAAGGCCTGCATGATCGGCCAGGCTTGCGCGTGGGCGAACGACAATTGGCTGCCCCGCAAGGCATGCTCGCGGGGCGAGATGCATTGGAAGCCGAATTCGGCGCAATGGGTTTCCATCAAGCCCAGGAACAGGTCCGAAAGAGCCAGCGACTTTTTGCGGACGGCCTGCATGCCGACACCGTCAAAGGTCGCCACGCCCTCCTGCAATGCCCGCAATGCAATGACCGAGGGGGTGCCGCACTGGAATCGCGTGATGTCGGCGGCCGGATGGTAGGCGGAATCAAACGCGAACGGATTGACATGACCGAGCCAGCCGGAAAGCGCCACCGGGAACGCCGCTTGCCGGTGGCGCGCCACGTGGACAAAAGCCGGTGCGCCCGGGCCGCCATTCAAGTATTTGTAGCCGCAGCCCACCGCCAACGCTGCGCCATCGCGCGCCAGCTGAAGATCCAGCGCGCCGGCGCTGTGGCTCAAATCCCAAACGATGTCGTGGCCTGCTGCGCTGGCGGCTCGATTGAGGGCGGCCATGTCGAGGACGCGCCCGCTGCGGTAGTCCACCTGCGTGAACAGGGCCACGGCCGTGTGAGGGCCGAATTGTTCCGCCAGGTCATCGCCCTCCACCCAGCGCAACGTCGCGCCGGCGCCCACCAGCCGGGCCAATCCCTCCGCCATGTACAGATCAGTGGGGAAGTTGCCCTTTTCAGAAAGAATCTCGTTGCGCTGGGGGTCGCGTTGCCGTGCTTCCAGCAACGCACCGGCCACGAGCTTGAAGAGGTTGATCGACGTTGAATCACAGGCCACGACTTCGCCGGCCCCAACCCCGATCAGCGGCGCGATCCCATCCCCGACCTGCCGGGCAAGGTCAATCCAGCCGGCGCGATTCCAGGAGCGGATCAGCCCGCCGCCCCACTCTTGCTCGACGGTACGCGCCACGGCGGCGGCCGTGGAGGACGGCAATGCGCCCAGGGAATTGCCGTCCAGGTAAATGACGCCCTCGGGCAGGCAAAAGCGGCTGCGCGCAGCGGCGATCGGATCCGCAAGATCCAGCGCTACACAGGCATTCCGGGACCATTCCGTGGTGACATGCATGCGCAAATTATCGCAGAGGCCCACTATCATTCCGCGATGTCACAAGAAATCGGGCATGACTGCGTGAAGGGCGGGGACGGACCTTCCCCGTGGGTGGTTGCCGCGTCCGCGCATTTCGCGCCGGGTGCGCTGGTGCTGGATCTGGCCTGCGGCGGATTGCGTCACGCCAGATTCCTTGCGGGTCGCGGATTCCGCGTGCTTGCCGTCGATCGATTGCCTGTCCCCGACGCATCCGTGTTCGGGCCGTGGCGGGAGCGCATCGAATACCTCCAGCATGACCTTGAAGCCAGAGAATGGCCGTTTGCCCGGCTGCGCTTCGGCGGTGTCGTGGTGACCCACTACCTGCACCGCCCCTTGTTCCCCATGATCTCCGCCGCGTTGGACAGCCACGGGGTATTGGCATACGAGACCTTTGCGCAAGGAAACGAAAGATTTGGCCGCCCCGCGCGACCCGAATTTCTGCTCAGGCCGGGCGAACTCCTCGATGTCTTTGCCCCGGACCTGACGATCCTGGCTTATGAGCATGGGGAGGTTTCCCAGCCCAGGTGCGCCGTGACCCAGCGGATCGTGGCACGCCGGGCCGGCGTTGGCGGGGCATAGCCGGGGACACAGGGCGGGAACGTGTTCGATGCTAAAATGTCAGATTGTTGGAATTGCCCGCATTCTTGACCGTTTTTCAACCCGCCCGACCCCATTCCCACCATGCTTAAAGGCAGCCTCGTCGCCATCGTGACGCCCATGCACCCCAATGGCGATCTGGATTTCGCGCGATTCAAGTCGCTGATCGACTGGCATATTGCCGAGGGAACGGACGGCGTCGTCGTCGTGGGCACCACCGGCGAATCGCCGACCGTGGACATGGACGAGCATTGCGCGCTGATTAAAACCGCAGTTGATCATGTGGCCGGACGCGTTCCGGTGGTTGCGGGAACCGGCGGCAACTCCACCCGGGAAGCCATTTTCCTTGCCGACTACGCCAAGAAGGCTGGCGCCGATTATTCGCTCTCCGTGGTGCCGTACTACAACAAGCCCACGCAGGAAGGCATGTTCCGCCATTTCAGCGCAATTGCCGAGGCGGTCGACCTGCCGATGATCCTCTACAACGTGCCGGGCCGCACGGTAGCGGACATGTCCAACGACACCGCCTTGCGGCTTGCCGGCATCCCGGGCATCGTCGGCATCAAGGATGCGACGGGCAATCTGGCGCGCGGCGCAGACCTGATCGCCCGCGCGCCGAAGGATTTCGCGATCTTTTCCGGCGACGATGCCACCACACTGGCGCTGATTCTCATGGGCGGGCACGGCACGATCTCCGTCACCGCGAACGTCGTGCCACGCGCCATGCACGAGATGTGCATGGCCGGGCTGGCAGGAGACCGGGAACTGGCCATCTCGATCAACAACCGGCTGCAGGGTTTGCACGACAAGTTGTTCCTGGAAGCCAATCCGATTCCCGTCAAATGGGCGTTGCAGCAGATGGGGCGGATCGATTCCGGCATCCGCCTGCCGCTGACCCCGTTCGACGCCAAGTTCCACGCGCAGCTCGCCGACGCCATGCGTTGCGCGGGCGCTGTCCATGCCATGAAGGAAGCCGCCTAAATGCAGTCACGCCTGACCCCCCTCATCGCCGCGGCCATAGCCGTGGTTCTCGCCGCGTGCGGCACCACCAAGGGGCCGGACTACCGCTCGCAAGGCGGAAAGATCCCCACGCTCGAGGTGCCACCGGACCTGACGTCCCCGGTGACCGACGACCGTTTCGTGATTCCGGACACCAAGGGCACGACCTATTCGGCGTATTCGCGCGATCGCAGCGGTACGCCCGCCACGAGTGGCGGCCTGCTTCCCAAGCTGGACGGCATGCGTGTCGAGCGGGCCGGCGACCAGCGTTACCTGGTGGTCAAGGGCAGTGCGGACAAGCTGTGGCCGGTCATCAAGGATTTTTGGACCGAGATGGGGTTTGTCATCCGTCGCGAGGTGCCTGAAGCCGGCGTCATGGAAACGGACTGGGCGGAGAACCGCACCAAGCTGCCGCAGGATATCGTTTCGCGCACCGTGGGGCGGGTGTTTGAAAAACTCTATGACACCGGGTTTCGCGACAAATTCCGCACGCGGATCGAAACCGGAGCCGAGGTGGGTTCGGTGGAAATCTACGTGAGCCATCGTGGCGTCGAAGAGGTGTACAGCCACGCGGATAAGAACAGCACGGCATGGCAGCCGCGCGCGACCGATCGCGATCTCGAGGCCGAGATGCTGGCGCGTCTCATGGTGCGCCTTGGCGCGACCAATGCGGACAAGGCGGGCGTCGCCGCCGCCGGGGCCAACGTGCCACCGCGCGCGCAGTTCGACAAGGACAAGGGCGGCCCACTCAAGATCGCCGAGCCGTTCGACCGCGCCTGGCGCCGTGTCGGCCTCGCGCTCGATCGCGTCGGCTTCACGGTGGAAGACCGCGACCGCTCCAAGGGGGTCTACTTTGTCCGCTATATCGATCCGGAAGCGGAGCTCAAGACCGGCGACAACAAAAGCTTCCTCGAGCGCCTCAAGTTCTGGAAGAAGGATGAGCCGGCATCCAAACCGCAATTCCGCGTCGTGGTGCGCGAGACCGCCGGATCCAGCGAGGTCGACGTGCAGGGCGCGGACGGCAAGCCTGAGACCTCCGGAACCGGCAAGCGCATCCTGTCGTTGCTCAACGAACAGTTGCGTTAAGCCGGCTTCCACGTCAACCGCCCGGCATGGGCCTGCGATTCTGCTCGCTGGGGAGTGGCAGCGAGGGCAATGCGCTGATTGTCGAGTCGAATGGCCGCGCCGTCATGCTCGACTGCGGGTTTGGCATCGCGGAGACCGAGCGTCGCCTGGCGCGCGCGGGCCTGGGCCCGGAGCACCTGGACGCCATGATTGTCACGCACGAGCACACCGACCACCTGGGTGGCGTGGCGCGTTTCGCGCGCAAGCATCGCCTGCCGGTGTGGGCCACCGAAGGCACGATGCGTTTTGCCGATGAAGAGATCCTTTCCACGGAGCACCGCCGGATCATCGACCCGCACGAGGCATTTTCAGTCGGCTCAATCCAAATGACACCATTTGCGGTGCCGCATGATGCCGCGGAACCGGTGCAGTGTGTGTTTTCCGACGGCGCCGTGCGTCTGGGGGTCATGACGGACACGGGCACGATCACTGCGCACATCGAGGATCACCTCACGTCATGCGACGCCCTGGTGCTCGAATGCAACCATGACCTGGACATGCTCATGAACGGGCCTTATCCGGATCGGCTCAAGAAGCGCGTGGGGGGAAAGTTTGGCCATCTGGACAATCGCGCCGCCGCCGCGTTGCTCGCGACGATCGATTGCACGCGCCTCAAGCACATCATTGCCGCGCATTTGTCCAAGACCAACAACCGGCCTTCGCTGGCCCAGCAATCGCTGGCGGACGTGCTGCATTGCGACCCGGCGTGGATTGGCGTGGCGGGCCAGGAATCGGGATTCGGCTGGCGCGAAATCTAAGCCTTGTAACCGGCAGCCGCTGCGCCCCGTACCGGTGCAAGCGCAGGTGCTGAATCGGGCTGCCCGTATGACCGGCGGATCACGGGCGAAAAAAAACGCCGGTCTGGGACCGGCGTTTCCTTGGTGCCAGTTCGAAGAATTACTTCTTCGGTGCGTCCTTGGCGGGAGCAGCCGGGGCAGCAGCAGGAGCGGCAGCCTTGGCAGCGTCCTTGGCGGCTTCGACAGCCTTGCCGGCAGCGTCCTTGGCGGCGCCAGCGGCGGCGGTGCCAGCAGCAGCAGCAGCGTCCTTGGCGACAGCGGCGGCGTCTTTGCCGGCCTCAACAGCCTTGCCAGCGGCATCCTTGCCAGCGTCCACGGCAGCAGCACCAGCAGCCTTGGCGGCATCGGTCACGGCAGCAGCGGCGTCAACGGCAGCCTTCGGTGCCTCAACCTTCGGTGCGGGGGCGGGCGCCGGAGCCGGTGCCGGTTCGTTCTTGCCACAAGCGGCGAGGCCGGCGGCAACGATTGCAGCGATAACGATCTTGTTCATTTCAGCAGTTCCTTGAAGAAAAATTTGATCAAATCTTTTTTTGTCGGCGACCCAACGCTGCGGCTCGCCTTCGGGCATTGCACCCGAAGTTTCACCCAGGCCATTTCGACCGACCCAGCATTTTATCAGAATTGTGCTGCATCGCACAATTCAAGGGTGATCCGGGGGAAGGGCGCGCTACAACCCCGTGGCGGACCCGACCGACACCGGCTCCGAGGAATCGAGGATCTCGTCGAACCGATCGGCGCGCGGCTGGCTGTCGTCGGGATTGTTGATCGACAGAACCGAACGCGGATGATCCATGTGCAGGTGGTGCCAGACGGAATGCCTGTCGGCCAAGACCATCGGATCGCGGGCTTCGCGGGCATGGCCCACCGTGCGGCGAACCGCCACCTGCGCGGAAAACTGCCCCGCCAGCGTCACCAGCCGGGGTACCTCCGATTCCATCGCGGTCGACTCATGCAGGATGATGGTCATGCGCCGTTGCGGGTTGCCCAGCAGGAACTTCCGCAGTGCCTCGATTCGCTGTGGCGTGCCGAACCCGCGCTCGCGCAAATGCGCCGGATCCTGGTCGAAGACCGACAGCTGAAGGCTCGCCGTCGAGATGATCCGGTCAATCGCCTGCTGCGCCTCGGCCCGGGACTCCATGATCTGGTACACGGTTTCAACCATTGGCATTCCCCTTGTGGATCGGCGCCAGGTCAAGTGCGCCTGCCTCGTACAAACGGAGCAGCGTCCTGCAAAGGCTTCGCGCGAACGGTGGAGGGCTCGCTGCAACTTTGCCGCCATTTCGAACCGGGCGCAACTCGCGCCGGTCGGCCAACTCCAGCAGCGCCTTGCCGTCGGCCGGCGCGCTGGGCAACAGTTCCCCATTGGCGAAAAATTCATCGGAACAGCGCAACATCCGTGTGGCCAGCGCGAGACGCACGCCGCGCGCTTGCGCCAACCGGGCAAACTCGCGCAGATCCGGCACCTCATCCGGCAGCGAAAACGTCACATGCGGCTTGGGGGCGGTGAGGAAGCAGCCAAGCGCGCGCGCCATCGCGCGATCGTCCGCGATCCCAGCGGCAACGCGACGCAATACGCCGAGCATGGACGCCTGCATTTGGGTGTCGACCGCCCCGGGGTGGCGTGCAGGCCTGAGCTTCGGATCCTTGTATTGCCCGTGCAATCGGAGTGCATCGCGGCCGGCATCCAGGAAGAATTCTCCAAGTTCCTGGAACGCGGGGGCCCGGAAGCCGATGGACCAGGTCAAGCATTCACCCACCGCCACGCCATGGTGCGCAACCTGCGGCGGCAGGTACAGCATGTCGCCTTTCTGAAGCACATATTCCCGTTCGGGGCGGAAGCGCTTCAGGATCTTGAGCGGAGCGCCGTCGACCAGCGCATGGTCCTTCTGCGTGGAAATCTGCCACTTGCGCTTGCCGCTTCCCTGAAGGAGAAACACATCGTACGAATCCAGGTGCGGACCCACGCCACCACCGTCCACGGCGTAGCTCACCATCAGGTCATCGATGCGCGCATGGGAAATGAAGCCGAAGCGGGCCAGCAACGCGTGAGCCTCATCGGAATGGTGCTGCACATCCTGGACCAGCACGGTCCAGGGCGCGGACGATCGCTTGAGCGTGCTCCGGCGTCGTGCACTGATCGGCCCGTGGGTGAGCGACCAACGCGTGCCGCGCCCCTCCACGAGGCGGCTTTCCGCCTCCTCACGCGCTGCCAGCGTGAACACCTCGGCGCCGGTCAGGGGCTCGACAAAGTCGGGCATCGCGCCGCGCACGAGCAGCGGCTTCTTTTGCCAGTAGTCGCGCAGGAAAGCGCGCGGCGTGAGCCCACCGAGAAGCGGCAGCGGATGATCTGGATGCATGCGAAAACGCGATCTGAAACGAGTGGAAAAATCGAGGGCCGGGCGCTTGCAAAGCAAAAAAAAATATGCGCTAGAATCGGTTCAACTACGTTGCGCATGATTCAAACGCATCACGCCAGTGGAGCGCATGACAATGTTGCAAGTCGGTTCGGTGGCCCCGGTGTTCGAATTGCCCGATGCAAGCATGGAGATGATCCAGCTTTCCAGCTTTCGCGGCAAGAAGAACGTCGTGCTGTATTTCTATCCGCGCGACGGCACGCCCGGCTGCACGATGGAAGCCATCGACTTCTCCGACCACGAGGACGCCTTCTCCGAGTGCGACACCGTGGTGTTCGGCGTCTCGCGCGACGATTGCCTGGTGCATGAGGAGTTTCGCGACAAGCACGGCATTTCGCTCCAGCTCCTGTCGGACGCGGAATGCGAGGTCATGCGCAAGTACGAGGTCATGACCGAGATGGACCACAACGGCCAGGCGCGGCCCTGCATCCATCGCATGACCTACGTGATCGACAAGAAGGGGAAGGTGCGCCATGTGCTGCGCGACCTCAATCCCCGCCAGCATGCGAGCGAGGTGCTCAAGGTCGTGCGGCAAATGCACGGCCACTGACGCCGGCTCGCGTTCAGTGCGCCTCTGCTTGAGGCGCAAATCCTCCGGGTTCGATCCGGAAGGGGTGCAGCCGGTTGCCCGGGTCGATGGTGATGCGCAACCAGTCGACAAACGGCGAACCGAAACATTCCACGCGCGTCACGTTGGGAATGGGGCGCATGTCCAGCGGGCTCACATAGGGGGAATCGATGCGAAACGTGTGGGTATCCCCGTGCGCGAACAGGATGGGCATCGCGTCGCGCCGCGCCTCCGCCTCAAAGGCCTCCAGATACTCGGCCAGGCCGCTGGCTTTGACCACTGCCGGCGGTTCCTCAAATCCCGGGTTGGCCTGCTGGAACAGGACCACCCCGAGTGCGCGGGTCGCGCGGGCCCTGCGCAATGCCTCCTTCATCCATGCGATGTTGGCGCGCGTGCGCACCTTGTGCTCGGCATCCCCTTGCGGATCGAAGCCGACGTTGTCGTTGCTGCCCTGGATGTTGAGCGCCGCGAAGACCACGCCGCCCATTTGCCACAGGGTGTTTTCCGCATACGGCGAATACTCGCCGCCCCATGTAGACTGCCGTTCAAGCCGCAGGCGTGTGCGACCGAGGGAGTCCGGTGTGGAGTAGAAAACCTTTCGCAACGCGTCGAGGCGCTCCAGCGGATCGTCCCCGCCGTTGCTTTTCCGGCGGCAGTCCACCCAGTCGTTGTCGCCGGGCAGGAGAACGAAGGGGTGGGCGGACCGTTCGAAATCGGCTTTGCGCGAGGCGAACAGCGCGTCGGTGCAGCGGGAGTTGCCGCCCGCCTTGAAGTCCCCCACATGCACGACGAAGGCGACCGGTTCGGCATTGATGGCGTCGAGCAGTTGCGGGAATGCCGCTTCCTCGCGCGCGGTGTATTGCAGGTCGCCGATCAGCGCAAACGACAGCGCGCCGGGCGGCCGGGTGGCGCAGCCGCCGAGCATGGCCAGCGCGAAGATCAACAACAGCCGTGTCAT
>CAZTYC010000068.1:0-12750 GCA_964617435.1 uncultured Burkholderiales bacterium
GCACCGCGCTGGACGCCTCCTTCGCCGCGCCCGGGGCGCCCACCGACCTGCGCCTCGGCGCTGACCCCCACGAATGCCGCGCACAGTGCGGCGACGGAATACAACTTCAGATGTGACATGGCCTGCTCCCTTTCCCTTCGTCCCTGTGGCGAAGATAACGCTTGAAAACGATGCGGCTTCGACCGCAACGGCGCGAAATAGTGCCCGCCGGAAATGAAAACGGGGGGCGCCCTTCGGCACCCCCCGCCTTCGTCACGCCCGCATCGCTGGCGGGCGTCTCCTCCCCAACGCGTTCGCTAGTTGTTGCAACCCAGGCTCGCCAGGCGATCGTACGCCGCGCGTGCCTGCACCAGGCCGTAGCCGAACTTGGTGTCGCGGCCGACGGGGCCCAGATCCTGCGCGCTCTTGTTGAGCGTGTTGCGGATCTGCGTGCCGGTACAGGCCGGGAAGTAGCTCCACACCAGTGCGGCGACCGCCGACACGTGCGGCGTGGCCATCGAGGTACCGTCGAACAGCGCGTAGTTGGACGCCGCCACGGTCACCGTCGCCGATTGGCCCAGCTTGGCCTTCATCGCCGCGCCATCGGTATCGGTGGCGGTTACGGACGGAATGGTGGTCACGGTCGTGCCCAACGTGCCGCCGAAGGCGCCCGCCACGTTGTTGTACACGATTGCGCCGACGCCGCCGCTGGACTGGCAGTTCGACACCTTGGTGGCGAAGTCGACCGTGCCGCGCTGGATCAGGCACACCTTGCCGCTGACGGCGGTGTTGACCGCATCGCCCAGGCCAAAGTCGGCCAGGGCCGCGGTGGCGGACTTTCTGGGAGAACCTTCCATGTCGCCCACGGCGTAGGCCGTGCCGCCGACGCTGGCGCTGGACGCCAGGCCCGTCCCCGTGGGCACGGACGAAAGCACGGAAACGCCAGGCGCGGCAATTTCGACCGCCGTGTTGTATTGCGAGAACGAGGCCCAGGCCTTGTTCTCGTCAATCGCCGCGACGGACATCACGGACGAATACGACGCCGGGTAGGACTTCGCCGTGGTGCCGTCGTTGCCTGCCGCCGCAACGGAGAGCATGCCGGCCGACTGGATGGCGTCGAACGCGCGCTGCTCGGTCTTGTTCGAGCGCGCGCCGCCCAGTGACATGCTGATGACGTTGGCGCCCGCCGCCTTGCATTTGTTGGCCGCCGTGGCCAGCGTGGACGAATACGCCCAGCCCGCCGCGTTGAACACCTTGACGATGTGCAGCTTCAGGTTCTTGTTCGGGTTCACGCCCACCACGCCGACTCCGGCATTGTTGATGGCGGCGATGGTGCCGGCCACGTGCGTGCCGTGATGGTTTTCATCGGTGTACCACCAGCCGGTGCCGCTGTCGTATTCGCCGGTGACCGGATTGCCGCCCAGGTCCTCGTGGGCCAGGTCGTAACCGGAGTCGATGATGCACACCTTGCGGTTGCCGGCCAGCGCGTCGCCGTTTGGCAGCTGGTCGGCCTGCACCATCTTGATGCCGTAGGGAACCGACTGGCCCAGCGCATACGGCGTGCCGGTCGAGGGCGTGGAACTGGCGAACGGGTAACGCAATTCGTCGTCCTCGACGTATTCCACGTTCGGGTTGCGGGACAGGCCGTTCAGGGCCTGCACCGGCACTTCGATGGCAACCGCATCCATGCCGAACACTTCGTGCTTGACCTCGCCCTGCGCGGCCACGGCGGCGCGCGCGTTGGCGGCGGTGCCCGGCTTGAAGGCCACGATCACGCGCGCCTTTTCAGGCGGGGCGGCGGATACGCCGCCCGCCGCACAGGCAAGCGCGGCAGCAACGGCAACAGCGGACTTCGACAGCAACAGCTTTCTCCCTCGGTGACTCATTTGGTGATTTCCTTGTAAGAAGTGGTGCAGCGGTGATTTGCCGGATTTGGCAATCGCGCGGCCCTCCCGTCCGTGCCGCGCGCAATTCGAAAAGCGCGCGGAGTCTATTCGATGTGCACCGCAGCAATTCAACGGCCGCACGCTTTTTTTGCCCCGCAATTCGGCCATTCACGGTTGCCCGCATTTGCGCGCGAGATTCGCGCGGCGCATTGCCTGTATGGGCATCAGCCAATGGTGCGCGCGGCGGGGCCGATTTCATTGCACGGATGGTGCAAAGACCGGGGAAAGCCCACCGTCGCCAGATCGGGCATCATAGGGAAACACAGCAAAACCCCAGAACTGACAAGGCAATCAAGGTAAAAATGCCCCGGAAGCCTCGCCAATAAAGGAGTTTTGCCGAGGAAAATGGGGCCTTCGGGAAGTGGCACGCAACTGGTCTTGCACGCAGGTTGTCCAGCGCAAAAACCTTTCAGGCCGCCGATGTTGCAAAAACATCACACCGGAGGGCGCGGCAACCCGGGGCCATCAGGAAGCGTGCCGTAGAGCGAAAGGATTTTCCGATCCGGTGCTCTGGGCGGCGCCGTCATATTCGCCCTGAAATGATCCACCGCCGGGTGCAGGAAATCGCCGGCAAGCGCGTCAGCGCTTCATTCGCGCGTGCTGTTGCGCCGCCAGGTTTCCTCGCCCTCCGGCATGCGCACGACCTGCGGGCCGTCGTCGCCAAACGAAACCTGCTGGAACGACCCCACGTACCGCCCGCGCTGGCACAGGTCCAGCATCATGCCGACCGGATCCATCCCCTGCTTGTAGTCGTAGCCGAACGCGACGCCGTGGCGCGCCAGCGCCATCAGCTTGTCCTCCTCGTCGACCGAGTGGCGTCCGGACTCATCAGGAGGTTCGACCGCGAGCCGGCCGTCGCCAGTCAGCCAGCCGCGCTTCACATCCAGCCCCGCCTGTTGCAGGCGCTTCGCGGTGGCGCGATCGAGGTTGGCGATCATGATGGCGCCCGCTGCGACATGCGTCACGTAGGGTGGGAGTTTCATCGAATGAATGCGGCCGGCGAGTCGGACCGGGATTGCGGCTTCACGCGCCGGCCCGTTCTTGTCTCATTGGATTTTCATCAACATCTTGATGAGCCCCTTGGCCACGAAGCCCACCATGCCGAAGGCCAGCACCAGGAACAGCACGAAGGTGCCCATCTTGCCCGCCTTGGATTCGCGGGCGAGGTTGTAGATGATGAACAGCATGTAGAGCATGAAGGCGCCCAGCCCGAAGGTGAGGCCGAATTGCGCAAGTTCCGGTTCTGTGAGCCCGAAGATCACGGCGCGTCCCGCACCAGGTCGCGATACGCGTGCCAGCTCGCGTGGCCGATCAGGGGCAACACCACCACCAGGCCCGCCAGCAGCGTCGCCATGCCCAGCGCCGTGGAAAACAGGATCACCGCCGCCCAGGCCGCCATCGGCAGTGGATTGGCAAGGACCACGCGCCAGCTGGTGAGCACGGCCGCGAGCACGCCGGTACGCCGGTCCAGCAGCATCGGCATCGCGATCACGCTGGACGCGAACACCGGTGCGGCGAGCAGCCCGCCCATGACCACCCACAATTCAAACAACCAATTCTCCGCGGCCACGATGTGCCGGAAAAAATCGGCCGGTCCGTTGATCGCCACCGGCGAGAGCAGGGTGATCAGCGAGGCAGAAGTCAGGACCCAGCCGGTACCGGACAAGCCGAGCAGGAATCCGAATGCCATCTGGCGCCGGTCGCCGGAGAGCCAGGTGTCCAGGACCAGGGCAAAGTCCGCCCGCTCTCCGCGCTCGAGCGCGCGGCTGACCGCATAAAGCCCGGTCGCCAGCACCGGCGCCACCAGCAAGAAGCCGGAGAAGGCCCCGGCCAGGAACCAGAAGCGGTGGCCGGCCAGCGCGAACAGTAGGGCGCCGAATGCGGACATGGCCAGTCCATGCGCCAGCGCAATGCGCGGCGCGCGGCGGAAATCCTCCCAGCCGCGCCCGATCCAGGCCAGGCAACGCAGCGTGGAAACCTCCGGCAACGTGATCCGCCCCGGCGATTCGGGAAGTGCCGCCTCTGGCTGCATTGGGACTCCGTGGTTCTAGGCCGCCCGGAGGGGCGTCATCAGGGCAATGCTAACGCGCCGGCCCGCCAAACGGGGCACGTCCTGCCGCAAAGTTTGATGTAGCGCAGGGTGGTCCGCCGGCGTCCGTTCATAGTAGTTCCATGGATCTTCACGGGCATCTTTTCGAGTGCATGCCGGATGCGCTCCTCTTGGTGGCCGCCGACGGCCGCATCCGCATGGCGAATTCGCGCGTGCTGCAGTTGTTGGGCTACCCGCCGGGCGAACTGACCGGCCAGTTCATTGAGGTGCTGGTGCCGGACGCCAAGGCCGCCTCCCACCACGCCTACCGGGAACGCTACATGAGCGCGCCGGCCATGCGACGCATGGGCGCCGCGCAGATGCGCCTGCGGGCGCGGCGCAAGGACGGGAGCGAGTTTCCCGCCGACATCATGCTCAGCCCGTTCGACCAGGACGGAGAATCCGTCGTCCTTTGCGCAGTCCGGGACATCAGCGAAAGGGCCGCACTGGAGGAGGAACTGCTGAAGCGCGCCGCAGAGCTGGAGCGCATGCAGGTGCAACTCACGGAACTGGCCAGCCGCGACGCGCTGACGGAATTGCACAACCGGCGCAGCTTCCTCGAACAATTCGACTGGATGCTGCGCAACGCCGCGCGGCGCGGCGAGCCGGTGTCGATGCTGATGATCGACCTCGACCGTTTCAAATCCGTCAACGACAAATACGGGCATGCGGAAGGCGATCGCGTATTGCGCGCGGTAGCCCGCGCCATTGCCGGCGCCTGCCGCCAAAGCGACGTGCCCGCGCGTTACGGTGGCGAGGAATTCGCCGTGGCCCTGCCGGACACCGATGCCCCGGGCAGCGTGGTCATCGCCGAAACCATCCGCGAGGCGATCGAATCGACTGCCGGCCTGCTCGACCCGGTGACCGCCAGCCTCGGCGCCGCCACCTGGACGCCGCAAGTCGGGGCCACGCTTTCCCCGGAGCTGCCGCCCCTGATCGTCGCAGCGGCGGACCGCGCGCTGTACGCAGCCAAGGCGGCGGGACGCAACTGCGTGCGCCATGCCGGCGGCCTCGGCGGGTCCGGCCTGCTCTCGGTCTGAGTGCTGCCGGCGGTACGTCGAAACTACTTTGCCGGCGCCGCTTTTTCCAGTTCCTGGATGTGCTCCGCCAACTGGCGTTTATAGTCGTCGCCCTGTTGGCGGGTGTCGAGCGATTTGAGGATCGCGATGCGCGCCACGCGCAGCGCATCGGCTGCGTCCACCTTTACGTCCGGCTCCACACCGGTGCCTTCCCAATTGGTCTTCGAGATCGGATTGATCGCGCGGCCGTTGGAGACGAACATGGAGAAATGATCGTTGAGCCGGCGCACCGAGCCCGGGTGCGCGCCGCCGCCGGTGGTTTCGCCGACGATTGTCGCGCGCTTGAGGTTCTTCAGGTTGTAGGCGAATTCCTCGGCGCCGGAAAAGGTGCGCTTGGCGGTCAGCACGTAAACGGGCTTCTTGGCGCCGAAGCGCTCGCCGGGCACCCAGCCGTGCGTCCAGGCCTGGGTGTTGCGATCCCCGTCGCGGTAATACATGTTGTTCAGGTGCGTCGGCTCGTCGAACAGATAGGTGCTGAGGAGTTGCACGGTCGCGGGGTCGCCGCCGCCGTTCTGGCGCAGATCCACGATCAGCGCCTGGGTGTCGGAAAGCAGGGTCATCGCCGCGGCGATCTTGTGGCCGGCCAGGAACGCGGGCATGAACCCGCGCAGGTCCAGGTAGCCGATGTTGAAGCGCAGCCGCTCGACTTTCTCGACGCCGAAGTTCAGCGCCGCGCCGCGCTTCTTCATGTCTTCCAATTCGGCGGGCGTCGGGTCGTCTTCGCGCAGGGGCGGCAGCACGGTCGGTGAATGGCGCACGCGAATGTGCTTGTCCTTTATGGAGGACTGAATGTCCTGCGTGAGCCGGTCGCTGAAGGCTGTCGGGTCGGCCAATTCGTTGCCCTCATAAGTCTTGGCGGCCAGTTTCTGGCGCAGGTCCTTCTCGAGTTGCTTCGCGCGATCCGGAAACACGTAGCGGTCGTTCATCTCCTTGATCGCCGCCTCAACCACGCTGCGGCGCATCGCGACATCGACACTGTTCTGCGTCTGCGCAATGGCGGGCTCGCATCCGGTGACCAGGACCAGGAGGCCGAGGATGGCGACGGTTGTTTGCAGGCGCAGTTGGATGGCAGGCATGGGATTCGGCGACATGGTACGGTCTCCACCGAGCAAAACTCGGAAAATAATCACGATGGGAGAATTATCGGAGGAATCGTGCCGAGTTTTATGCGAATATAACAGCCGGCATCCGTTAGCCAAAGGATTTATCTCTGCCATGGACAAGATCGACCGCATTATCCTCGGCGTGCTCGCGCGCGATGGGCGCATCAGCTTTCGCGACCTCGGCGACAAGGTGCACCTGAGCCCCAACGCCACCGCCGAGCGTGTGCGCAAGCTGCAGCAAGGTGGGGCGATCCGCGGCATCCGCGCCGACATCAATCCCGCCGCGCTGGGGCAGGGGCTGGAGGTGCAGATCGACGTCAAGCTGGAGTCGGGCACCAGCGCGCAATCGTTCGAACGCGTGCTCTCCAGCCTGCCGCAGGTGAAGAGCGCCACGCTGATGACCGGTTCCTTTGACTATGCCGTGCGCGTCAATTGCGCGGACCGCGACGAACTCGTGCGCGTCACCGAAGCATTGCGCGCCAAGGGCGGCGTGCGCGAGACCTACAGCCGCATGATCCTACGCGAGGTGGCGCTGGGCTGAGCGGCGTTTGGCGGGTGCCGCAACGCATTGAATGGGCGGTCAATGCCGTGAACGTCCTGCAAAACCCAAGCATTGGCGAGGTACTTGGCGGCATTCCGGCCTGGAAGCCGCGCCAGTCCTTGAGTTTCATGTTCCGGTCTGACGCCCATCCAGTCGGATCGAAGCGGCTGGCGGCAGGCATGCGCATGACGCGAGGCGTTGCGCACTGGTACGCCGTTGGATGTTTCGGGCGACTCAAGCATGATTGACACAGTGCAATCACTGCGTTGCAGACCCACACAAATGAACGCGCGCGATTCTCCTAGAATCATGCGTCCGGCACAGTGCGCCCTGCCCAGACTGCACCGGTTCCAACCGCCACCGGCAACGCCTGCCCGTGGCTCACAATCCAACGGAGAAACCCATGCCATTCCAACCGCGCCGCCTGGCGATCGCCGTATCGCTGGCCTGCAGCAGCCTGCTTCCGGCCGTCGTGTCTGGACAAACCCCGCCCGCTCCGCCGGCTGCGGGCGCCACGCCCTCGGCCGCAGCGGCTCCGGCCGCCGCCGCCTCGCCGCGCCCGTTCAGGGAGGTGATGAAGGACGCCAAGGAGATTCCCGGGTTCTTCACGCTCTACCAGAAGGACGAGAAACTCTGGCTGGCCATCAAGCCGGACCAGTTCGACAAGCTGTTCTTCTTTTCCTACAACATCCCGCACAGTGTCGGCGAGCGCGGGTTGTACGGCAGCCAGATGAGCGGCTCGAAGTTGGTGCAGTTCCAGAAAGTCGGCAACCAGATCCAGTTGATTGCCAAGAACACCACGTACTTTGCCGCGCCGGGCACGCCGCAGGCGCATTACGTCTCGCAATCCTATTCGGACAGCCTGTTGGCCAGCGCCGCCGCAGCATCCGCCCCGCATCCGGAAACCAAGGCCATCCTGGTCGATGCGGCCGCGTTGTTGATTGCGGATATTCCCGGATATCAAACCGCGCTGGAGACCGCGTTCCGAATGCCCTTCGCGCTCGATGCGCGCAACAGCAGTTTCACGCGCACCCGCAACGACGCCGGCGCCACCGGCATCCAGGCCAACGTGCATTTCTCGGTGCCCAAGCTCCCCGCTCCGCCGTTGACGCCGTCCGCGGTGCCCACGCCGCCGCCACCCGCGGCCACACCCGATCCGCGCAGCCTGTTCGTCGGCTTCTATTACAACTTCGTCGAACTGCCCGCCACGCCGATGCGCGCTCGTGTGGCGGATGAACGCATCGGGCATTTCGTGACCGCGCGCACCGATTACACCGACGATTCAAAAATCAAGCAGAAGACCTATCACGTCAAACGCTGGCGCTTGGAAAAGAGCGACCCCACCGCCGCGCTCTCGGAGCCGAAGAAGCCGATCGTGTTCTGGCTGGACAAGGGCATCCCGGAAAAATACCGCGCGGCGGTGACCGAGGGCGTGCTGGAGTGGAACAAGGCCTTCGAGCGCATCGGGTTCAAGAATGCCGTGGTGGCCAGGCAGCAGACCGACAAGGACGACTTCGACACCATGGATGCGCGCTACTCGTCCATCCGCTGGTTTACGGGCGCCGACTTGGGGTTCGCCATCGGGCCCTCGCACATGGACCCGCGCACCGGCGAGATCATTTCCGCGCACATCGCCACCGGCGACGGTTTCACGCGGGGCGGCCGGCGCCTGGCAAGCGAAGAGTGGGGCAGGGCGGAAACGTCCAACCCGCTCGCCGCGCATGTGAGTGATCCGCTCGGCGCGCACCGCGACGGCGAGGGTTCGGCCCACCTGGTATGCAACGACGCCGCGCACAGCGCGCACGACCATCAATATGCCCTGGAGATCCTCGAAGGCCGCGGCGTGCCCTTCGACGGGCCCGAGGCCGAAGCGCTGGCAAAGGCCAACATCCGGCGCAACGTGATGCATGAAGTGGGCCACACCTTGGGCCTGAGGCACAACTTCCGCGGCTCCACCATCTATTCGCTGAAGCAGCTCGAAGACACCGACTTCACGCGCAAGAACGGCCTGGCGGGTTCGATCATGGAATACCTGGCCTACAACGTGGCGCCCACCGGCACCCGGCAGGGCGACATGGTGAACACCACCATCGGGCCGTATGACTACTGGGCGATCGAATACGCGTACAAGGAAATCGACCCTGCGAACGAAGCCAAAGAACTGGAGAAGATCGCGTCGCGCTCGAACGAGCCGCTGCTGGCCTACGCCACCGATGAGGACGCCGGCGGCAGCCCGACGCGCATCGGCATCGACCCCGAGGTGAACACCTTCGACCTGGGCAAGGATCCGCTGGAGTACTACAAGCGCCGCATGGCGTTGAACCGCGAGATCTGGGCGAACGCGCAAACCCGCAAGCTGGGCGCCAACGAGAGCTACGAATCGCTCACGCGCTCGCTCATGTACGGCTTTGGCGAGCTGGCGCGCGTGGCGCCGCTGGCGGCGAAATACGTGGGCGGCATCACGCACCTCCGGGATCGCGCGGGCAGTGGCCGGCCGCTGTATGAACCGGTGCCCGCCGCGCGGCAGCGCGAGGCGTTGAACCTCATCACGCGCGACCTGTTCGAGAGCGCCAGCTTCCGGTTCAAGCCGGAGTTCATCAGCCGGCTGGCCATCGACCACTTTGACCGCAGCGCCAACCCGGACATGTCCATCGCGCCGGGCGTGCTCAATGTGCAGACCGGCGTGCTCGATGTCCTGCTGAGCGACAACGTGGCGGCGCGCATGGTCAACGCGGCGGAGAAGGTGGCGGACCCCGCCAAGCTGCTTCGCCTGGGCGACCTCTACGACACGCTGCAGGCCGCAATCTGGAGCGAGCTCAAGTCCGGCGGCGATATCACGCTGCTGCGCCGCAACCTGCAGCGCGAACATGTGAAGCGCATTGTGGCCGCCCTGCTGCGCCCCAGCGCCCGCGCGCCCGCGGATGCCATCAGCCTGCAGCGCGAGAATGCCGCGACCCTCGCCGCGCAAATCCGCAGCGCCATGGCCAAGCCGATGAGCCGCGAGGCGAAGGCGCACCTGGGGGAATCGTTCCAGGCGCTCAACGAAGCGCTCAAGGCGCCGCTGCAAAAAGCCGGCGTGTAGGGTCTGCAAGACATCGCGCGCCCCGGCTGCCCGGGGCGCGCGAACAAGGGCCGCGATCCGCGCGCAGGGTGCTCGCGGCCCGCAGGCTGGACGCGTACCGCCGATGGAGACCTGAACGCCGCCTTCGGGCGGCGCTAGTCCCCGTGGCCCGTCGGCGATGCCATTGGAACGCAGGTCGGAAAATCGCACCGATTTCCCTTGCAGGGCCGCGGTTGTGAACAATGGCGTCTTGTTCAACCAAACAGGGCGTCGGCGCGTTGATTGGGCATGCGCCTCGTTGTTTCCCCAATCCAGAAGTTTCTGCGCCGCCGACTGTCGGTTGCCTTGGCGGTGATTCTGGCCGCCTGTGGTGTCTCGTCTTTCGCCGCAGCCGCTGAACGCCCGGTGGAGGTCCACCAGCGCCTCGTCACCGGCGCCGGCGAGAACACGGTTGCGCTCACGCTCGACGCCTGCGGCGGCGGCTTCGATGCGGACGTGATCACGACGCTGGTCGAGTTCAAGGTGCCCGCCACCATTTTCCTGACCCGCAAATGGGCGGACCGCCAACCGGACGGATTGGCCGCCCTGCGTGCGCACCCCGAGCTGTTCCAGCTGGAAGACCACGGCGCGGAACACGTACCGGCGGTGCTGGGGCGCGAAGTGCGCGTGTTCGGGTTGAAGGGCGTCGGCAATGCCGAGGCCCTGGCGCGCGAAGTGGACGGCGGGGCCGCTGCCATCGCCCGCAGCGGCGCGCCGCGCCCCATCTGGTTCCGCGGCGCCACCGCGCGCTATGACGCGGCGTCCCTCAAGGAAATCGAGCGCCTGGGCTATCGAGTGGCCGGCTTCTCCGTCAATGCCGATGCGGGCGCCACCCTGCCGCGCCGCGCCGTGGCCCGCCGCCTGCTCGCCGTGCAACCCGGCGACATCGTCATCGCCCACATGAACAAGCCCGCGTCCGATACCGCGGAAGCCCTGCGCGACGCGCTGCCCGTTCTGTTGGCGCGCGGGGTGCGGTTCGTCAAGCTTGAATCGCGCGCAGTGAAGGCGGCGCCAACGTCAACAGCGAGTTGACCAAGGGTTAGAACAGGCAACCAAACTCAAGGACTGGCGGGGCGTTCCAAGGCATTTGGGTTGGAGAGCCGCGCCGGTGCTGGAGAGTTGTGTTGATGTGCTGGGAAATCGGTGCTGATGGCGTGAGCCGGGGCCGGCTGATTGCAGTCCCTCCAATATCGGGCAACGGGGTTTGCGCCAGCGCAGCAGTCACGGCGAACTGGGCCAAGGGTTTGAAGCAATCGGTGCGCATGAAGGGCATTGCCGGGCGGACGGGGTTTCGACATGGCGCCTTCCGTGCCGGATGCTGCCAGGCTAGCGTTGCGCCGTGCTGTGCACATGGCCTGCAATTTGAATCCGGCCGGACTAAGATGACGTAGGTCGGGATCACGTTTCAGGAGCGCCTCATGAAGCCCGAAGAAGCCATCGTCCTTGCCGTGCCAGTTGCCTTCATTCTCATGGCGATCATCGAGCGCATCTGGCCGGCGCGCCGTTTCCCGGTGGTGCCGCGCTGGCACTGGATCGGAGCCGGCGCCTTCATCTACGCCGCAATCATGAACACCGTGCTGCCGATGGCGCTGCCGGAGGCCTGGGTGGCGCAACACCGGTTGATGGACCTCTCGTCGCTCGGAGTGGTCTGGTGCGTGGTGATCGGGCATCTGGTGGTCACCCTCGTCACCTTTGCGTGGCACCGCGCCACCCACGCCTGGACACCGCTGTGGCGCGGCTTTCATCAGCTGCACCACTCGACGCGCCACCTCAACATCTACGCCGCGAACATCATCCACCCGACGGATCTCGCGGTGTATGTCTTCGTGCCGACGTTGCTGGCGTTGTTCGTGTTGGGTGTGGACCCGCTGTCGGCCGCGATCATCGGCAACCTCGGCGCGTTCAACGCCTTCTTCCAGCACTGGAACGTGCGCACGCCGGTGTGGATGGGCTGGCTGTTGCAGCGCCCCGAGGCGCATTGCATCCATCACCAGCGCGGCCTGCACGCCTACAACTACAGCGACTTCCCCTTGTGGGACATGCTCTTCGGCACGTTTCGCAATCCGCGCGAATGGGAAGGCGAGACCGGCTTCGATCCGCCCGCGGACCTGCGCTACGGTGCCATGCTAGCCTTTGCCGACGTCAACGCGCCCGTGCTGGGTGAAGGCAGCTTCGGCCAGGCAAGCCGTCCGGCGCCGTAGGTCCAAAGTCGTTGACGGGCGCGGCGTTTGGGGTGTTTTGTCCTGGAGATGCGCGCCGGTGCTGGGGATTCAAGTTGACGAGTTGACGTTCTGGGGCAGCAAGTCTCAGGAATGCGGGCTTGGCGCTAACTCGAGGAAGGCAAGAGACAAGACCTGACCCTAGCAAATGCCAGCGCGTCGATGCCGTCGGTGCGCTTTTCATCGTAGGGCCCCTCCGGCGTATTCACCGCGAGGCCCGAGTGATAGATCAGGAAATTGACGTTCGGATAGCGCTTGGCCACCGGGCCGATGTCCACGCATGTCGAGTGCATGTAGGACTTGGGCCCGAACGACAGTCCTTTGTGGATGGCGATGTTTCGAATGCCGAGCTTGACCGCCTTGTCGATGAATCGGGTGCCGACTTCGTCGTCGAGAAAAAAGCCGTTTCCATCGGGGCCCCACTGCGTATAGGTTTTCCACGCGGCGATCTTGTAGCGCGCGGCCATTTCGTCCATCGCTTCGAGATCGCCCGGTGAATTGGGATTGACCCGGCCATGAATGTAGAGGCGGTGGGTGCCGTCGAGTTTCTCGACGATCTTGGCTGTCGCCGTGGCCTCCTCGATGGTCAGCGGTTCGTCGAGTCGCGTGGAGGGCACAAACGACAGCACCATCAGGTCTGTATCCGAATCCAGGAACACATCCTTGATGAACTCGTCCTGGCCGATGCACTGGA
>CAZTYC010000069.1:0-12324 GCA_964617435.1 uncultured Burkholderiales bacterium
TGATGAAGGTCTTCGAGCCGTTGAGCACGAAGCGGTCGCCCTTCTTTTCGGCGCGCGTCTTGATGCCCTGCAGGTCCGAACCGGCGGCCGGCTCCGTCATGGCAATCGCCCCGATCAGTTCGCCGCTCGCCATCTTCGGCAGGTACTTCGCCTTCTGTTCCGGCGTGCCGTAATGCAGGATGTAGGGCGCGACGATTTCCGAATGCAGCGAAAAGCCGATGCCCGACACATTGGCCCGCGCCAACTCCTCCATCTCGATCACCGAGAACAGCTGGTCCGTGCCGGCGCCGCCGTATTCCTCGGGCATCGAGGTGCAAAGGAACCCGTTCTCGCCCGCCTTGTTCCACAGCTTGCGGTCGACATAGCCCTGCTCCTCCCACTGGTCGTGGAAAGGCACGGCCTCCTGCTCGAGGAACCTGGCGAAACTGTCGCGGAAGGCCTCGTGCTCGGGGCCGAAGAGGGTGCGCGGAATCATGCGGATATCCAGTGGAGTTGGCGTGGGCTTTGGAAGGCGCGCGCCGCGCCGGTGATGGGGTCGCGAAAGGCCAGCGCGCGCGAAAGCAATTGTAGCGGCGCGCCCTCAGGCTGCGCGATCGGGCGCATCTCGGGATACAAGGCGTCGTTCAGGATCGGCATGCCCAGCGCGGCCATCTGCACGCGCAACTGGTGCTTGCGGCCGGTGCGCGGGTGCAGCGCATAACGCGCCAGGCCGTCGTGCCGCGCCAGCAGTTCGATGCGCGTCTCCGCATTCGGCTCGCCGTCGGCGACGCGCATGCGCATGAAGTGGTCGCCCGCGATGATGCGGTGCCGGGCCACCAGCGGAAACTGGAGGTCCGGCCGGTCGGCGGCGATCGCCTCGTAGGTCTTTTCGACCGCGCGGCCGGCAAACAGGCGCTGGTAGGCTCCGCGCGCCTCCGGCTTCACCGTAAAGGCCACCACGCCGGCGGTGTCCCGATCGAGGCGGTGCATCGGGGCCAGCGTGGCGATGCCGGTGCGGCGCTTGAGACGGGCGAGCAGCGTTTCCGCCGCGTATGCGCCCACCGGCGACATCGGCAGAAAGTGCGGCTTGTCGGCGATGAGCAGCCAATCGTCCTGGAACAGGATCGACTCCTCGAACGGAATCGGCGCCTCGTTCTCGACATACCGGTAATAGAACAGCCGCGCGCCCGGCCGGAAGGCGGACCCGGCGTCGAGCGGCGCGCCGTCCGCATCGAGCACATCGCCCGCACGGCTGCGGCGCAGGATTTCCTCGCGCGGCACGTTCGGGAATCGCTCGGCCAGGAAATCGAGCATCGTCGCCCACGGGCCCGCGGGCAGGACGATCGAGCTCGCGCCCACGCCGTTGCGAAGCGGCAGCGTGAGCTTACTGACCGCCATCCAGTTCCTTGGCGCGGCGCAGGCGCCAGGCGTCCCCCGACTCGGCGTCGTAGACGTCGTCCAGCGTGGTGTCGGTCTCGTTCAGGCGGGTGTCGAGCGCGATGCGGTTGTCGAACACGAAGCACTCGCCGATCCAGTCGCGCTCCGCATCGGGCAGGGCCTTGAAATAATTGAGGATGCCGCCCTCGAGCTGGTAGACCTCCATGCCCAGATCCTTCATCCACGCCGCGGTCTTCTCACAGCGGATGCCGCCGGTGCAGTACATCGCCACACGCTTGCCCTCGCGCTTCCATTCCTCGAGGTGCTCGGTGACGTAGCGCGGGAAATCGCGGAAGTTCTCCACGCCCGGGTCGACGGCGTTGCGAAACCGGCCCAGGCGGTATTCAAAGCTGTTGCGGTTGTCCAGCAACACCACGTCCGGCTGGTCGATGAGCGCGCGCCAGTCGGCCGGGGGCACGCTCACGCCGGCCGGCGCGGTCGCGTCCACGCCCTCGATGCCGAGCGGCACGATTTCCTTCTTGCGGCGGATCTTGAGGCGTTTGAAGGGCGCGGTCACGCAGGCGGTGCGCTTGAACACCTGCCCCGCAAACCGCGCGTCGGCGGACAGCGCCGCCTCAAACGCGTCGAGCGCGTCCGCCCCGCCCGCCAGCATGCCGTTGACGCCCTCCTCGGCCACCAGCACGCTTCCGGTCAAACCGTCGGCGATTCGCTCGAGCCACCCGATGACGGCGGGGACGTCGTCAAGGCGGACGAAACGGTAAAAGGCGGAGTGGAAAATCATGGGCGCGCGCACTGAATCAGCGTGTATTTTCCCACACGCCGCGCGCCGGCTACCGCAGCATTTCCCCCACGCGCTCGAAGCGCGCCACCAGCGGCGCGTGGCGACCCTGCCATTCATCGAGCAACGACGGCGCGCCGTTGAGCACGCGGTTGGCAAACTGCAGCGCGAGGTCGCGCGTGGCGGTCTTGACGATGGGATTGAGGTCCTGGCCGCCGGGGCCGAGGCGGTCGGTGAACATGCTGTGCGCGCCGCCTTTGAAGACGGCCAGCAATTTTGGCGCGCGGCTCTTGTCCGCCGTGGAATTGAAGACGTCGATGCGGTCCTCGACCCCAGAGCGGTAGCCCGGGATCGTGATGTCGTCGTCGGTGGAGGTGATGTGCAGGGTCGGGATCGAAATGTCCTGCAGGATGGCGCGGGTGTCGCGCATGCCGTAGAACGGCGGCGCGGAGATGAGGATGGCGGCGCGGATGCGCGGGTCCGCCAGCGCCAGCGCGCGGCCTTCCTTTTCCACCCGTGCGCCGGACACCAGCATGGCGGTGTTGGCCCCGTAGGAATGGCCGGCCACCAGGATGCGCCGCGCATCGATGGACGCGGCCCATTCGCCGCCGAGTAGTTGGTCGAGCACGAACCGCACGTCCGCGACGCGGTCGAGCGCCTCGGCCTCCTGCGCGGCGCCGGTCAGGCGCGAGAGCAGGCCAAGCGGATTGCCCATCCAGACTTGGCGGTCGCTGCCCACGTGCTGGACATGCACGGCCACGTAGCCGTTCGCCGCGAAATGTCGGCCCAGGTAGCGATACCCGTCGCGGGAGCCGCCCAGTCCGTGGGAGAACACCACGAGCGGAGACGGCCCCGCCGCCTGCGCGGGCGCGTAGATGCGCACCGGCACCGCGCGCTGGCGTACCTCATCCCGCCATTCGACAGTCCGCGTGGTGAATTGGTCAGCCGCCGGGGCCAGCGCGGCATTGGCCGCCGGCGCGAATTCGGCGATGTAGGCCGCCGCCGCCGGATCGCGCTCGGCCAGCGGGACGGACGACATGCATCCCCCCAGGACCAGGGGAACGGATGCACAGGCCATCCAGCGGGCGGCCGGGGTTCGCGGGAACATGGAAACTCTCAACTCGGGCAATGACGATCAGCGTGGGGGCGGCGGCAGGGCATTCAAGGGCCGCCGCCCCTCATTTTCGTCAATCAGGTCCCCGGTGCCGGCTCGGTGGCGCGCCGCGCCGGTTCCTGCGGGACGAAGATCCACAGCAGGACGTAGGCCAGCAAGCCCAGGCCGTTCAGGAACACGGTCAGCACGAACAGGATGCGCCACGCCCAGGCCGGGATGTTGCTGATGTTCTCCAGCCCGCCGCACACGCCGCCGATCCAGCGCTTGCCCAGCGAGCGCTGGAAGGCATGCACGGGCGAGGTGCCCGCCGACTGCTGGGCCGGGCCGGAATCGCCCTCGATCAGGCGCTTCTTGGCCGCCACGAATTCATCCTCGGTCAGGCTGCCCTGTTCCTTGAGGCGCGCCAGCCGCTCGAGTTGCTCGGTGAAGTCCATGTGTGTTCTCCTTTCAAGATGAACAGTACGGAATGGACAAAGGATAGACCACGATGCCCGCGCGGTGTTCCGCCCGCCGACCGGTTGCGGAAATCGCGCCCCCAAGCCCGTCGCAGGGGGTATGATTCGCGCACGTTCAATTGACAGAGGATTCCGCCATGTCGCGCATCCACCGGTTCCTGGGGGCCTTGCTGGTGCTGGCCCTCTCCCTCCCGGCCGCAGGCGCGGGGTTGTCGGCGATCGACGTGAAATCGGTGCTGGGGCAGCCCTTCAGCGCGGAGGTCGAGCTGGTGGGCCTCACTGCGGACGACATGCTCACCGCCCAGACGCGCATCGCCAGCCCGGAGGAATATGAAAAGGCCGGTGTGCCGGTGACGCCCTTGAACCATCTGCTGCGCGTGGCCATCGAGGAGCGCGGCAAGGACAAGCGCTTCCTGAAAATCAGCAGCAGCGCCCCGGTCAACGAGCCGGCGCTGACCTTGATCGTCGAGTTTTCCTGGCGCGGCGGGCGCATGTTGCAGCGCTATTCGGTGCTGCTGGATCCGCCGAAGGCCTGAACGCGGGAACGTTGCCCCGCGGCGCGCCGGGGCCGGCCGTTCAGACCGTGCCGCGCGCCATGCCGATCAGCCGGTCGAGGATCTTGGCGCCGTCCACGCGCAGCCCGTTGTGCTCGTATTCGTTGGTGATCCACAGCTGTACATTGGGCACCGCGCGCGCGGTTTCCTCGCCGAACTCGCGCGGCACGTACATGTCATCGTGGTACACCGCGCAGGCGGTCGGCACGCCGTTTTCCGCCAGCACCTTCGTGTCGTAGAGCGGCGGCCAGTCCGCATGGTCGGCCAGCCGTTGCGCGGCTTCCTTGAGCGGCGCCAGCCCCGCGTAATCGTCGAACATCCACGGAAACACCATTTCGCCGGTGAACAGGGCCGGGCCGGACTGGAATTCGGCAAATTCGCCCAGGATGCGTTGCGCGGACCACCGCGTGGCGCCGCCCTGCGCGTAACAGCCTTCCTGCAACAGCGTGTAGATGGGGTTGGTGTCGAACGCCTGCGAGTGCTCGAAGCGCACCAGGAAATTGCGGTCGAGCGCGCACGACCCGTCCGCGAGCGCCATGAACGCGTCCTCGATCAGGTAGTGGACGGACTCGAACCCGTCGCTCATGCCGAACGCGATGCCGGCCTGCAGGAAACGGCGCGGCGTCAGCACGCCGCCGCCCGGCAATTCAACGCGGTTCGCCTCCAGATGGCCGAGGATGTCGTCCACGCGCGCCCGGTCGCCCGGGTACCGCGCGAAATACCGGCGGTTCTTGTCGATCACGCGCGGGATGCAGGCGCGGTAAATGTCGTCCGCCGTGCGCGAGAGCGAGGGCACGCCGCCGGTGACAAACACCTCCTTGAGGCCCTGCGGTGCTTGCGAGAGATAGGTGAAGGCGCAAAACCCGCCATAGCTCTGACCGAGCACGCTCCACGGGCGGCCCGGCGAGAGCTGCTGGCGGATGAATTCGGCATCGCGCACGATGTTGTCGGCGCGAAAGCGCATGGCGTAATCCGCCTGCGTCCCCGGCGTCAGCCCGTCCAGGGATTGCGCCGTCAGGGGTGTGGAGCGCCCGGTGCCGCGCTGGTCGAGCAGCAGCACGCGGTACTCGCCCAGCGCGCGGCCGATCCAGCCGCTGGCACCCGTCGGCCGCGGCGCGCCGAACCCCGGGCCACCCTGCAGGAACACCAAGTAGGGCAAATCGCGCGACGCGAGGTCGGGCCGGGTGAGTTCACGCGCAAAGACGCGCAGTTTCCTGTCCGGCTTCGCGTAATTGAGCGGGACGTCGAAGAACAGGTCGCGGGTCGACAGCCCCGGCAGTTGGTGGGTTTCGATCATGATCGCGCCAGCGCGGAGTGTTTCACGGCGAAGCCGAAGTACCAGGCCAGCGCGAACGCGATCCACACCCCGAACACGGTGAAGGTGGTGGCCGACAGATCCTTCATGATGTAGAGGCAAGACGCGATCGAGGCCAGGGGAATCAGGTACGGGCCGAACGGCACGCGGAATCCGCCACCGGCCGCGCCGCCATCGCCCTGGAGCGCGCGGACGATGGGGATCGCGGCGGACACCAGCGCGAACGCCGTCAGCGTGCCCATGCTCACCATGTCCCAGAGGAAACCGGAATCCACCGTGCCGGCGATGAGCGCCACCACGATGCACACGATGACCGTGTTGGTGCGCGGCGTGCGCGTGCGCTCGTCCACGCGGGCGAAGCGCGCGCCAATGAGGCCGTCGCGGCTCATCGCGTAGAGGATGCGTGTCTGGCCATAGAGGCTTGCAAGCGTCACGCTGAAGACCGAAATCACCGCACCGGCCGACAGCACGACGGCCGGCCACACGTGGCCGGTGACCTCCTTGAGGATCACCGCGAGCCCGGCGTCCTGCCCGGCAAACTTGGCCGCCGGCTGCGCGCCCACCGCCGCGATCGCCACCAGGAAATAGGCGCCGGACACCACCAGCAGGGCGATGAGGATCGCCAGCGGCACGGTGCGCCGCGGATCCTTGGCCTCCGCGCCGCCGGTGGCCACGGTGTCGAGACCGATGAAGGAAAAGAACACCGTCGCGGCGGCCGCCGTCACGCCGGTCATGCCGCCGACGCCCTTGCCGTCCTCCGGAAAGAAGAATGGCGTGAAGTGCGCGCTGTTGAAGCCGGTGAAGGCGACGGCGGCAAAGAACACCAGCACCGCGATCTTGATCCACACCAGCATCGTGTTGGTACCCACCGATTCCCGGACCCCGCGCACCAGCAACACGCCGCACAACACGACCAGCAACACCGGCGGCGCATTGAACTGCCCCGCATGAAACTCGACGCCGTCCTTGCCCGCCACGATCATCGGCGAACGAAGGGCCTCTGGGATCTGCCACCCGGTGGCGTTGTCGAAAAAATTGTTCAGGTACGCGGACCAGCCGATCGCCGTCGCACTCGCCGCAAGCCCGTATTCCAGCAGAAGGCAGGCGGCGACGAAAAAGGCGGCGAATTCCCCGAGGGTCGCGTACGTGAAGGTATACGAGGACCCGGACCCGGGAATGCGCGCGGACAATTCCGCATAGCAGAGCGCCGTCAGCCCGGCGGTCACCGCGGCAATCACGAACGAGAGGATCACCGCGGGCCCGGCCTTGGGCACGGCCTCCGGGAGGACGAAGAAAATCCCGGTGCCGATGGTGGCGCCGATGCCGAGCATGGCAAGCGGGGTCACGCCGAGCGTGCGATGCAGGCCGCCCGCGGCGGCGCCCGACTCGGAGGCCTCGGCGTCAAAGCCCTTGCGGCGTGTCAAGGCAGACTGCTGCGGCTGCGAATTCATGCCGGTCCCTGGAATGCAGAAGGCGGCACTCTAACACTGCGCGCGTCCGCGCTGCCGGCGGCGCGATTCAGCCACGGGTGGTGACAAACCGCCATGCCCGCGGCTGTTTCCGGGCACACGCCGGCACACAACCGCAGCCCGGGCGCTCCCGCCGATGCACGTCCGCGCCTTGGGGTGCAAATTCAGCGTTTCGTCGGATCGGCATCGATTTGCATTCGGGGCGGCGTCAAAGTGGCGTTGTTGCGCGGGACCCGCACCTCACACAGTCGAAACGACGCGCGGGCCTTCGGGAGGCGCACCAACGCAATTCCCCACTTTCAACCACTTCCGAAAGATCCCCATGAAAAAGACCCTCGTTGTCGCATCCGTGTCCGCCGCCTTGTCCGCCGTCCTGTTTGCCGCTTCCGCGGCCGCGCAGAATCCGGACCGCATCGAAGTGCAGGCCTCCAACCTCACGCGCATCCATGCCGCGGAAACCTACAAGGATTTCAAGGGCACGTACGACATGGATGACGGCACGCGCCTGACCTTCAGCAAGTCCGGCTCGCGCTATTACGCCACGATCGATGAAAACGCTCCCGTGGAAATCAAGCTCACCGCGCAGAACCAGTTCAGCAGCCTGTCGGGACGCACGCAGCTGCGATTTGCCATGGACACGCGCACGCCGCTCGCCACCGTGGTATTGCGCAAGGACGACGGCACCCTCCTGGCCAGCAACGGCAGCGCTGCGGCCGCGTTCTAGTCCACCAGCGCATGCGGCCTGGCGAACGGCGCGAGCACCTCGGGCCGTTCGCCGCGTTGCACCCACGCCGCCACCGCTTCGCCGATGGCGGCGGAATGCTTGAAGCCATGCCCTGAACAGGCCGACACGGCGATCACGTTTGAATGCCCCGGCAGGGTGTCGATGACGAAGTTCGCGCGTGGCGCCACCGTGTAAAGGCAGGTCGCCGACCGCAGGCCGCGCGGGTTCACGCCGTTGATGCGGCCTTTTGCATGACGCGCGTGGAACGCCGCGCGTTCCCCGTCGCCCACCTCGCGGTCCACGTGGTCCGGATCATCAGTTCCGTGCAACTGCTCGGCCGCCATCTTGACGGCGCCGCCGATGGCCGGAAACCCATAAAACACATCCGCCTCGCCCGTCCCCCAGTGCCAGATGAAGACCGGCTCGTTTGCGGTGGGCGTCTGGTCGGCAAACCAGTGCATCACCTGCCGGCGGACGGCGAGGCGCCCGGGCGCGAAATCGGGGGCCAGCCGCGGCAGCCACGCCCCGGCGGCGATCACCAGCCGGTCCGCGGCCAGGTTGCCCCGGGTGGTCTCCACCGACACGCCCGCATCGGTCGCCGCGATGCGCAGCACCCGGGTGTCCGGCATCAGGCTCGCGCCCAGGGCGCGCGCACGCGCGAGGTGCGCCGAGACGCACGCTTCCGGGTCCAGCCACCCTGCGCCCGGCTCGAAGTACCCTTGTTCGTCGCCCTCGAGCACGAAGCGCGGAAAGCGCGCGCAGATGTCGCGCGCACCGAGAAGTTCATGCGCGATGCCGAAGCGCGCGGCGGCCCGCACGGTGTTGCCAAAGAAATCTTCCTGGTCGTGCATGCGGCTTGCCGCGCCGCGCCGCGACAGCACCAGCCCGCCACACGCATGCAGCAGCGACGCGCCGGTCTCTGCTTCGAGCGCGCGCCACAACGCATGCGAGCGGCGCGCCAGCGGCACGAAGGCCTCGCCTTCGCCGATTGCTTCCCGGGTGATGCGCGACTGGCCGTGCGTGGACCCCAGGGTGTGCGGAGGTGCGAATTGATCAAGGCCCAGCACGCGCAGGCCTTGCCGCGCCGCGTGGCACGCCACCGCGCTGCCCATCGCCCCGAGGCCGAGGACGATCAGGTCCGGCCGCATCAGCGGCCGTCCTCGCTGGCCAGGAAAATCCGCGCGCGCCCGGCTGCCTTGGCGCGGTACAGCGCCGCGTCGGCGCGCTGCACAGCTTCGGCAAAGGATTCTCCTTCGCGCAGCACCGCCACGCCGCCGGAAAACGCCGGCGGGCTCGGGCCGCGTTTCTCGCGCCGCTCGGTGCTCGCCAGTCCCTTCATCACCGCGTCGAGGCGCGCCGCCAGCTGCACGCCGTCGAGCGAGGCGCACACGATGCAGAATTCCTCGCCGCCGTAGCGCACCACCAGGTCTTCGCTCCTGAACGCGCGCAGCAGGTGCACGGACACGCGCTTGAGCACTTCGTCGCCCTCGGGGTGGCCGAACTCGTCGTTGAGCTGCTTGAAGTGGTCGATGTCGATCATCGCCACGCACAGGCGCCGGCCCTCATGCGCGGCCTTGGCCTCCATGCGCGCCCATTCGGGATCGATGCGCCGGCGGTTGTAGAGCCCGGTCAGAGCGTCGCGCATCGCCTGCTCGGCCAGTTCGCGGCGCAGCGCCTCGACTTCCGCCAGGTGCTCCTCGAGCTGCCGGTTTACCGCCTCCAGGTCCATCGCGTGCCGCTCGTGCAGCGCGGATTCCGCCTGCGCGCGGTCGCGTTCGTTGACCATGCGCGCGAGGCGGTACTGGCTTTCCAAAAAGTAGTGGCGAGAGCGGTTGGCGTTGTCCGCCAGCGCGCGCAGGGCCTGCGCGTGGCGCTTGCGGATTGCGAGCGCGGCCGGGAATTCCGCGCAAGCCTCCTCGCAGTCCGCGACCGTTTCGAGCGCCTCGCACCAGCCCACCGGATAGTGGTCCCTGGCCAGCGCCGCTTCGGCCGCGCGCGCCAATTCGCGCGCATCCCGGGGATTGCCCTGCGCCAACAGCAGCAGCGCGCGGGCCCGCTGTGCGCGGGCGCCTGCGCGCACGTGGCGCGCCGGGTCGATCAGCGCATCGCCGCGCGCCAGCCAAACTTCCGCGCGCGCGAGGTCCCCGGCGCCGATGAACGCCTCGGCCATGGCGGGCGGGATCTGGTTCTCGGATTCCACCAGCGGCTGCGCGTCGAGCACCGTCTCGAGCGCGCGCGCCGCCGCGAAGGCGGCTTCCGCATCGTGGCGCGCGAGGTGGATCGACAGCAGCAGGACCGGCACCACCACGCGCAGTCGCGGATGCGCCTCCGCCTCCTGCATTTGCGCCAGCTCGCGCTGTAGTTCCACCGCCGAGGCCGGATCGCCCAGGTCCACCAGCAGCTGGCCGAGATTGCACATCACCACCATGGTGCGCTGGTGATGGCGGAGCTCGCGCATGGTGGCGAGGCTGTCCATGAGGCGCATGGCGGCCTGCTGCAGCTGGCCGGCCATCCACAGCGCGGTGCCGTAGTTGCCGTGCACCACGGCGCGGTCGAATTCGGTGAGGCCGGAGCCGGCATCGCGCAGCGTGGCCGAATAGTGCGCCAGCGCCGCATCGTGCTGCCCGCGCAGCGACGAGGAGAATGCATCGAGCATGCGTACCAGGCTCGCCACGCGCGGAACGGCAGGATCGGCCGCGGCGCGGCAGGCGGCGATCATGCCCTGCGCCTCGTCCATCTTCCCCGCGCGGATGGCGCCATAGGCATTGAGGAACAACGCCCACGCGCGCGCCACGGCGCTCGCCGCCGCCGGATCGAGCCCCTGCACCGCGGCCGCCATGGCCACCGGCTCCGGCGCATCGGACTCCCAGAGGGCGATCAGGGGCCGCGCATCCGCCGGCGCCGCGTGCGCGCCTGGCGGCTCCCCGGCCGCAAGATTCTCCTCGACTCGAGTCTTCATATGCGTGCTGTTGACCACCATGCTACCCCAGCTCCCGTTTGCCCTGCACCGGCGCGCCTGCGCTAGACTCCCCGCTCCCTGATTTGCAAGGTTGCAAGGACCATGCCATGAGCGGACGCGCGCACGCCCACCTGCTGCTTCAGGCCACCCTGGTGTGGGCGGCGTTCTGGGTGCTGGGACTGCCATCGTACTACCAGCAGTACTCGCTGCCCGGCCTGGCGATCGCCACCAACGTGCTCACGGCCGCCATCGGCGTGTTCGCCGTGGCCATGCTCGCGCGCGTGCGCCCGGCCGCGCGCCTGTCGCGCGCGCTGTGGATTTCGTTCTATTACTCCGTGCCGCTCGCGGTCTACGATGCGCTCTATTGCGGCCTTTACCTGGGGCACGGCTGGGACTACCTGCGCCAGTACTGGTATCTGTCGATCTATTACCCGCTGGTGCCGTTGATGTTCATCCCGACGGCCCTGGTGATGCCGCGCGTGAAACGCGATTGATTGCGCTGCGGCCCGCCCGGCGCGGGATTCAGCCCGGCTTGCGGATCAGCCGCTCGAGTTCCTCGATCCGGCGCCGGGCCTGCTCCACGTCCTTCTGGTATTCCGTGAGGTAGCGGGTGCGCTCCTCGCTGCTCCATTCGGCCGGCGAAAAGGCGGTGCGCGCGTAGGTCTGGGTCTGGTGCACCAGGCCCTGCAGGCGCGGCATGAGCGCGCGATCCGGGAACTGGTCTTCGAGCAGCAGGAATCCATCGACGTCGCGCAGGCGCAGCGGGAAGGCCGGGGACTGGTCCAGCAGCAACAGGCCGAACAGGTGCAGGCGGATCTCCTGCGTCCCGGCCTTGAGTTCCTCGTTGAACACCGCCAGCGCCACCGGCTGGCCGGTGAAATCGTCGAAGCGCCCGGTCACGACATAGCGGCCGGGGCGGCGCACGTCCGCCTTCAGGTACACATTGAGCGAGCCCTGCTCCACGGCTTCCCGCACCTGACCCAGCCACAGGGCGGGCGGATCAGGCGTCACGTAAAGATCGAAGTAGGTGTATCCCGACTCGCCCTGCACTTCGAGCGTCATGTCCAGCCGCAGTTGGCCGGTGTAGTCGGCGAACCCGTCCTTGGCCGGGGTCACCACCGTGCCCAGCCCGCCTTCCGGCGTGGGCGCGAAGGCCACGGGCTTGCGCGGGCGCTTTGAAGGCTGCCCGCCCATGGGCGGATCGAACAGGCCGGCGCCGTTGATCGTCAACGGCAGCGCGGTGTTGGATTCATCGTACGCGGTGAGCGTGAAGCGCACGCTCTCCTGCCCGACCACGAAGATGCGCTCCTGCGTGGTGCGCAGGAACACCTTGCCCGTCACCGCCTCCCCGGGCCGGTGCAAGCGCTTGTCCTCGACGATCGGCGCGTTCGGGTTTATCTGGTCGCCGTGCTCGGCAGCCGGCCGCGACTCGTGCGGGTAGCGCGTGGTGCGGCGGTAGTTGTCCAGCACTTCGTCGGCGCGGGCGAGCCGCTTTTTCCAGAGCGCCAGTTGTGCGGACGGATCGGACAGGTCGCCGATCGCGGCCTCGCGCGCGTCCGGCGGCGCGCCGGCGCCCAGC
>CAZTYC010000070.1:0-12051 GCA_964617435.1 uncultured Burkholderiales bacterium
CGGCAACGCACTGTTGGGGAAGAAGTGCCTGGCCCTGCGCATCGCGTCCGTCATGGGCAAGCAGGATGGCTGGCTGGCCGAACACATGCTCATCCTCGGCGTCAAGACGCCGGCGGGCAAGAAGCACTACGTCACCGCCGCATTTCCCTCGGCCTGCGGCAAGACGAATTTCGCGATGCTGATTCCCCCCGAGGATTTCAAGAAGGCGGGCTGGGAGGTCACCACCGTGGGCGACGACATCGCCTGGATCAAGCCCGGAGCGGATGGACGGCTCTATGCCATCAACCCGGAGGCCGGGTTCTTCGGGGTGGCCCCGGGCACCTCCTACGAAACCAATCCCAACTGCATGCACTCTTTGACATCCAACGTGATCTTCACCAACGTAGCGCTGACGCCCGAAGGTGACGTCTGGTGGGAGGGCATGACCAAGACGCCCCCGCCGAACCTGACCGACTGGCAGGGCAATCCCTGGACGCCGGACTGCGGACGCCTTGCCGCGCATGCCAATGCGCGCTTCACCGTGAGCGCGTCGCAATGCCCCTCCCTCGACGACAACTGGGACGACCCCGCGGGCGTTCCCATTTCTGCCATGATCTTTGGCGGTCGGCGCTCATCCACCGTCCCGCTGGTCACCGAAGCGAACAACTGGAACGATGGCGTGTACATGGCGGCCACCATGGGGTCCGAGACCACTGCGGCAATCGTCGGGCAGGTCGGCGTGGTGCGGCGTGATCCGTTTGCCATGCTGGCCTTTTGCGGATACAACATGGCGGACTACTTCGGCCATTGGATCAACGTGGGCTCCCGGCTTTCCCACGCGCCGAAGCTCTATTGCGTGAACTGGTTCCGCAAGAACGACCAGGGCAAATTCGTGTGGCCCGGTTTTGGCGACAACATGCGGGTGCTGAAATGGATCGTCGAACGCGTGGAAGGGACGGCGATCGCCGCTGACACGCCGCTGGGCAAGGTGCCTCCGCACGACGCCCTTGACTGGTCCGGCCTGACCTTTGACGCCGGCGTGTACGAGGCCATCACGCGCGTCGACAACGTGCAATGGAAGCAGGAACTGCAACTCCATGACGAATTGCTGACCAAGCTCGCGCACGGCATGCCGTCGATCCTCCAGGAGCGGCGCAACGCGCTCGGCAGGGCCTTCGCCTGAGGGCCGGGGCCCTCTCGGGTTC
This sequence comes from uncultured Burkholderiales bacterium, assembly GCA_964617435.1. Lineage (GTDB taxonomy): Bacteria > Pseudomonadota > Gammaproteobacteria > Burkholderiales > Usitatibacteraceae > UKL13-2. Next base: position 1,185 of record CAZTYC010000070.1, read on the forward strand.
CGTTATAATGGCGGGACAAGGGGAGTAGTCGCGGAACCTTGAAAGGTTCCGCTGCATGGCCGTCAACACGGGATTTCCCCGGCCATGCAGGCGCAGCGCCCAAACGCTGCGATGACAAGACCTTGGCCGCATGGTCAAGGCCGGACTCGTTCAAGTTTTCCGAGTTGTGTCCTTTGCCTTGCGGCAAAGGCGTCTACAACCAGAACCCGGAGCCCCAATGGAAATCCTCTCCTCGCAGTTCCTTTCCGCCCTCGTCGCCATCGTCATCATTGACCTGGTGCTCGCGGGCGACAATGCCATCGTCATCGGCCTCGCCGCGCGCAACCTGCCGACCCACCTGCAAAAGAAGGCTGTCTTCTGGGGGGCCATCGGCGCGGTGGTCATCCGCGCGATCATGACCCTCATCGTGGTCTGGCTCCTGAAAATTCCGGGGCTCATGCTCATCGGCGGACTCGCACTGGTCTGGATCGCCTACCAGTTGATGGAAGAAAACGCGGGCGGCAGCCATGAGAACGTGGAGGCCGCCACCAGTTTCCGCCAGGCGATCCAGACTATCGTGATCGCGGACGCCGTCATGGGTGTGGACAACGTGCTGGCGGTGGCGGGTGCGGCGCACGGCAGTTTCCTGCTGGTGATCCTCGGCCTTTTGATCAGCATTCCCATCGTCATGTGGGGCAGCACGCTGATCCTCAAGTGGGTCGAGCGCTTCCCGGTCATCATCGTGTTTGGCGCGGCCGTGCTGGCGTGGACGGCGGCCAAGATGATCACCGGCGAAAAGCTGGTGGCGGAGTTCTTCGTCGAGCACCATGCCTGGAAGCTCGCGGTCTATGTCTTCCTGATCGGCGCGATCATCGCCGTGCCGCTGATGCGGCGCGCCCGTGGACGGATCGGCGTGCTGCCCGTCTGCCTCGTATTCCTGATGGTCTGGCTCGGCGTCTTCGACTATCTCGAGGAGTATGTTGGCGGACGCTACTTTCCGAGTGGCGACGAGCCGCTGGCGGTCGAACTGATCGACCTCGTCATGTGGGTCGGCTGGATCCCGTTCGTGATTGCCATCCAGAAGGAACTGGGGCCGCGCACCGTGACAGCTGCGAGCAAGGCCTGAGGCGCCCTACTCCGAAAACTCGTACGCGCGCGCGGCAAATCCGGCAGCGGCAAGCTGCCGGACGATGTGGGCGATGTGATCCGCATTGCGGGTCTTGAGCACGAAGTCCACCTCCGCGCTTTGCACCGGCAGGTTCGTGAAGGCGCGCTGATGGTGGACCTCGGCGATGTTGGCGTTGCACGCCGCGATGATCGCCGTGATTTTCGCCAGCGCACCCGGCGTGTCGCGGATCTGCACGGTGAGGCGCGAGAGCCTTCCCGAACGCACCATGCCGCGCTGGATGATCTCGGCCAGCATCAACGGATCGATGTTGCCGCCGCAAAGCACCAGGCCGACCTTCTTTCCGGCGAAGCGGTCCGGATACTTGATCAGCGCAGCCAGCGCCGCAGCGCCCGCGCCCTCGACGACGGTCTTCTCGATCTCCAGCAACAGGACGATGGCCTCCTCGATGTCGCCCTCATCGACGAGCAGGATGTCGTCGACCAGGCGCGCGACGATCTCGCGGGTCTTCTCGCCTGGTTCCTTGACGGCAATGCCCTCGGCGATGGTGGACGGGCCGAAATTGGCCGTGCCGCCCTTGATCGCCAGGTACATCGACGGAAAGCGTTTGGTCTCGACGCCGATCATCTCGATCGACGGCCGCATCGCCTTTGCCGCGGTGGCCATGCCGCCGATCAAGCCGCCGCCACCGATGGCGATGGCCATCGCGTCAAGGTCCGGATGCCGCGCCAGCATTTCGAGCGCGATGGTGCCCTGGCCCGCGATGACCTTGTCGTCATCGTAGGGGTGCACGAACACCAGGGCGTCGCGCGCGGCAAGTTCCAGCGCATGCTGCTTGGCCTCATCGAACGTTTCGCCGTGCAACACCACGGTGGCGCCGTGGCGTGCCGTCATGTCCACCTTGACGTTCGGCGTCAGCGCCGGCATCACGATCGTGCTCGGAATGCCGAGCCGCGTGGCATGGTGCGCCACGCCTTGCGCGTGGTTTCCCGCCGATGCGGCGATGACGCCGCGGCGCTTGTCGTCGGCGGAAAGCGAGTCGAGCTTGTTGAGGGCGCCGCGTTCCTTGAAACTGGCCGTGAACTGGTGGTTCTCGAACTTGAGGTACACCTCGGCGCCGGTGATTTCGGACAGGGTGCGCGATTTCAGGAACGGCGTGTCGACCACATGGCCCGCCAACACGCGTTGCGCCGCCTGCACGGCGGCCAGGTCCACGGCACCCATCAGCGCAGGAACTGGTATTCGACTTTCGGCGCCTTGCCGGACACGATGTCCGCCAGCGCCGCGCCGGACCCGCAGCCTTCGGTCCAGCCCAGCGTGCCGTGGCCCGTGTTCAGGAACAGGTTCTCGTAACGCGTGCGGCCGATCAGCGGGCAGTTGGACGGCGTCGAAGGACGCAGGCCGGTCCAGTACACCGGGTTGTCGTAATCCGCCGCCCCCGGAAACAATTCGCGCGCGCGCTTGACCAGCGCCTCGGTGCGCACCATCGACAGGTTGGTGCTGTAGCCGTCAAGTTCCGCCGTGCCGGCGATGCGCATGCGCTGGCCGAGGCGCGAGAACACGATCTTCATCGCCTCATCGGTCAGGCTCACTTCCGGCGCGCCGGAGAATCCTTCGGTGGACAAGGTGGCCGAATAGCCTTTCGCCGGATAGACCGGAATCGTGATGCCGATCGGTTTCAGCATCAGGTAGCTGTAACTGCCCATCGCGCACACATAGGCGTCCCCGGTGACCGTTTCGGTCGAGCCGTTCGAATGGCGCACGCGCACGCCGCTCAATTTGGCGCCGTCCGCCTCCAGGGTCTCGATGTTGGCCCCGTACTTGAATTCCACGCCGCGCTGGCGGCAAAGTTCCGCAAGGTTCTGCGTGAAGCGGTGCGCGTCACCCGATTCATCATCCTTGGCGTAGGTGGCGCCTGCAAGCTTGTCGCGCATGGCATGCAGCGCCGGCTCGATGGCGATGGCCTCGTCCGCGCTCTTGGATTCGCGCTCGATCCCGTATTGCCGGAGCATTTGCGACGCCTTCTTGGCTTCCTCGAAATCCTCCCGGCTGGTGTAGAACTGCAGGATCCCCTTGCGGATGCCGTCGTACTCGATGCCGGTCTCATCGACGAGTTCGTGTAGGCACTGCCGGGTGTAGAGGCCGAGGTTCACCATTTCCCGGATGTTGCGCTTGAAGCGCCACGGGGTGCACTCGATCAGGAAGCGGATGCCCCAGGACATCTGGTGCCATTCCAGCTTGGGCCGGAACAGCAGCGGAGCGTCGTCCTTCATCAGCCATTTCATGACCTTCAGCGGGGCGCCGGGCGCGGCCCAGGGCTCCGACTGCGACACCGACAACTGCGCGCCGTTGGCGAAACTCGTTTCCAGGCCGGAGGCAGGCTGCCGGTCGATGACCACCACATCGTGGCCCTGCTTCTTCAAGTACCAGGCGCTCGTGGTGCCGACAACCCCCGCGCCCATGACGATGACTTTCATGACCTTTTCCGTGTCGATGCCATGCCGCGCGGCCCCTTGCGGACCGTGCGGCGTCGGCCACGGCGCCCATGATACCCGCCCGCGTTCGGCCGGTGGTCGCTCGCAGCGAACTGGGTTACCATTGAACCACTGACCTACGTCTCTCGGCGCTTCGAACATCCTGCGCGTCCCTCCATGTCTCCTTCGCTGCTCGAATACCTCGACTCGATTTGTTCCTTTGACCCGAAGCAGACACTGGTGCCGTTCACCGCGGGGGGCGTGCTGGCCGGCTGGATGCGGCCGGAGTTCGCCCAGTGGCTTGAGCAATGGCCGGAATATTTTTCCGTGCGCAACCGCGGGGTCGGCATGCTCGGCCATTTCGAGTCCCCGGAACACCGGAGCGCCGCCATGGCCGAAGTGGTGGAGTCGCTGGCCGAGCAAACCGTGATCCGGCATTGGCGCGGCGAGCAGGTCACGGTCAGCGAGTCCTTCCACGCCCCGCCGCTGTTTCATGTGGAGCGCGCCGCCACGCGTTACCTCGGTGTCACGGTGTACGGGTCGCACCTGAACGGCATCACCGTCAGGCGCGGCGAGCCGTTCATGTGGATTGCCGAGCGCGCGGCGAGCAAGGACACGGATCCCGGCAAGCTCGACAACATCGCCGCGGGCCGCATCGCGCGCGCCATGACGCCGCAGCAGACCATGCTCAAGGAGTCCGGCGAGGAGGCCGGCATCGACGCGCCGCTCAGCGCCTCGATCAAGCCGGCGGGGGCGATCCGCTGCGCGCGCGAAACCCCGGAAGGCTTCCACCACGAAATCATTTTCACGCATGACCTTATCGTCCAGGAAACCTTCGAGCCGATCAATCGCGACGGCGAGGTCAATGCCTTCCATTGCCTGCCGTTGCGCGAAGTGATGGACCTGCTCGAACGCAATCCCGCCGCATTCACGGTGGATGCGGCCATGGTGATCGTGGACTTCCTCATCCGCCGCGGCTATTTCACGGCGCAGCGCGAGGACTACCTTTCGTTGATCCGCCTCATGCGCCTCTAGTGCGCGTGCATTCCGCGCCTGGTCATGCAGTGCCCCGGTCTGGGTTGCCGGCCGGGAAGGCGCGCGTTCCAATTCCCTCCGTCAGGCGCCACGCATCGAATGGCAAAAGTCCAGCATTGACGCGCCTTTCGAGGCAAAAATGCCTTAAATGGCGCACCAGACATAGACTTTGATTCCACCATGTCCACCACCGCCCTCCTTCTCGTCCTCATCGCGGCCTTGCTGCACGCCAGCTGGAACTTCGTGCTCAAGAAAAGCGGCGGCGGTTTGGGCATCCTCACGCTGTCCGCGATCATCGGATCCACCGTCCTGACCCCGGTGAGCCTGTTCCTGATTGTTTCGCAACATTATTCGTTCTCATGGGCGGCGCTGGCGATGATCGCCGGGAGCGCCACCATCCATCTCGCCTACTTCCTGTTGCTCGACCGCGCCTACCGCGCAGGGGGCAACCTCTCCGTGGTCTATCCCCTGGCGCGCGCCACGGGGCCGCTGTTGACCATCGTGGCCGCCACGCTGTTCTTCGGGGAGCGCATGACGCCGCTCGCCGTGGGAGGCGCGATGCTCATTCTCATTTCGGCGATGGTCCTCACCGGCGATCCGCGCAAGATCTTCAGCAAGGAGAATGGCGGCGCGGCGGGTTTCGCCCTGCTCTGTGGTTGCACCATCGCCACCTACACGGTGTGGGACAAGCAGGCGGTGGCATGGCTGCTGATTCCGCCCGTGATCTTCGACTGGGGCGCCGGGCTGACGCGCTGCCTCATGCTCGCGCCGCTGACGATGAAGCGCGAACCGGGCGCCATTACCCGGGCCTGGAAGGCGCACCGCATGTCCGCCATCGCCATCGGCGTGCTGAGTCCGCTGTCCTACATCCTGGTGCTCACCGCGATGGTGAGCGCGCCGGTGTCCTATGTGGCCCCGGCCCGCGAGGTGTCCATCCTGTTTGCCGCGCTGCTCGGCGCGCACGTGCTGCGCGAGGGCGACGCCACCAAGCGAACCATCGCGGCCTTGGGCATGGTGCTGGGCGTCTCGGCCCTGGCGACTGGATGAGGCCGCAGGCCAGATCCTGAAACTCCAAGGCTGGCGCGCGTTTCAAGCCAAAATCGTCCCGAACGCCGCGCCAGGCTTGGTGTTTTGCCTTTCCGGCTAGGAGCCCGCCAGCGGCTTGCCGGGTTCATCCCAGCTTTTGGGATCCTCGATCGGTTCGAGATGGATGAGCAACTCCACGCTCGGCGCGGCGCGCGCCACCTCCCGCTCGATGCGCTCCATGACATCGTGGCCCTGCTGCACGGTGAACGTTCCGGGGACGAGCAGATGCACGTCCGCGTAGTGCTTGCTGGCGGCCTGGCGCGTGCGCAGCAGGTGATAGTCGCACCCCTCGCGGCGAACCGACTCGAGCGCGGATTCGATCGCGCGCCGCTCCTCGACCGGGATCGCCTTGTCCATCAGGCCGTCGAAGGACCGGCGCAGCAGGCTCCATCCGGCGAACAGCACCTGCACCGCCACCGCCATCGCGATCAGCGGGTCGAGCCACAGCCAGCCGGTGAAATACACGAGCAACACGGCGAGGATGACGCCGGCCGTGGTCCAGACGTCCGACAGCAGATGCTGCGCATCGGCCTCCAGCGTGATCGAACGGTGCGCCCGCGCGCCCTGCAGCAAGGCCCACGCGCAGGCGGCGTTTGCCGCCGCTGCAAGGATCGACAACACCAGCCCCAGGCCCATGGCCTCCAGCGGCGTGGGATGCATCAGCTTGGGCGCCGCCGTCGCGATGATGGCGCCGGCCGCCACCAGGATCAGCGCGCCTTCGATGCCGCTGGAAAAATACTCGGCCTTCTCATGCCCGAAGTTGTGGTCGCCATCCGCGGCCTGCCGCGCATAGGCCAGGGTGAACAGCACCACCAGCGCGGCGGCCAGGTTGACGAGGGACTCGATGGCGTCGGACAACAGGCCCACGGACCCGGTGAAACGCCACGCCGCAAACTTGAGCCCCACCGTCACCAGCGACGTGGCGACCGACAGCGATGCGTAAAACCCGGGAGACCGCGCCGCCGAGCCGCTCATGATTTGCCGTCCTAAAGCGCGACGCGGAAATGCGCGTCGGTCTTGGCCTGCACTTCCTCAAGCGTCACGCCCGGGTGAAGTTCAATGAGCGAAAGGCCCACCGACGGGTTCACCTCGAACACGCACAGGTCGGTGATGATGAGATTGACCACGCCCTTGCCGGTGAGCGGCAGCGAACACTGTTTGAGGACCTTCGACGAGCCGTCCTTGGCGCAATGCTCCATGAGCACGACCACGCGCCGGACGCCGGACACGAGGTCCATCGCGCCACCCGGGCCCTTCACCATTTTTCCCGGCACCATCCAGTTGGCCAGGTCGCCGTTCTCGGCCACCTCCAGCCCACCCAGGATGGACAGGTCGATGTGCCCGCCGCGGATCATGCCGAACGAGTCCGCGCTGCTGAAGAAGCTCGATCCGGGAATCGTGGTGATGGTCTGCTTGCCGGCGTTGATCAGGTCGGGATCCACCTGGTCGTCGGCGGGGAACGGGCCGATGCCCAGCAAGCCGTTCTCGGATTGCAGGTGCACGGTCATGCCGTCCGGGATGTGATTGGCCACCAGCGTCGGGATGCCGATGCCGAGGTTCACGTAGTAGCCGTCGCGCAATTCCTTCGCGGCACGCTTGGCCATCAGGTCACGGATCGGCGAGTCCTTCTTCGACGCCGCAGCACCCGACACCGTGCGGAATTCGATGCGCTTCTCGTACTTCGCGCCCTGGATGATGCGATCAACGAAGATGCCCGGCGTGTGGATCTGGTCCGGATCGAGTTCGCCGACTTCCACAAGGTGCTCGACTTCCGCCACGCAGACCTTGCCGCAGGTGGCGATCATCGGGTTGAAGTTGCGCGAGGTCTTTCGATACACCAGGTTGCCCGCCTTGTCGCCCTTCCACGCCTTGACGATGGACAGGTCGGCCTTGATCGCCTCCTCGAGGACAAATTCGCGGCCGCCAAAGTTGTGGGTGTGCTTGTCTTCCGCCAGCTTGGTGCCAAACGCAGTGCGCGTGTAGAACCCCGGAATGCCCGCCCCGCCGGCGCGGAATTTTTCCGCCAGCGTTCCCTGCGGCACCAGTTGCAGGATCAATTCCCCGGCCAGCACCTGGCGCTCGAATTCCTTGTTTTCGCCCACGTAGGACGCGATGACTTTCTTGACCTGGCGCGTCTTCAGCAACAGTCCCATGCCGAAGTCGTCCACGCCCGCGTTGTTGCCGGCGATGGTCAGGCCCTTGACGCCCGAGGCGACCAGCGCGCCGATCAGGTTTTCCGGAATGCCGCACAGGCCGAAGCCTCCGGCGGCGATCGTCATGTCATCGTGCAGCAACCCCTGAAGGGCCGATTGGGGATCCGAATACACCTTGTTGTTCATGCAGTTCTCCAGGAGCGTGGGAATGGTTTCAATGCAGCGAGCCGCCCACCAGCTTGAGGTCGGCTTTCCTGCGGATGGCGGCCGATACCGCGGCCTTGGCGCCGGCGATCATGGTCGCCAGGGCCATGGCGGGCGTGTCGGGCTTGTCGAGAATTTGCGATTCAGAAAACGGCACGTGAATGAAGCCGCCGCGCACCGGCAGGCGGCGCACGGCGATGTGGTGGAGCACGCCATAGATGAGGTGGTTGCACACGTAGGTCCCGGCGCTGTTGGACACCTCGGCCGGCACACCCGCCTTGGTCATGGCCGCAACCATGGCCTTGATGGGCACGTTGCAAAAATACGCGGCTGCGCCGTTCTCGATGATCGGATGGTCGATGCGCATCGCGCCGGCATTGTCCGGGATGCGCGCGTCATCGATGTTGATCGCGACACGCTCCACGCTCATGCGCGAGCGCCCGCCAGCCTGGCCGAAGCAGATCACCACGTCCGGCTTGACGCGGTCGATGGCCTGCGTGACGGCGTCGATGGCCTTGCCGAATTCAACCGGAACCCGCAGCTTGGCGAGCCGCGCGCCACCCATCACGTCCGGCAGCGCCTTGACGATCTCCCACGAGGGGTTCACGGCCTCGCCCCCGAAGGGCATGAAGCCGGTCACCAGCACCTTGCGGGAGGACTTTCCGCTCATCAGCGGGCCGTCCAGCCACCGTCGATCGAATACGCACTGCCGGTGATCCCCTGCGCGGCGTCGGAAGCGAGGAAGGTGGCCAGGGCCGCCACCTGGGCGATGGTGACAAATTCCTTGGTCGGCTGGGGCGCCAGCAGCACGTCGCGCACCACGGTCTCGCGCGGCAGATTCTTCTGCGCCATCAAATCGACGATCTGCTTTTCCACCAGCGGCGTGAGCACAAAGCCGGGGCAGATCGAGTTGGCCGTGACCCCGGCTTCCGCCAGTTCCAGGGAGATGGACTTGGTGAACCCGACCACGCCGTGCTTGGCCGCCACGTAGGCGGTCTTGAACGGCGAGGCGACCAGACCGTGCGCGGAGGCCACATTGATGATGCGGCCGGATTTCCGCGCCTTCATCGCGGGAACGGCGGCCTTGACGGCATGGAACACCGACGACAAATTGATGGCGAGGATGGCATCCCACTTTTCTTCCGGAAACTCCTCAACCGGGGAGACGAACTGGATGCCCGCGTTATTGACCAGGATGTCGAGCTGACCGAATGCCGATTCGGCATCCCTGACCATCTGGCGGATCTGCGCCGGCTTGCCCATGTCCGCGCCCGAGTAGAGCGCCTTGACGCCGAACTCGGCGGCGATTCCCGTGCGGGTCTTTTCGATTTCCGCTGCATCGCCAAAGCCGTTCAGCATCACATGGGCGCCCGCGTCCGCGAAGGCGCGCGCGATGCCCAATCCGATCCCGCTTGTCGAGCCGGTGACCAGTGCCGATTTTCCCGCCAGTGCCTTGCCCATCTTCAAGCCCTTCCCGTTGAATTCAAAACTGCGGCGTGGGCGGTCTGCGGCATGCGCAGCATCTCCACGTGCGGAATCCCGTCCTCGATGTAGGTGTCCGAGGCCGTGACAAAGCCGAATTCCTGATAGAACTTCTCGAGGCGCTGCTGCGCGCCGATGCGGTTCGCGAGCCCGGGATACAGCGCCTCATGTCGACGCAGCGCCTCCGCGACCAGCAGCCTGCCATAGCCATCGCGCCGCACCTTTCGCGGGGTGACCACGCGTCCGATCGACGGTTCATCGAACTTGATGCCGGCATCGACGATTCGGCAATAGCCCACCAGTTCACGCACGCCGTCCTCCTCGCGCCAGCCGAGCAGGTGCCAGGAGTCGGGATCCGCGCCGTCGTTGTCCTGGAACGGGCAGTTCTGCTCCATCACGAATACATCGACGCGCAGCGCGCTCGCGGCGTACCAGTCGCGGATGGGCAGCTGGTCGAAGCGGGAGAATTGCCAGGCGATCACGTCATGCCGCCTTCGCCAGGTGCAGCCAGGTTTCGATCACGGTGTCCGGATTGAGCGACATCGACTCGATGCCCTCGTTCATCAGCCACTCGGCGAGGTCCGGAAAGTCGCTCGGTCCCTGTCCGCAAATGCCGACGTACTTTCCGGCCTTGCGGCACGCGGCAATCGCCATCGACAGCATCTTTTTCACCGCCTCGTTGCGCTCGTCGAAGGCATCCATCACCAGGCCGGAATCACGATCCAGCGCCAGCGTCATCTGCGTCATGTCGTTGGAGCCGATGGAAAAGCCGTCGAAGCGCTTGAGGAATTCGTCCGCGAGGATGGCGTTGGAGGGGATCTCGCACATCATCACGATGCGCAGGCCGCCTTCCCCGCCCCCGCGGCCGCGCTCGAGCCCGAAGCGCTTCATGATTTCGAGCGTGGCGTCGGCTTCGGCCAGCGTCCGCACGAACGGCACCATCAACTCGACATTGGTCAGCCCCATCGTGTCGCGCACGTATTTCATCGCCTCGCATTCGAGGCGGAAGCACTCGCGGAACGAGGTGGCGATGTAACGCGACGCGCCGCGGAAGCCGAGCATCGGGTTTTCCTCAGTGGGCTCGTAGCGCGGCCCGCCGATCAGGTTGCGGTATTCATTGGACTTGAAGTCGGACAGGCGGACGATCACCTTCTTGGGCCAGAACGCCGCAGCGATGGTGGCCACGCCCTCGATCATCTTCTGCTTGTAGAACTCCACCGGGTTCGCATAGCCGCGCGACTGTTTCGCCACCTGCGCCTTCAAGTCCGCAGGCAGCTTTTCATGCTCAAGGCACGCCTTCGGATGGACGCCGATGGTGTTGGAGATGA
>CAZTYC010000071.1:0-12028 GCA_964617435.1 uncultured Burkholderiales bacterium
TCGAGCAGATTCTCCGGAATCGCCGCACAATTGATGGCAACGAATCGTCCTTCCGCCCGGGGAGACATCCGGTGGCAGGCGCGCGCAATCAATTCCTTGCCTGTACCGGACTCCCCAAGGATCATGACGGTGACGTCCGATGGCGCCACCTTTTCAGCCAATGAACAGGCCCGAAGCGTCGCCGGATCCTGGGTGATAAGCCCGGCGATGCGTTCCTGTGCCGGTCCGGATTCTCGCAGGCGCCGGTTCTCTTCCTGCAAGGCATGCATGCGAAAGGCACGGTCGATGATGACTCGCAACAATTCAGGCTCGAATGGCTTGGCATGAAAGTCAAACGCCCCCAGGGCGATCGCCTGGAGCGCATTCTGGCGATCGCTTTGCCCAGTAAGCACGATCACCTTTGACCGGGGCGTGAGTTCGAGTATCAACTTCAACAGGCGCAGGCCTTCGTCGGGATCATCCGGCTTTGGCGGCAGGCCAAGGTCCAGAGTGATGACCGCCGGCTCGTGTCTGCGAATCTGCGCAATTGCGCTGTCGGCATCCTGTGCGGTGACAGACTCGATGGCGTCAAAAGCCCACCGCATCTGCTTTTGCAGCGCGGGATCATCCTCGATGATGAGGAGTTTTTGCGTTGGGCTGGAGGTCATGCCGGATCGTGGCCGGTGGCCAGCAAAGGCAACTCGACCCGAAAAGTGGTCCCGGCAAACGGCACGCTGCGGACGTCGATCTTGCCGCCGATCGACTTCAGGTATTGCGCGCTTTCATACATGCCAATTCCCATGCCGTTTGACTTGGTGGTCTGAAAAGGGTGGAACAATTTTTCCCGGATGAATGCCTCGCTCATGCCGATACCGCTGTCTGAGACCTCCAAGACCGCCCAGGATTCGGATGCAACAAGGCGCACGCCGATTTTAGTCGAGAGAGTGGGGGACGCCTCCATGGCATTTTGAATCAGATGGCCGGTTACCCGCTCCAACCGGTCATAGTGTCCGGCAACTGAAATCGAGGGGTCGATCGCAGTTTCAATCGTTGCGCCAATGGCCGACTTGCCGTCTACGATCCTTTGCACCAAGGCGGAGAGCTCCAGTCGTTTCGGTGGGTCAGCGGGAATCGATCCGCTGCGCAGTTGCAGCATGAGTTGCTGCATTCTGGATACCGCATGCTGAACTGTTTCCAGCATGTCGGCCTGGAACTCAGGATTGTCCTTGTGTCGCTCGGCATTCCGGACGAGGAGGTCAAGTTGCGCAACCAAATTCTTCAAGTCGTGAACCACATAAGCCGACATCCGGTTGAATGCATCAAATCGCTCCGCTTCCATGAGCTGCGCTTTCGCGCGCGTCTCCGACAAATGGACCGCGAGTTGGGTGCCGGCCATTTTCAGGATGTCTAGCACCTCCCAATTCAAGTCAACCCGGACGAGCGATCGATGAAGCACCATGAAGCCAGTCAGTTCATTGGCCGTTGCAAGCGGAACGAGAAGCCATGCATCAGAGTACTCATGCAACCAGTGCGGAAGTTCGAGTTCCGCATACCGGGAGCCCCTCCTGCGTGCCGCGTCGATGTCGATGACCCACCGGGTCTTGCTAAAGAACCTCACCAAAGATGATTCAACTGGTTGCATGGCATCGACTTGCGGCGCTTCGAGCACGTCAATCAGTTGAAACTCACGATCCGTCCGTACCCACAACTGCCCACCCGGGCTCTCGACGAGGGCCGCCATCGCGCGAATCATGCGCTGGTGCTCCGTATCTCCCAAAGAACGACTGGCCAGTTGCTCGGTAAAGCGTAACCATTCTGTGCGGTAATCGTATCGATAGGTAAACAGGTTCTTTGCGATGGAAACACGCAGTGCGGCGCGCCATTGCCCCGACAATGTGACTCCTGCGAGCCCGAGGATTGCCGCGAAAAGAAACGCGACCTTAAGCGTTCCCCCCCAGTCGCCACCAAAGTGCGCGACCCAGTAACCGCCGATCGAGATAAACACGAGATACGCGCCCGCAAGCACGATCGAAGTCACGCGGAATGCTGCTACGTGCGAAAGCTGCAACTCGTCGCGCCAACCGTGGGAGCGTGCCGCGGACACTGCAATCACAAGTGCTGAAATGGCATGAATCACGCCACGCGCACTCCAAAGGTATGGATCCGGCTCTCGAAAAAGTACGCCGCTGGAGTAATAGACAAGGTCAAAAAAGAACAGTGCACCGAGACCCAGCACAAAGGGCTTGATCACCCACCAACGCGGAGTACCCGCCTGGGCAATGAACTGCTCCGTCAATACGAGTCCGCCTATTGAAAGCCCCAGGGCCAAGTAAAAGCCTGCCAGTGCTTGTTCCGATGGCGGAAGCAAAAAAGTAACCATTGCCGCAACGAAGATACTGAAGGCAACACTCCGCCCTGCGAGAACAGGATGCATACGCTTGACGTCGTGTGCAGATCGCAAACGCAAGAGAACAAGTGCAAAGAAAAGCCACGTCATCAGCCTCAGGATATCGAGGCGCCAGTGCCATTCCAGCAAGCCGACCGATGACCTATAGGCCTGCCATGCAGCTTGCGCGGCCCAGAGTGCAGAAGTGACCGATGTTGCGATATGGAGCCATTGTCCAGCACCGCGGGAACGGAGAGCGAATGCATAAAGGGCCAATCCCGAAAAAAGTATGCAGGCGATTGCATAACACCAGAATGCAGGCTTATTTGAAAGGAAGTCCATGGCTCACGGTTTGCCGGTCAAACTCAAACTTCAGCCATTATCGTAGTACTAGAGCTGAATGCGCTGCACCCCAAACCGGAGTCGATGCATTCCGCGCTCCGGCACCTATGCATCCATGGGTGCAAATGAAAAGCCCCGCTGACGCGGGGCTTTTTACCAATCTATGCTGAAGGCTAATTTCGATTATTCCTGCCAGCGACCCAGCCAAATACGACCAATCCGATGCCAAAAAGTGCCAGAGTTCCAGGTTCCGGAACACTCGTCACCATGCTGAAAGCTGTTTCGCCGCCCCCAGCGTGAGTTATTGTCGCTACGTGGGTCAGGCTAAACCCTCCGGTTGTATCCACTGCTGAACTGCTCGTTCCATTGAAGGCTCCGGTATACGACCCGAAAGTTCCAGTGGAAACGTCGTTAAACAGCGATGAAAATTGCGCATTCCCGCTAGTGGATCCGGTGACCGAGGTTGTGGCCACCATATTGGGACCAAAGGGCTGAGTCAGCCCCGTCTCGATAAGGGAAATTGTGAGTGTCCCGCCCCGGGCCGCCGATGTTGCGTTGAAGGACACCAAATTAAGGATCGCCGGCCCACTTAATGCGGGGCTGTTTGAAATGCCCGCAGTAAAGTTGAAGTACCAACTGCCTAACGAACCCATCCACTGGACGGATCCGGCAGTCGTATCCAAGTCGCCCACGCCTCCGTCGGAGATAGTGACCGCATTACCGTTGCCGGCATCGAGTTTGAGAATCAAGGCGGCCTGCGCAGTCATTCCCACGCCGAAACTCAGCGCAAATGCAGAAACTACTATGGCTCGTTTAAGAATTCTCATGGCCGACTCCTTGACATGCATTCTCTTCTTCACTGCGGATAAAGCTAACCGCTTGGTTATAAGCAAGCCAGATGCCAACTGCATTTTAGTGTTTTTATTCAACAAGTTAGTCCAGACCAATGTTTCTCCAGTGCAGAATTGCTACCGGGATGTAATGTTTTCCGACGTCAAGCAAACCGAGACCTGCGATCCCGAATGGTTTGCCTTCCTTTTTAAGTGTTATTGGATCAACTGTTGGGATAAAGCCGAGCCAAGAATCATATTTTGTAAGATTTTCCGACAATCCATGGATATCTCGAGACGAAATTAGGCCCATGTCGCTCCAATCCGATTGGTGCGCCGCACCATATGGTAAATTGCAGCAGTATGAATCCGATGTTTCGAGATTTGAACTAGTTGATCCTTGGCTCGCAAAGGCGGCACGGAACCCGACCGCGCCGAAAATGGTTATGACACCGCCAACTTGCAGTTTTTCCTTGTCGATCTTTAACGGGTTTTAGCCGCGCCGATACGCCCACATATTTTGTAGTTCATAAAAGGCGCGGACCAACCGCGCCTTTTTATTTGCACCCATGCCGAGAACTTGCCAATGAACTCACCAATTTCCATCACACTTCCCGATCAGTCACGACGCGAGTACCCGGGGCCAGTCACGGTGCGTGAGCTTGCGACGTCCATCGGGGCCGGATTGGCCAAGGCCGCCATCGCCGGCAAGGTGGACGGCAAATTGGTGGATCTGAGTTACCTGATCAAGAGCAATGCCCAAGTCTCGATCGTGACGGATCGCGATGCCGACGGACTAGAAGTCATCCGCCATTCGACGGCCCACTTGCTGGCATACGCGGTCAAGGAGCTCTTTCCGGAGGCGCAAGTCACCATTGGCCCGGTCATCGACAATGGCTTTTACTATGATTTTTCCTTCACAAGGCCTTTTACACCCGAAGACCTCGTTGCCATTGAAGCCAAGATGGCTGAGATCGCCAAGCGGGATCTTCCCGTGGTCCGCAGCGTGATGCAACGTGACGACGCAGTCGCATATTTCAACGGCATCGGCGAGAAATACAAGGCGGAGATCATTGCCTCCATCCCTGAGGGAGAGGCTGTTTCCCTTTACGCCGAAGGTGACTTTACAGACCTGTGTCGCGGCCCGCATGTTCCGTCTACCGGCAAACTCAAAGTCTTCAAGTTGATGAAGGTCGCGGGCGCGTATTGGCGCGGGGACTCGAAAAACGAGATGCTGCAGCGCATTTACGGGACTGCTTGGGCGAGGAAAGAGGACCAAGACGCCTACCTCAATATGCTGGAAGAAGCCGAAAAACGCGATCATCGGAAATTGGCCAAGCAACTGGACTTGTTCCATCTGCAGGACGAGGCGCCGGGAATGGTGTTTTGGCACCCGAAGGGCTGGGCGCTTTGGCAACAGGTTGAGCAGTACATGCGCCGCGTATACCAGGACCATGGCTACCAGGAAATTCGCTGCCCGCAGATCCTCGACAAGTCTTTGTGGATCCGGTCAGGTCATTGGGAAAACTACAAAGACAACATGTTCACCACGGAGTCGGAAAAACACGATTTCGCAATCAAGCCCATGAACTGCCCGGGGCATGTCCAGGTATTCAATTCGGACTTGCGCTCTTATCGGGATCTTCCCCTGCGCTACGGCGAGTTCGGCGCATGTCACCGAAATGAACCCTCCGGTGCACTGCACGGCATCATGCGCGTACGCGGTTTTGTGCAGGACGACGGACATATCTTCTGCAGAGAAGAGCAAATCAAGGATGAATGCGTCGCCTTCAACCGGCTTGCATTGTCCGTGTATGAGGACTTTGGCTTTAAGGAGGTCGCCATCAAGATTGCGCTACGTCCGGAAAAGAGAATTGGCTCAGGCGATGCATGGGACAAAGCCGAAAATGCACTCCGCGAGGCGTTGCGAGCATGCGGCGCCGAATGGACGGAATTGCCGGGGGAGGGCGCCTTCTACGGACCGAAAATCGAGTACCACATGAAGGATTCCATCGGTCGCACTTGGCAATGCGGCACCATGCAGGTCGACTTCTTCATGCCGGGCCGTTTGGGGGCGGAATATGTCGATGAACACAGCGCGAGGCAAACGCCCGTCATGTTGCATCGCGCAATCGTAGGGTCCCTTGAGCGTTTCATCGGCATTTTGATCGAAAACCACGCGGGGGCGCTCCCTGTTTGGCTTGCCCCGATCCAGGTCGTCGCCATGAATGTGACCTCGGATCAGTCCGAATATGTGGAAAATGTCGTCAAATCGTTGAAATCACAAGGTTTTCGCGTCAAATCTGATTTGCGGAACGAGAAAATCTCCTATAAAATACGGGAACATAGCTTGCAAAAAGTACCTTTTCAGCTCGTGTTGGGCGATAAGGAAGCGCAGGCAATGTCCGTTACGGCTCGTATCCGGGATGGCAAAGGGAGGGGGAGCAATCTTCCGCCAATGTCCTTGGATGAGTTCGTCGCGCATTTGCGCGGCGAAATTGCTGCCAAACGCTGACGCGGAATAATGGCAAGTCTTGAGGCGACCCACCCTGAAACAAGTGGTTGCCCAAGTGTTCTTCAATCACTGGGAGCGTGTTATAGCTACTGATAAATCTGTCCGGATCAACGGCGAGATCACTGGAATCTCCGAAGTCCGGCTGCTGGGTCCCGAAGGTGAGCAAATCGGAATTGTGTCCCTGGGTGACGCCAACCGCCAAGCCGAAGAACTTGAATTGGACCTGGTAGAGATTGCGCCCACTGCGACGCCGCCGGTCTGCCGAATCATGGACTTTGGCAAGTTCAAGTACCGCGAGGCGAAGAAGGCGCACGAAGCGAAACTCAAGCAGAAACAGATTCAGGTCAAGGAAGTGAAGTTCCGGCCCGGCACCGATGATGGGGACTACAACATCAAGGTACGCAATATCCGGCGGTTCCTTGAAGAGGGCGACAAAACCAAGATCACTTTGCGCTTTCGTGGGCGTGAAATGGCCCACCAGGAACTGGGGACGGCCCTGTTGAAGCGGGTTGAGGCAGATTTGCTGGAATACGGCACAGTGGAGCAGTTTCCAAAGTTGGAAGGCCGCCAAATGATTATGATGGTTGGCCCAAAGAAGAAGCACTGAAAACCGATTTTGCAGGTAGGGCGCATCGGCCCGGACACATCAACGATGCAGACAAGCCGTCTTCAGGTTCAAAGTGTGGAGTGGTTCCACCACCTGCTGCGGTCACAAATGAGTGAATCAACATGCCCAAGATGAAAACCAAGAGCGGGGCCGCGAAGCGCTTCAAAGCGCGCGCCAGCGGTTCGATCAAGCGCTCGATGGCGTTCAAGCGCCATATCCTGACCAAGAAGACGACCAAGAACAAGCGTCATCTTCGTGGAACAGCTGAAATCCATTCCACCAACATGGGCCATGTCCGTGCCATGTTGCCCTACGCGTAAAGGAGCGAGACCATGCCAAGAGTAAAACGTGGTGTAACCGCCCGTGCGCGTCACAAGAAGGTTCTGGAAGCCGCCAAGGGCTACCGGGGACGCCGCAGTTCAGCATACCGGATCGCCAAAGAAGCGGTGATGAAGGCAGGGCAATATGCCTACCGTGATCGCCGAAACAAGAAGCGTGTCTTCCGCGCACTCTGGATAGCCCGTATCAATGCGGCAGTCCGCGAGGGCGGCATGACCTATTCGGCATTCATGAACGGCCTGAAGAAGGCTGCCATTGAGGTGGATCGCAAAGTCCTGGCCGATTTGGCCGTCATGGACAAGCCGGCATTTGCACGGTTTGTGGAACAAGCAAAAGCCGGGCTCGCGGCCTGATTCCCCCAAGCCGTCGAAGAAAAGCCCGCCGAATTTGCAGCGGGCTTTTTTTTCGCTCTCATCACCCGCTTTGACCACCCTTTGAATCTACTTGTCCGGCATCTGATTTGGTTGCCCTGCATCTGAGGGCTACATCCCTTACTCGACATTGACATTGAGCCCCATGGCAAATCTTGAATCGATTCTCGCTGAAGCCCGGCAGACTTTGGATGCCGTGCCGACGATCTTTGAACTAGAACAGGCCAAAGCCAAGTACCTGGGCAAGAATGGCGTGATCACTGCCCAACTCAAAGGGCTGGCGACGCTGGATATTGCGGCCAAGAAGGCGGCGGGCGCCGCGATCAATGCATGCAAGAGCAAAATCGAAGCACTCGTTGAAGTTGCCAAACGGCGTATCGCCGAAGCCGAACTGGAAGCGCGGCTGGCGGAAGAATCCATCGATGTGACTTTGCCCGGCCGAAATCCCGGCTTAGGCGGGATGCATCCGGTCTCGCTTGCACAAGAGCGAATCGAAGCGTTGTTTGCCTCCATGGGGTTCGAGGTTGCCGATGGGCCGGAAATCGAAACCGACGAAAACAACTTTTCAATGCTTAACATGCCGGACAATCACCCGGCACGCTCCATGCAGGATACGTTCTACCTTGAGGGCACCTCGAATGTCCTGCGAACACACACATCCCCGGTGCAGATTCGGTACATGCAAGCACAGGCAAGAGCGGGGGGGCCGCCCATTCGCATCATTTGTCCCGGGCGTGTGTACCGCTGTGACCATGACGCAACCCATTCTCCGATGTTCCACCAGATTGAAGGACTGTGGGTCGACAAGGGAGTGAGCCTGGCGGACCTCAAGGCGACGCTGACCCAGTTCTTCCGGGCATTCTTTGAACGGGACTCGATCAACGTGCGTTTCCGTCCCTCGTATTTCCCGTTCGTCGAGCCTGGTGTCGAGGTGGACATGGAATGGGAAAACAAGGGAGGTAAGGTCAAATGGCTGGAAATCGGCGGCGCCGGAGTCGTGCATCCGCAAGTGCTTCGCAATGGAGGAATTGATCCTGAAGAATACTCCGGGTTCGCATTCGGCATGGGGCTCGATCGCCTCGCAATGCTCAAGTACGGTGTGAATGACTTGCGCCTGTTTTTCGAAAACGACCTGCGCTTCCTGCGCCAATTTTCCTGAGGGAGCGCGCTTTGAAGATATCAGTCAACCGGCTACGACAACTTGTTGATACTGCCCTGCCTACCGAGGGGATCGCAGAAGCCTTGACCATGGCCGGACTTGAGGTCGAGGAGATTCAACCAGTAGCCCCGGCCTTTACCGGGGTCCGAATTGCAGAGGTCATTGACGTCGCTACCCATCCCGACGCGGCAAAGTTGAAGGTATGCCGAGTCAATATTGGCGATAGCGAACCGTTGCAAATCGTTTGCGGCGCCTCAAATGTGCGCGCGGGGATCAAGGTTCCATGTGCAACAGTAGGGGCGAGGTTACCCGGACTTGAGATCAAAACGGCAAGGCTAAGGGGCGTGGAATCATTTGGAATGCTTTGTTCAGCGAGCGAATTGGGCCTTTCCGATGAGCACGACGGCCTGCTCGAATTGCCCGGCAGTGCCAAAGTCGGCGACGATATTCGCACGTGGATGGATCTCGACGATAACGTCTTGACGCTCAAGATCACGCCCAACCGAGGAGATTGCCTCTCCTTGATGGGGGTAGCGCGTGACCTTGCCGCCGCAACAAACTCACACCTAACCCCGGAGGCCGTTGAAGTCGTTGCGCCAAATGGAGCCGAAAGCCGAGTTGTATCCATTGCGGCGCCGGAAGCATGCGGTGTTTACTTCGGACGGGTTCTCTCCGGGCTAGATCCAAATGCCCGGAGCCCGCATTGGCTCAAGCGTAGGCTGGAGCGTGCGGGACTGCGTCCCATTTCACCATTGGTGGATATTACAAACTTGGTCATGATCGAAATGGGTCAACCCATGCACGCATTTGACCAGGAGAAACTTCGTGGCTCAGTTTCCGTGCGATTCGCACAACCAGGGGAAACAATTCGACTTTTGAACGGTGAAGACGCAGCGCTGGACGAGTCGATCCTGCTGATCTGCGACGATTCCGGTCCAATCGCCGTGGGCGGAGTCATGGGCGGCGAGCCCACCATGTGTACGCCAGCTACAACCAGCGTTTTTTTCGAGGCGGCCTGGTTTGCACCGGGAGCGATCCGGGGCAGGGCGCAGAAGCTATCCGTCAATTCTGATGCAGCCTACCGATTTGAACGTGGGGTGGACCCTGCGATCGCAAAGCAGGCAATTGAATGGGCAACCGCACTCGTGTGCAGCATTTGCGCCACCCCATCGACACGGATCGGTCCGGTGACTTCCGCAACCGGACGCCTGCCAATTTCGGTTCCAGTTGAGGTGCGGCCGAGTCGCGCCGACCAACTGATAGGCATGCACATCGTTCCACAAGAACAAGTGTCGGCGCTGGAACGGGTCGGTTGCAAGGTCGAAACCCGTGGTTCGGTTTTTCAGGTGACTCCTCCCAGCCATCGCTTTGACCTTTCGATTGAGGAGGATTTCATTGAGGAGATCGCGCGTATCCATGGCTACGCGCATGTTCCGGACCGTACGCCGGTTTCAAGCCTTCCAATGGTTTCTGAACCGTCGACCCTTCTGAGCAAGTCGCAGCTCAAGAAAATCGTTTCGCAAATGGGCTTTTTCGAGGCCATCAACTACAGCTTTGTGGATCCTGCCTGGGAGACGGATTTCTGTGCCAATTCCAATCCGCCGCGGTTGCTGAATCCCATCGCCTCACATATGTCGGTCATGCGATCGAGCCTGGTTGGTGGGCTAGTGGCCGCGTTGCGAAATAACCTGTTGCAAGGCGAGTCGCGAGTAAAACTATTTGAAATTGGCCGGTGTTTCCTCGCCAACCAGGCAAACGCAGATCTGCAGCCAGAACGGGTTGGGCTGATCGCATATGGTCCACGTTATCCGGAACAGTGGGGCGAGGGAGGACAAAAGGGCGATCTTTACGATTTCTTCACGCTCAAGGGGGAAATCGAGGTCATTTTTGGCCGGCGCCGCTTGGAATTTGTGGAATTCCAGCATCCTGCACTACACCCGGGGCGCTCCGCGTCGATCCGCATCGACGGCAAGTCGGCTGGCGTGATTGGCGAACTCCATCCCAAATGGGTGCAGAGGTATGAATTAAAACGGGCGCCGATCTTGGCGGAAATTGAGCTCGAAGACGTCCTCAAACTGCAGCCCCGTCAGTTCAATGAGTTTTCCAGAATTCAGGTGCTTCGCAGAGACTTGGCGATATGCCTAGATTCGAACCATGCAATTGGCGCTGTTCAGGCTGAGGTCATGTCATTGAACTTGCCCGAAGTACGGGAATTTTCGCCCTTTGACGTTTACCGAGGAGCAGGCCTGCCTGCCGGGCAAAAAAGTGTTGCGTTTCGGGTAGTTATGCAGGATACTGAGAGAACTTTGACAGATTCTGACGCAGAAGCGGTCTTGGCGCGTATTGTTAAGGTTTTAGGTGAGAAGTTTGGCGTAACTCTAAGAAAATAAACAAATTTCTATATGACCCTCACCAAAGCAGAGCTTGCTGACCTGATGTTCGAGAAAGTTGGCTTGAACAAGCGGGAAGCGAAAGATATGGTGGAGTCTTTTTTCGAAGAAATTCGCATGGCTCTTGAAAACGGCGATTGCGTCAAACTTTCAGGTTTTGGGAATTTTCAGCTTCGGAACAAGCCGCAGCGTCCGGGTCGCAATCCCAAGACCGGTGAAGAAATTCCTATCACCGCGCGGCGCGTAGTCACCTTTCACGCCAGCCAAAAATTGAAGAGTCTTGTGGAGAGGGCGAATGGAATCGCCGACGCACGATAACCTGCCTTCCATTCCGAACAAGCGCTACTTCACAATTGGCGAAGTCAGCGAGTTGTGCGGGGTCAAGCCACACGTGCTGCGGTATTGGGAGCAGGAATTCACCCAACTAAAGCCGCTCAAGCGGCGCGGCAATCGCCGGTATTACCAACACCATGAAGTCGTGCTGGTCCGCAGGATTCGCGAGTTGCTCTACGAACATGGTTTCACCATCAATGGTGCACGCAATCGGCTGGACGACCCTGCGGGCACCATGATCCCGCGCCTTGAACTGCCAGCAGTGCTATCCACAGCAGGCATCAAGAGTGAACTTGAAGCAATTGTCGCGATTCTTGCACGCTAGCGATTGCTGCTAAAATTACAAGTTCGGTCGGGGCGTAGCGCAGCCTGGTAGCGCACTTGCATGGGGTGCAAGGGGTCGGAAGTTCGAATCTTCTCGCCCCGACCAAAATCACAAGATCTGTTTCTCTTGATATGGCCGCTATTGCGGTCATTTTCGCTTTGGCACCTGCCCGCCAGGGTATTTGGCGATTGCCTTCACCAAAGATCTTTGAGTGCGCCAGTCGAGGCAACGTCAAACCGACAAAGTCACACTTTGCGCGGTAGAACGGTCAGTACTCTGACAATGAAAGCATGCAGCTCTGCCATGTAGTTGCGCAGGAACTGCTCGGTCTTGTCGTCAGTCACTTTACCGTCTTCCGTAATCAAGCCCGGCCGGTATTGAACATACGCTTCCACTTGGTTCATAAGCGGCGAATTGCAGAAGCAAAGCACGCTGCGAAGGCTCTGTTGGGC
>CAZTYC010000072.1:0-11973 GCA_964617435.1 uncultured Burkholderiales bacterium
CTGCTCGGCGCTGCCGCGCTGGGCGACATCGGCAAGCACTTCCCGGACACCAGCGACGCCTTCCGCGGCGCCGACAGCCGCGTCCTGCTGCGCAGCGTGGTGCAAAAGGTCGCCGAGGCGGGCTATCGCGTCGGCAATGTGGACGCCACCATCATCGCGCAGGCGCCGAAGATGGCGCCGCACATTCCCGCCATGCGCGCCCACATCGCGGCGGACCTCGGGGTTGATGCACAGCGCATCAACGTCAAGGCCACCACCACCGAGCGCCTCGGCTTTACCGGCCGTGGGGAGGGCATTGCGTCCGAGGCAGTGGCGCTGCTCTTCCGGGTGTCGAAATAGTTTTCGTTGCGGCCCGGGCGGTGCGATCGCAACACGGTATCGCCGCGCGGGAATGGAGACCTCCACCCGTGGCAAATATTCAACCGCGTGAGCCCCTGAACCAAACCGCATGAAATCCACGTCGCTCGTCGCCCACATCCGCCAGTTGGCGGGCCTTGAGTTGCCGGCCGCCACGCTCATGCCCGCGGTCCTGCGCGCGGTCCGCGAGTTCGTCGATGCCGGGTCGGCGGGTTTCTTTTGGGTGGATGAGGACGGCGAGATGGTCAACCTGTACGCCGAGCGCACGCTGCCCCCGCACATCATGAAGGCGTATTTCGCCCGCCATTACGCCGACCAGGCGCATGCCTTCCGCGAGCGGTTCCGCGAACGCGCCAGCGCAGCCGACCCGGTGTCCTCCATGTCGCCGAGCGCCGAAGACATGCGCACGCCGTACTACACGGAGATCCTCACGCTGCTGGAGGCGCACCATGTGCTCTACGCGGTGTGCCGCGACGGCGGGCGTCCGATCGGGCAACTCTCGCTCTACCGGCCGCGCGGGGCAAAGCCGTTCTCGGCGACGGATCGCGCCGCGATCCGGAACATCTGCCATTACATTGCGCAGGCGGCGGCAAGGCTGCCGGACGCCGGCCACGACGCGCAATTTGTCGAGGGCAATGACGAGGGGCTGGTGGTCACCAGCGCGGAAGGCCGGCTCATCCGCGGCAACGCGCACTCGCTGCACCTGCTCACGCGCTCGATGCAACGCAGTTTCAACGCGCGCACGCCGCCCCTGACGCTGGGCGACACGCTCAAGGGCGCCGCGCTGGACATCGTGCAGGGCGTGGCCGCGCAGTTCGAATCGGGCGATGCCCGGCCGGTACGCAAGGACGTGGACGGCCAGTGGGGGCGTTTCGTGATTTCGGGGTTCGCCCTGGAAGACGGCGGGAGCACGCAGCCGCGGGTCGGCATCCATATCCGTTGCAAGGAGCCGTTCATGGTGCGGCTCGTGGAGGCAATGGCCAAGCTCGACCTGTCACCCCAGCAACGCGAGGTTGCGCTGCTGTTGGCGCTTGGCAAGAGCAATCAGGAAATCGCCAAGGCGCTGGACGTCACGCCCAATACCGCGAACTATCACGTGAAGCAGTTGTTCGCGCGGCTGGATGCGCACGATCGCGCGGAGGCGGTGGCGCGCATCGTGCCCCACCACTGAACAATTTGCGTTGCCCCGGGCTGCCGTCCTGGGGTGCCGCAGACGTGCCGCTTCGCGCGGCCAGTTGCCCGGCATCACAATCGCAAACCCAAGCAAAGACGCGGCGTTCCGGGCGAAAACGGCCGGAAAGCCGCGCCAGTGCTTGACTTCGGCAGTCCGCCCCGGGAGCCCTGACCGGCTCAGTCGCCGTGCTGCGGCACCTGCGCCGGCGGGTGCTGGTGGGCTTCCTGGGCCGCTGCGGTTTCCACGTTCTTGTTGCGCGTCATCCACGCCAGCACCTTGGCGCCCCACGCATCGAAGTAGGTGTAGAGCACCGGCACCACCACCAAGGTAAAGACGGTCGAGGTGACGATCCCGCCGATCACCGCATGCGCCATCGGCGACTGCTGTTCCGATCCGGCGCCCAGGGCCAGGGCGAGCGGAATCATGCCGCCGATCATCGCCGCAGTGGTCATGAGAATCGGGCGCAGGCGCACCTGGCCGGCTTCGTAGATCGCCTCGATGATGTCCTTGCCTTCTCGGCGTGCGCGGTTGGTGAAGTCGATGAGCAGGATCGCGTTCTTGGTGACGAGGCCCATGAGCATGATGAATCCGATCACCGAGAACAGGTTCAGCGTGGAACGGAAGCAGAGCAGGGCGATGAACACGCCGATCAGCGAAAGCGGCAGGGAGGCCATGATCGCCACCGGTTGCAGGAAGCTGCCGAACTGCGAGGCGAGGATCAGGTAGATGAAGATCACGCCCATCGCCAGCGCGGCCAGCGCGTATCCGAGCGACTCGGCCATGTCCTGCGACTGACCGCCGAACTGGAATTGGTAGCCGGGCGGCAGGTCGATGGTCTTGAGCGCCTTCTGTACCTCGCCGGACACTTCGCCGACGTTGTGGCTCGATGCGACACCCGACCACACCTGCACCAGGCGCTGGAGGTTGCGACGCTCGATCTGGCGCTCCGCGTAGGCCGGCTTGAATTCGGCGATCTGGCGCAACGGCACCATGCGCGGGCTGCCATCCGCATTGGACTGGCTGCTCGGCAGGTAGATCTTGTCGAGGTCGGTGATCGACGTGCGCTCGGTCTTCGGCAGCCGCACCAGGATCTGGTGGTTTTCGCCATCCGGGCCTTCCCACTGGCCGGCGTCATCGCCCGCGATCATGGCGCGCGTGGCTGCAACGATGGAGTTCATGGACACGCCAAGGTCGCTGGCCAGCTCACGGTTCACGGTGATGTCCAGCGTCGGGCTGGTCGGCTTGTAGGAGCTCTCCACATCGACCGTGCCCTTGATCGCCTTGAGTTTCGCGACCACGTCCTGTGAGATGCGGTCGAGTTCGCGGATCTCCGGGCCCATCACATAGATCTGGATCGGCCGGTTCCAGCCCACGCGCACCTCAAGGCCGGCGATGCTCGACAGGCGCTTGCGAATCGCATCGTCGATTTCCTTGCGGCCGCGCTTGCGGGAATCCTTCGGCGTGAGTTCAAGCCCGAACCAGGCACCCCACTTGCCGACATTGCGGGTGATGCGCTTGATCTCCGGGAACTCCTTGAGGGCTTCCTCGACCTGGTTGGCCTTGGACAGTGAATACAGGAGCGAGGAACCGATCGGCGTCTGGATGCGCGCGTTGGTCCAGTCCTCGTCCACTTCCGGCACGAATTCGGACCCGATGAAGGGGACCAGGAAGAAAGAACTCACAAACGTCAGCGCGGCAATCCACAGCACCACCGCGCGGTTGCGGAGGGTGACGCGCTCCACCTTGAGATGGTCGCGCTTGAAGCCGGAGAGCGCGAAGCGCAGCACCGTCAACTTGGGGATCCAGGTGCGGCGCTCGGCCGGGTTGAAGGTCCACTTCAGCACGCGGTCGTACCTGGCATGCAGCCAGTCCATGAGCGCGATCTGCTTGTCCAGAACTGCCTTGATCCACTTCACGCGGTTGATCCACGAGGGCGGATCGTGCCAGATGGCGGAGAGCATCGGGTCGAGCGTGAACGAGACGAACAGCGAGACCAGCACCGACACCGTCACCGCGATGCCGAACTGGTAGAAGAACAGGCCGATGATGCCCTTCATGAAGGCCACCGGCAGGAACACGGCGACGATGGTGAACGTGGTGGCCATGACCGCGAGGCCGATTTCCTTGGTCGCTTCCAGCGAGGCGTCCGCGTGGCTCTTGCCCATGGACAGGTGGCGCACGATGTTCTCCCGCACCACGATCGCGTCATCGATGAGGATGCCGATCGACAGCGACAGCGCCATCAGCGTGATGAAGTTGATCGAAAAGCCGAACGCGTAAAGCGCGATGAAGGTTGCCAGCACCGAGATCGGGATGGTCAGGCCGGTGATGACCGTGGAGCGCCATGAATGCAGGAACAGGAACACGATCAGCACGGTCAGGCCCGCGCCTTCGAGGATGGTGTGCTTCACGTTGTCCACGCCCTGGGCGATGAACCGCGACTGGTCAAAGGTGATGTCCAGGGAAAGGTCCGGTGGCAGCGACTTCTTCACCTTCTCGATGTTCTGGCGGATCGACTCGGCCGCCTCCAGGGTGTTGGCGCCGCGCGTCTTGGTGATCTCGAAGGAGATGCCGCGCACGCCGTTGTTCGTGGAGATGGAGGTTTCCTCCTGCTCCGTGTCACGCACCGAGGCGATCATGCCCAGGGTGACCGGCGCGCTGCCGCCGTTCATGCCGCGACGCGCGACGATGATGCGCTCGAAGTCGGCCACATCCTTGAGCTTTCCCTGCACGCGCACCAGGCGTTCGCTGCGTTCGCCCACCAGGAATCCAGCCGCCTGGTTCTGGTTTTGCGAGCGGATCGCGGAAACCACATGCTCGACGGACACGCCGTAGGCCGCCATCTTGTCCGGATTAAGCTGGATGGACATCTCGCGATTCACCGCACCGGAGATCTCCACCGTGCCAACACCCACCGAGCCCTGCAGGCGCTTCACTACCAGCTGTTCGCCCAGGTCCGAGAGTTCGCGCAGCGAGCGCGCCGAGCTCTTCATCGCCAGATAGAAAATCGGCTGGTCGTTGTCGTTGTCCGCGCGCGTGACCGTCGGCTCGCCGACGTCCTTGTTGAAGCCGCGCCGCGCGCCGGCCACCTTGTCGCGCACGTCCTGGACCGCGGTCTTGACGTCGACGCCGAGGTTGAATTCCACCATCACCCGTGAAAAGCCCTCGCGCGAGAACGAGCGAATGCTCTTGATACCGCTGATGGTGTTGACCGCCTCCTCGATGGGGCGGGTGACGTCCTGCATGACGGCCTCGGACGAGGCGCCGGGGTAGGGCGTGGTCACCTGCACGAACGGGAACGTCACATCCGGCATCTGGTCCACGGGCAGGCGCTGGTAGGCAAACAGGCCCATGACCATCAACCCCACCATCATCATGGTGGCGAAGACGGGGTTCCTGACGCTGATTTCGGTAATTCTCATGGTTTACTCCTGCGCGGCAACACCGGACGCCTGCAAATTAAGAGGTCCGGGATGCCGCGGGGCTGGGCGGAAAAATCGGGAGGGGTGGGGCGACGCGATCAGGAACGCGCCACTTGCTCGACAGACGAGGTCTTCGGCTTTTCGGCGGGCATGGTCTTCACGGGCCCGTCCTTGATGGCCACGCGCGAGCCGTGCTTGAGGCCATCGGCCTTCACGGTCAGGACCTGCGCACCCTGGGCGAGGCCCTCGCGAATTTCCACATAGCCCAGCTCGACGCTGCGGCTTCCCGGGGTCACGGGCTTGCGCTCGATCTTGCCGTTCTCGATGGCGAAAACGTACGATTGGCCGCCTTCCGCGATCACCGCCGCGATCGGCACGGAGGGCACGGCCGTGCGTGACGTGGCGGCCAGCGTGCCGTTGGCGAACATGCCGCCTTTCAGGGCGCCGTCCGCATTGGGAAGGGTGACAAAGATGGAGATCGAGCGGGAACCGGCTTCCGCGGCCGGGTTGATGCGCTCGACCTTGCCTTTGAACTCGCGGTTCTCGAAGCCGTCCACCTTGAAGGCAATTTCCTGCCCTGGCTTGACGCTGGGGATGTCGGACACCGGAATCGGCGCTTCCAGTTCCATGCGCGACAAGTCCACCACATGCACCAGCGGCGCATCGGAGCTGACTTTTTCGCCCACGTTCACCACGCGCTTGGCGACGATGCCGCTGAACGGCGCGCGCACCTGCGCATCGGCCAGCGCCTTTTGCGTGATCGCGCCCTGCGCGACGGCGGCCTTGTAATTGGACTCCGCCACCTCGAGGCTGCTGACGGTGCTGTCGAACGCGTTTTGCGAAATGAAGTTCTTGGCCAGCAGTTGGCGGTTGTTTTGTTCCGTCTTCCGGGCCAGATCGAGGCGCGCCTTGGCTTCGGCCACCATCGCCTGCTGGGACTCATGGCGCGCCCGCAGGTCGGCCGTGTCGATGGAGACCAGCACCTGGCCGGCGGAAACCCGCTCGCCCTCGCGGGCGTGGAGTTGGGAAACTTCCCCTGAAACCTTGGATTTCACCATCGCCTGGGTCACCGGCCGGACCGATCCCGATACCGGAATCGCCAACCCGAGGTTTTGCGGCGCCAGCACGGCCACGTCTCCCGCGGCCAGTTCAAAGACCTTGTCGTCGGGCTTCTTGTCCTCCTTCTTGGCCGCGTTGCCGCCCTTCATGACGAAGTAGGAGCCTCCCGCCAGCACGACGGCGACGGCCGCAATTGCATATTTGGCCCAGCCGCGGCGGCGCGTGGCGCCGGTCAGGTCTGCAGAGCGATTGAACATGGTTGATCCCCAGTAAAGTTCCCAAGATGGCGGCAGTCTGCGCGTGATCCGGATGAAACGCGATTTGGACGCGACGAAATGCGGGTTTGGATTGTCGGGGCGGAGGGATACGCGATGAAACGCAGGATCCCCGCTGCAGGACGTCAAATGTCCGGTTTCACGCGTCCGTGAAATGCACCGGACGAGTATGTTCCTTCGGGATGACGGATGGGTTCCAGGCGCGGATTGCCGCCTCCAGGAGCCGACCGGCCGTGGGCGCGGCGTGGACGGGCTGGCCGAGAAAATCGAGCACCCGGTTGAGGACGGCCACCGTGTTTTCGGCTGAAAGGGCGGGCGCCAGAGTTTGTTTGGACAACTTCTGCCCGGCGGCATTGGTGGCCACCGGAACGTGCAGGTACCGGGGGGTGGGTAATCCCAATTCACGCTGCAAGTGGATCTGGCGTGCCGTCGAATCGATCAAGTCCGCTCCCCGCACCACATCCGTGACCCCCTGGTCCGCATCATCCACCACCACCGCCAACTGGTAGCTGAACAGGCCATCGCGCCGGCGCAGGACGAAGTCGCCGATCTCGGATTCCACACGCTGCGATTGCGGCCCCCGGACGCGGTCGACGAACTCGATGGCCCGGTTGTGCGTGCGCACCCGGATGGCGTTTCCGGCCTCCGGCAAGGCCAGATGGCGACAGGTGCCCGGATACACCGGGCCATCGATGCCGCTTACTGCGGAATCGGCAATTTCCTTCCGGGAGCAGGCGCAGGCATAGGTCCGGCCAGCGCCCCGTAGCTGTTCCAATGCGCTGCCATACCTGGCGGCACGTGCCGATTGCAGCACCACTTCGCCATCGGCATGAAGACCAAAGGCGCGCAAGGTTTCAAGGATGGACTGCGCATGTTCGGGACGGCAACGGGGCGCATCTATGTCTTCGATTCGGACGAGCCAGCGCCCCCCCGCATGACGCGCGTCCAGGTAGCTGGCCACGGCGGCCACCAGCGAGCCGAAATGCAGGGGCCCGGTGGGGGAGGGTGCAAAGCGTCCGACATAGGGTGAAAATGTCATTATTGTTCTAAGCGCAACAATAAGTTGAACTCCCGGCTATTTATTTCATTCCGCGACATCCCCAAAATAGCCTCATTCACATCAATCAAGCGGGAGCTCCATCATCATGGAACTTCGGAAAAGCGCAGAACGCGGGTTTGCCGACCACGGCTGGCTCAAGAGTTATCACAGTTTCTCATTCGCGGAGTACTACGACCGCCGCCACATGGGCTTCGGCCCGTTGCGCGTCATCAATGAGGACCGCGTGGCCGCCGGCATGGGCTTCGGCACGCACGGCCACCGCGACATGGAAATCATCAGCTACGTGCTGGACGGCGAACTGGCGCATAAAGACAGCATGGGCAACGGCTCGTCGATCAAGCCGGGCGACGTGCAGCGCATGAGCGCGGGCACCGGCGTCACACACAGCGAATACAACCATGCCAAGGACCGTACCACGCATTTCCTGCAAATCTGGATCCAGCCGTCAGTGACCGGCATTGCGCCGTCCTATGAGGAGAAGCACTTCGCCGACGAAAGCAAGCAGGGGCGGTTGCGCCTGATCGCGTCGCCCGACGGCCGCGACGGGTCCGTGTTGATCCACCAGGACGCCTATGTCTTCGCGGGCAGATTCGACGGCACGGAGCGCGCCACGCATGCAATCACTGGGGGCCGGCTTGGCTATGTGCATGTGGCGCGGGGAAAGGTGAGCGTCAACGGCGTGCCCCTGGAGGCGGGGGACGCCGCGAAGTTCAACACGGCTTCTGAATTGCAGATCGATGGCGGCGCGTCCGCTGAAGTGCTGCTGTTCGATCTGCCGCAATGATTTCCAGTTTTCATCAACCATCAAACCAACACAGGGAACTCTCATGAACGATCGCATCCAAGACATCATTGCATTACTGGGCCGCGCGCTGCTGTCCGCCATTTTCATCATTTCTGGCTGGGGCAAGGTCACCGGCTTTGCAGGCACGGCCGGCTATATCGCCTCCAAGGGCATGCCACTGCCGGAGTTGATGGCGGCCGGCGCCATCGCCGTCGAATTGATCGGCGGAATCGCGTTGCTGGTGGGATTCAAGCCCCGCTGGGCAGCCGCTGCCATCTTCCTGTTCCTGATCCCGACCACGTTCATCTTCCACCCCCCGGGCGTGCCTGCTGAAGCGATCAGCTTCATGAAGAACCTGTCCATCATGGGTGGCATGGCGATGGTATATGCCCTGGGTGGCGGCCGCCTGTCCATCAAGCCCTGAGACCCTGTCCATGCGCACCATCGAACGCACGCTCAAGTCGGAAGTCGCGCCGGTCGGGACGTTTACCGTCCGGCGCGCCCTGCCGGCGCATGACCGACGGTCCATCGGCCCCTGGGTGTTCCTGGACCACTTCGGGCCGTTCAGGATCAAGCCGGGCGAGGACGGCGTGGGAGCGCACCCCCATGCTGGCATCGAGACGGTGACCTACATCCTCAATGGCCGCAACCGCCATCGCGATTCGGCGGGCAACGAGGGCGTGGTGACCAAGCATGGGGCGCAATGGATGACGGCGGGGCGCGGCATCGTGCATGCCGAGGCCTCGCTGGCCGAAAACGAGGACGAAATGACGCTGCACGGCATCCAGTTGTGGACCTCGTTGCCGCGCGCCAAGAAGCTCATGGACCGCAACTACCAGCGCATCGATGCCGCTTCGATTGCCGAATTTGCGCAGGATGGCGCGGTGGTCCGCGTGGTGGCCGGTGAAGTCAACGGCCATGCGGGGCCCGCGCACACGGAAATGCCCCTGTTCCTGGCGCACGTGCAACTGGCGACCGGCGCAGCCACCGAACTGCGCGTCGGCGATACCGACGAGGCGGGTGTCTATGTGATTTCCGGTGCACCGGTGGTCAACGGCCGTCAGAGCGAGGCGGGTGAACTGGTGGTCCTGGATAATATCCCGGGACCCATCAGCATCGAGGCCTCGGCGCCCGCGGAGGTCATGCTGCTGGGTGGTGCGCCCGCAGAGGGCCCGCTGGTGTTCCACGGGCCGTTCGTGATGAACTCGGTGGAGCAGGTGCGGTTTGCCGAGCGCGCGTACATGACGGGCCAGATGGGCCACCTTGACGGGTAAGGCCGGCGCCAGCCCATTGACGCGCTCTATGGCGGGCATTCAGAGGTTTCATTGGCAGCCGGTACTGAATCCCCGCAAAATCAGCGTTTCAGGGATCAAAACAGGAGGGAAGGACCATGCCGAAATCCAAAGCACCCGCCATCGACCTGGGCATCGGGGAAAAGGACCGCGCGAGAATCGCGCAAGGCCTGTCCCACCTGTTGGCCGACACCTACACCTTGTACCTGATGACCCACAATTTTCACTGGAACGTCAAAGGTCCGATGTTCCAGACGCTGCACCTCATGTTCGAAACGCAGTACACCGAGTTGGCCCTGGCCGTGGATCTGATCGCCGAGCGCATTCGCGCGTTGGGTTTCCCGGCGCCCGGCACCTATGGCGCCTATGCCAAGCTGACGTCCATTGCCGAGCCCAAGGGCGTGCCGGAGGCCACGGACATGATCCGGCAGCTCGTCAAAGGGCAGGAGGCTGTCGTGCGCACCGCGCGCAAGCTGTTCCCGGCGGTGGACAAGGCGAACGATGAGCCGACGGCGGACCTGCTCACCCAGCGCATGCAGTTGCACGAGAAGAACGCCTGGATGCTGCGTTCGCTGCTTGAATCCTGATCCGCGCAGCAATCTGGCGGCGTGTCATGCAGGGCCGCCGCATCCGACCCATTCACTCTTCACCCCAGAAAGCCGTCCATGGCCACGATCGAACTCACCCAGGAAAACTTCAACGCCACCATTGAAAACAACGAGACCGTCATCATCGACTTCTGGGCGCCGTGGTGCGGGCCGTGCCGCATGTTCGCGCCGACTTTCGAGGCGGTCTCGGAACAGTATCCCAACGTGGTGTTTGCCAAGCTCAATACCGAAGAGCAGCAGGAGATTGCGGCGGCATTCAACATCCGCTCGATTCCGACGCTGATGGTATTCCGCGAAAAGGTCATCATCTTTTCCCAGGCGGGCATGCTGCCCAAAAGCCAATTCGAGCAGGTCGTCCAGAAATCGCTCGAGGTGGACATGACCAAGGTGCATGCCGAGGTGGCCGCGCAGGAAGCCAAGGCCAAGGCATAGCGGCATATACGCCCGCGTCCGGCGCCCATGAAAGCAAAAAGGGAGCCTGCGGGCTCCCTTTTTCGTTGGCGGCGAGGACCGGAGGTCAGCAATCCCCCAGCCGCGTCATGACCATCTTCATCGTGGAGTTGCGCATGGCATCGGGAATCTGGCCGCCCGTCATCTTCTGCTTCACGTTCATGGTGACGGTATCGCCGGCGATCTTGCCGTCGTAATCGGCCTCCATGCCCATGTCGCCCTTCATCTTGCACACGGCGGTGAAGGAAAAACTGCCCGGGGAGGCCTTCACGTTGCTGTAGGTGCAATCCACCCCGGCATCCTTCTGGGATTGGAACGCGCGCCCCTCGTCGAGGTCCTTGGCCGCCACGCACTGCGTGAAATTCTGCGTTGGCATCTTGAACGGCAGGGCCGGGTTGTTGATCTCCATGGCGTAGGAGTACTTGCCCGGCTTCATTTCCTTGATGTTCGGCCCCTTCTGGGCATGCGCGAGGCCGGTGACGGAAAGCGCCAGTCCGCTGGCGATGATGAATGCGGATTTGTTCATGCGAATCCCCTGGATGATTAGGTGTAGGCGGAGCGAATCGAAAGATACCTCAAAAGCGGCGGACGCGATGGACGGCTAGAACGCGTCGCCGGGAATGCGCACATGGCCTTCCATGAGCACGCGGGCGCTGCGGCTCATGACCGCCTTCTTCACCACCCATTCGCCGTCCACTTGCGCTGCTTCCGCTCCAACGCGCAAGGTGCCGGACGGATGACCAAAGCGCACCGCATTGCGCTCGCCGCCGCCTGCGGCAATATTGACCAGCGTGCCGGGAATGGCGGCGGCCGCGCCGATCGCAACCGCCGCGGTGCCCATCATGGCGTGGTGCAGCTTGCCCATGGACATCGCGCGGACCAGCAAGTCGACCTCCTTGGCCCGTACGGGCGCTCCGGAGGACGAGGTGTAATCGCGCGGCTTGGCCACGAAGGCAATCTTGGGCGTGTGCTGGCGTTTTTGCGCCTCCGCAGCGTTCTTGATGAGGCCCATGCGCAGCGCGCCGGCGGTGCGGATCGCCTCAAAGCGCGCGAGCGCGGCCGGATCGCCGTTGATCGCCTCCTGCAGTTCAGTTCCGGTGTATCCGATGGCTTCCGCCTCGACAAAGATCGTGGGAATGCCGGCATTGATCATCGTGGCCTTGAGCGTGCCGATTCCGGCGACTTCCAGGTCGTCCACGAGGTGGCCGGTGGGAAACATCGCGCCTTCCGCGCCGGGTTCTTCTGCCGCCGGGTCCATGAATTCGAGCTGGACTTCGGCCGCGGGGAAGGTCACGCCATCGAGTTCAAAGTCCCCCGTTTCCTGCACGTCACCGTTGCTGACCGGCACATGCGAAATGATGGTCTTTCCGATGTTGGCCTGCCAGATGCGCACCACGGCAACGCCATTGACCGGAACGCGCGACGGATGGACCAGCCTGTGTGCAATCGCAAACGGGCCGACTGCGGCGGACAGGTTGCCGCAGTTGCCGCT
>CAZTYC010000073.1:0-11688 GCA_964617435.1 uncultured Burkholderiales bacterium
TGATGATCGGCCCCACCGGCGTCGGCAAGACCGAGATCGCGCGCCGCCTGGCGCGGTTGGCAAATGCGCCGTTCCTGAAGGTGGAGGCCACCAAGTTCACGGAAGTCGGCTACGTGGGGCGCGACGTCGATTCGATCATCCGCGACCTCGTCGAGCTGGCGATCAAGCAGGCGCGCGAACAGGAGGCGCAGAAGGTGCGCCACATGGCGGCCGACAACGCCGAGGAGCGCGTGCTCGATGTCCTGCTGCCGCAGGCGCGCAATTTCGATTTCTACGGCAAGCCCGAAGCGGGTGCGGAGGGCGGCAGCGGCAACGACAGCGCCACGCGGCAGAAATTCAGGAAGATGCTGCGCGAAGGCAAGCTCGACGAGCGCGAAATCGAGATCGAGGTCTCGGCGCTGCCGTCGAGCATGGAGATCTTCGGCCCGCCGGGCATGGAGGAGCTCACCCAGCAGATCCAGGGCATGTTCCAGAACATGGGCCAGGGCCGCAAGAAGACGCGCAAGCTTCCGGTGAAGGAGGCGATGAAGCTGCTCACCGATGAAGAAGCGATGAAGCTGGTCAACGACGAGGAGACCAAGGTGCGCGCCATCGCCAATGTCGAGCAGAACGGCATCGTCTTCATCGACGAGATCGACAAGATCGCCAGCCGCTCCGAGGTGCAGGGCGCGGACGTTTCGCGCGCCGGCGTGCAGCGCGACCTGCTGCCGCTGGTGGAAGGCACCACCATCTCCACCAAGTACGGCATGATCAAGACCGACCACATCCTGTTCATCGCCTCCGGCGCGTTCCACCTCGCCAAGCCCTCGGACCTGATTCCGGAGCTGCAGGGGCGCCTGCCGATCCGCGTGGAGCTCGATTCGCTGTCGATCGCCGATTTCGAGTCCATCCTCACCACCACCGACGCCTGCCTGACCCGGCAATACGAGGCCCTGCTGGCCACCGAGCAACTCACGCTCACCTTCGCCCCCGGCGCGGTCAAGCGCCTGGCGGAAATCGCCTTCGCGGTCAACGAAAAAACCGAGAACATCGGCGCGCGCCGCCTCTACACGGTGATGGAGAAATTGCTCGAGGACCTGTCCTTCGACACCACCGCGCACGGCGGGCGCTTTGAAGTCGATGCGGCGTACGTCGACGCCAAGCTTGCGGAACTTGCGCAAAGCGAAGACCTGGCGCGCTACGTGCTCTGAGGAACGCGCGGCGGTTACACGCTGGCGCAATCGCCGGCGCGGCGCTGTGGCACATTGGCGGTTTCATCCGCCCCGTGGAGTCCCCGAATGACGCATCGCTCCCTTTGGATGGCCCCCGCCCTGCTGACGCTGGCGGCATGCCAGAGCCCCGGCCCCGCCGCCCCCGGCTTTGACGCGCGCGCCCTGGCGGGCGAAGAGGCCCGGTTCGCGGCGCACTCCATGCAGCACGGCATGCAGCCGGCGTTCGTTGAATACATGGCGGCGGATTCGATCCTGCTGCGTCCGCACCCGGTCAACGGGCGCGAGTACATGCGCACGCGCCCCAACCCGCCGATCACGCTGGACTGGAAATCCGCCCTGACGATCCTGTCCGCCTCGGGGGACATCGGCCTGTCCACCGGGCCGTGGATCCGGAGGAGCAAGGCCGACCCGGCCGCCGCGCCCTCGTGGGGCCAGTTCTTTTCAATCTGGCGCCGGCAGGCGGACGGCCGCTGGCACGTCGAATTCGACCACGGCATTTCACATGCCGGGCACGACGGCATGGGCGAACTGCTGACCGCGGTGGACCTGCCGCCCGCGGCGCGCATCGGCAGCGCGCCGCCCGAGTCGGACTTCATCACCCTGGCCGCGCAACAGGGCGCGCATGCCGCCTACCGTCGCATGGCGCGCGCGACCACGCGCTTCCTGCGCGACGAGCAGGCCCCGCTGGTGGGCCCCGCGGCGCTGGCGCACGCCAATCCGGCGGAGGACAAGTTCGTCTGGACGCATGACAAGACGGTGGTCTCCGCCGGCGGCGACTTCGCCTATGCGCTGGGTAAATGGACCCTGCCGGGCGCCACCAAGGACGCGAACGGCTATTACCTGCGGGTCTGGACGGTGCGCGATGGCGCGTGGGTGCTGGCGGCCGACATCGTCACGCCGAACCCCTGACCCTTGCCGCGCGCCACGCGCCCAGCGCGTGGTCCACGGCGATGCGCCCGGCACCGAACACAACCAGGGTCGCCAGCATGGTGCCCCAGAGCCAGTGATCCTTGACGCCGGCGGCGGAAATGTCCGGATACGACGCCGCCGCCACGAGGTTGAAGGCAAACAGCGCCAGCGCGGTCGGGCGCGACAACAGGCCGGCCACCAGCAGGGCGGGCAGGAGCAGCTCCGCGGCGGTTCCCGAATAGGCGGCCAGCGCCGGCGACAACACCGGCACGCGGTATTCGTTTTCGAACAGCGCGATCGTCGCGTCCAGGTCCGCGATCTTGGTGAGCCCGGAGGCAAAGAACACCTGCGCCACATGGGCGCGCAAACCGAGCAGGAACACCGACACCACCGCCTGCGAACGTGCTTCCAGCCAGGCGTCGAGCCGCCCGGGCACCGCGAACCAATCCTTCATTTTCCAGCCCTCCCTTCGCATCACCGGAAATCGGCGATCACTCCGGATTGGACGGATTGGATGAGGAAACCTTGCAGGTCGAACTGGTCGTCGACGCACAGGGCGGCTTCGGCAGCCGCGTCAAACGGCGCCCCGCAGGTGAGCGCGGACAGGAAGCGCAGCGCGGGTTCGGAAATCTCATCGAACGCCGCCTGATAGCCGTTGCGCCGCACACACAGGCGTTCGCCCGGGCTCTCCCAGTCCACCTGCATGTCGCCGGAGAAATCCGGCTGGTTCACGCGCCAAATCGCCGCCAGCGGATAGCGCGACACGATGAGCGCCACCGCCGGGTGCAATTGGAAGCGCAGGCCGCCCTGAGCTTCTTCGGGAAGGGCGGCGAGCCGCGCCAGGTCAAGCGGCACCGCGTCCGCGGCATGGAACGCGCGGTGCATCGCCCATTCAAGCCGCCCCACGTCCGGCAGATAGGGCAACTCCGCCGCGTGGGGCCAGCGGGCGATGAACTCGGGCCACGCCGCGCCGAAGTCATTGAGATCGCCGGAATTCGATGGCGTCGCGCGACTGAAGGACTCCGCGGCATGCCGGAAGAACGCCTCACCCACGATGTTGCGGGTGACCGGATAGATGTCGGCGAGCGCGCCGACGAGATTGCTCATCACGTTGTGCCGGTAAATTTCCACGCGCCGCGCCGCGTCCGGGTTGCCGGCCTTGATCAGTGCTTCCAGTGCGGGCGCAGGCCCCTCGGCCAGCAAGGCGGAGAGCATCAAGCCCTGGTCGTCACGCAGCACGGCCGGCCCCGCATTCATGGAGGATCGCGTTGGCCTTCTCCGCCTCGCCCATCAACACCGCCGGCGCGGGAATGTCGGTGTCCCACTCGATCAGCGTGGGCTTGGCGCCGATGCGCGCGACGGTCTCGCGGTACAGTTGCCACACGGCCTCGCACACCGGCGTGCCGTGGGTGTCGATCAGCATGTCGCCGGCATCCTGAAACCCGGCAAGGTGGATTTCACCCACCAGCGCGCCCGGAATGGCCTCAAGGTAGGCGCGCGCATCGATGCCGTGATTGGCGGCATTGACGTGCACGTTGTTGATGTCGAGCAGGAGGCCCGCCCCGCTTCTTTGGGCAACTTCGCGCACGAACTCCCATTCCGGGATGGTGGATGCGGTGAACTCGAGGTAGCTCGACACGTTCTCGACCAGGATGCGCCGCCCCAGCGCCTCCTGCACGCGACTGACGTTGTCGACCACCACGCCCAGCGCCTCCTCGGTGTAGGGCAGCGGCAGCAGGTCGTTGGCGAAGCGGCCATCCACCCCGACCCAGCACAAATGCTCGGACACCAGCGCGGGCTCGATGCGGTCCACCAGGCGCTTGAGCTTTTCCAGATGGCGCGCCTGCAGTCCGCCGGCGGAGCCGAGCGAGAGCCCGACGCCGTGCGTGCTGACCGCATAGTCCGCGCGAAACCGCTCAAGGTACGCAAGCGGTTGCCCGCCGTCGCCGAAGAAATTCTCGCTGTGCACTTCCAGGAAGGACACGGCGGGAGGCGAGGCCAGCCAGGCGGCGTAGTGCGCCGCGCGCAAGCCGATGCCGGCGCGGCAGGGATCGGGATGGTTGGCGTGCATGGGTGCGAAAACGGCGACGCCCCCGCAGGCGATGCGAGGGCGTCCGGTGTCACTTCAGTGCGCGGCCCGGCGGGCCGCGGCGCCGTTACTTCTTCGGCGCGTCCGCCTTCTTGTCAGCGGGGTACTTGAGCGCGCCGCCCATCTTTTCGCAGGAGCCCTTGGCCACGTATTTCCATTCCTCGGGCAGCTTGTCCGCGGCGGCCTGGCCGGCGCAGGAATGCTTGGCGGTGCCGCAGTCGTTCTTGCCCTTTTCGGCCACGCCGTAGCACTTTTCCTTTTCAGCCTTCTTTTCCTCGGCACCCGCGGTACCGGAGAGCGTGGAGGCGGCAACCAGGCCGGCGATGGCGGTGGACAGGATCAAACGGGTGTTCATGGGAGGTCTCCTTGAGGTGGACAATGCATCGGTCGATGCGAAACAAAACAGGGGGCAAAACCGGACGACTGGATGATACGCCGCACGCGCGGCAACGGATTCAGGGGGCGCCGCCGTCGGCGTACTGCCGCGCGAGCCGGCGCAAAAAGCCGAGCTGCTCGTCGAAGCGGCGACAGCTCAGGCACGTGTAGAGGTGCTGCTTGAGGCTTTCCGACTCGGCATCCGAAAGCGGCATGTCCTGCTTGCGGCTCATCAGCCGCGCCGCTTCCTTGCACGATTCGACGGCCTTGATGGGTGCGACGTCATCCACGCTCATGCGTCCTTTCTCTCTTGGGCGGCCCGTTCCCGGGTGCCCTGGAACCAGTGGCGATCGAGGCACTCGCGCAATGCGAGCCGCGCCCGATGCAACATCACCCAGCAATTGGACGGGGAAATGCCCTCGGCCTTACAGATTTCCTCGGTGTCCTCGCCCATCACCTCGCGCTTGAAGAACACGCGGGCGGCCGCCTTGGGCAGCTTGTCCATGCAGCGCTCGAAGACGGCGAAGAACTGCTGCTGGCTCAGGGCCTCGTCCGGATGGCTCCACTCGGCGATGCGCGGGCTCCAGTGGCCGGTGGCGTCGAACAGCCGGTCCATCCATTCCGGGTCGGCCGAATCGTCCTCCTCGGGCGCGCTGGCGAAGTGCTCGCGCTCGGACACCCGGCGGCGCTGCCAGTCGATGATCTTGAACTTGAGGATCGAGGTCAGCCAGGTCCGCAGGCTGGACTGGCCGGCAAAGCCGCCCACCGCCTCCAGCGCCGCGAGCAAGGCCTCCTGCACGACTTCCTCCGCGGCCTCGGCGTCGCGCAGCTTGGCCATGGCGAAACGCACCATGTAGGGGCGATGGGACTCGATCTCGGCGAACCGCCCGGCTGCGTCTTCCCCCTTGGATTTTTCCGACAGGCCCATATCTACCCGCGTTTTTGGCAGATGCGTAGTGTAACGCCGCATGAAATCCGCGTGGCGCGGCCCCTTGAAAAACGCCGCATCAATCGCATCTTCTGTTCACCCTCAAGCCCCTTCACCACAAGGAGACACTCATGAACGCACTGGTTCGCTGGAACACCCGCCGTCAACCGAACTTTCCGCGCGCTGACGTGGCGCTGGATGACCTGTTTGCCGGCTTCTTCCGGCCCGTGGCCGACGGCCAGCCGGATTCGATCGACGCCATCCGCCTTGAAGTCACCGAGGACGCCAACGCCTATCGCGTCGCCGCGCAGGTGCCCGGCGTGAAGAAGGAAGACATCCACGTCGCGGTGGACGACAACGAAGTGACGATCAGCGTCGAGATCAAGCGCGAAACCGCCGCCAAGGAAGGCGAAAAGCTGCTCCACAGCGAGCGCTTCTACGGCAAGACCACCCGCTCGTTCGTGCTCGCCGAGTCGATCGATGAAGGCAACGTGTCCGCCAGGTACGCCGACGGCATCCTCCACCTGGTGCTGCCGAAGAAGGCGCCGGTCGCCGCCAAGCGCATCACGATTTCCTGACCGCCATCCCTTTGCTGAAACGCCGCGCCGCCCGCGCGGCCGGCGTTTCGCTCAGGTGCCGAATCCGGTTTGCCGCCACGCCTCGAACACGGTGATGGCGACGCTGTTGGAGAGGTTCAAACTGCGGTTGCCTTCGCGCATCGGCAGGTAGATCCGTTCCCCGGGGGAAAACTCCTCCAGAACCTTGGCCGGCAGGCCGGTGGTTTCCTTGCCGAACACGAAGGCGTCGCCCGCGCGATAGCGCACCGCATCGTAGCGCGTCGCCTGGCGCGTCTCCACCGCAAACCAGCGTGCCTGCGGCAACGCCGCGCGGCAGGCGGCCCAGTCCGCGTGGTGCCGCACGTTGGCGATCTCATGGTAATCGAGCCCGGCGCGCCGCACCCGCGCATCGTCCCAGGCAAACCCCAGCGGGTGCACCAGGTGCAGCACGGCGCCGGCATTGGCGCACAAACGGATCACGTTCCCGGTGTTGGGCGGGATTTCCGGTTCGAACAGGATGACGTGGAACATGGGTTCAGGGCCGGCCGATGCGGGCCGGCGGGCCGCCGTGATCCGCACGCGCCACCGCCAGCGCCGTCACGCCGAGGGCGCCGGCCTGCTTGAGGGTGCGCGCGGCTTCCGAGAGCGTGGCGCCGGTGGTCATGACGTCATCGAGGATCACCACCTGCTGGCCGGCCAGCCCGGCGCCGCAGGCAAACGCGCCACGCACGTTTTTCAGGCGCGCCGCGCGGTCCAGGCCGGCTTGCGGCGGCGTGTTGCGCACGCGGGCGAGCCGGCGCTCCAGCCTCATCGTGGGCAGCATGCGCGCGAGCGCGGTCGCGATCAGGGCGGTCTGGTCAAAGCCGCGCGAGGCCAACCGCTCAGCGGACATCGGCAAAGGCACGAGGAGGGTGGCGGCCACCGGCGCCTGCTCGAGCCGCTCGGCGAGGGCGCGCGCAAACACCTCGGCCAGCGCCAAGTGCGCGCGAAACTTGTACGCCTGCATCAGTTTGTCGAGCGGAAATTCGTAGCGGTACGCCACGCGCGTGGCATCAAAGAACGGCGGATCCGCGAGGCACTGGC
The DNA here is from genome assembly GCA_964617435.1 of uncultured Burkholderiales bacterium. Taxonomy (GTDB): domain Bacteria; phylum Pseudomonadota; class Gammaproteobacteria; order Burkholderiales; family Usitatibacteraceae; genus UKL13-2. The sequence continues at coordinate 7,153 of CAZTYC010000073.1, forward strand.
CGCAGCGCGCGCCGGCCGGCGATGCGGGGGCGCACACGGCCGCGCATTGCAGGCAGGCCAGCGCCGGCGCGCGCGGAAGGTCCGCCTCGCACCCGGCGCATAGCAGTGCACGTGCGCGCACGCCGCACAACGCACAATCCTGTGAAAGCGCGTGGTCGAGGAAGGGGCGGAACGACAGGGTCACGGACCAATTCGTGGGCAAAGAAGGGAAAGGCCGGTCGTGACGCGATCCGCAGCGCCGCGCCACGCCTGCAGCCGGCAGCGTTTCGCCCGGGACCTGCGCCCAAATACGCGATGTCCGGACAGGCCATGGCGCCATTCTGCACCAGCCGCGGCCGAGGCCTGACGTGCAGCGTCGATCGCCTGTTTTTTACGCGTTTGTTAACCCCCTTACCGGCGATAATGCACCATTGATTTCGTCATGCCGGAGACACTTTTGAGCGCCACCGCCACCCCCGCTGCGTCCGTACAGCCGATCCAGTTTGCCGCGCCGCGCCCCCAGGAGAACGCCGACGCGCGATGGCCGCGCGCGCGCATCGCCGCGCTGTTTGACCTGCCGTTTGCCGACCTGCTGCACCAGGCGCAGACGGTGCACCGCGCGCACCACGACCCGAACGCCGTGCAGCGCTCGACCCTGCTGTCGATCAAGACCGGCGGCTGCCCGGAGGATTGCGGGTATTGCCCGCAGGCGGCGCGCCACCACACCGGCACCGACAACGAGGCGATGCTGCCACTCAGTGCGGTCATCGAGGCGGCCCAAGCCGCCAAGGCCGCGGGCGCCACGCGCTTCTGCATGGGCGCGGCGTGGCGCGGACCCAAGCAGCGTGACCTCGACCCGGTGCTCGACATGGTGCGCGAGGTCAAGGCGCTGGGTCTGGAAGCCTGTTGCACCCTGGGCATGCTCAAGGACGGCCAGGCCGAGCAGCTCAAGCAGGCGGGCCTCGATTACTACAACCACAACCTCGACACCGCACCGGAAGCCTACGGTGGCATTGTCAGCACGCGCGAATACCAGGACCGCCTCGACACCCTGGAACGCGTGAAGGGCGCCGGCATCCACGTCTGCTGCGGCGGCATCGTCGGCATGGGCGAATCGCGTGCCGAACGCGTGGGGCTCGTCGCGCAGCTGGCCAACATGGATCCGCCGCCGGAATCGGTGCCGATCAATTTCCTCGTACAGGTGGAGGGCACGCCGCTGCACGCCCGCCTGCACGGCGAGCCGGCCATCGACTGGAGCGAGTTCGTGCGCACCATCGCCGTGGCGCGCATCACCATGCCCGGCAGTTTCGTGCGCCTGTCCGCGGGCCGCCAGGACATGAACGAGGCCACCCAGGCGCTGTGTTTCCTGGCCGGCGCCAATTCCATCTTTTATGGGGACAAGCTGCTCACCACCGGCAATCCGGAGGCGGACCGCGACCAGCGCCTGTTCGACAAGCTGGGCATCTCCCCCCTGTGAAACTCCAGCACTGGCGCGCCTTGCAGGCCGAAATGCCGCCGATTGCCGCGCCAGTCCTCGAGTTTCGACTTCACGCGCACCCCAAGTGACGTCGCCCGACTTTTCCGAACTGCTGTCCGAGCTCGCGCTGGCAGACCAACTGCGCGTGCGCCGGCTGGTTGACGGCCCGCAGGGCGCGTCGCTGGTGATCGACGGGCAGCGCGTGATGTCGTATGCGAGCAACGACTACCTCGGCCTCGCGGCGCACCCGAAGGTGGTGGAGGCGGCGATGCGCGCGTTGCGCAAGTTCGGCCTCGGCGCGGCGGCCTCGCACGCGGTGAGCGGGCACATGCGCGCGCACCACGCGCTCGAGGAGCGGCTGGCGGACTTTGCCGGGTTCGACAAGGCGCTGCTGTTTTCGTCCGGCTACGCGGCCAACCTGGGCATCCTCACGGCGCTGGCCGGGCGCGGCGACATGATCTTTGCCGACAAATGGAACCACGCCTGCCTCAATGACGGCGCGCTGCTGTCCAATGCCACGTTCAAGCGCTATGCGCATGCGGACCTGGCCAGGCTCGGCGCCATGCTCGCGAGCGCCCCGGCGGGCGGGCGCCGGCTGATCGTCAGCGACGCGGTGTTCAGCATGGATGGCGACGTGGCCGACGTGCCGGCGCTGCTCGAACTGGCGGCGGCGCACGACGCCCTGCTGGTGCTCGACGACGCGCACGGCTTCGGCGTGCTGGGCTACCGCGGTCGCGGCGTGCTGGAGCACTTCAACATCGACCTGAAGGCGCACGCGCACCGCATGGTGTACATGGCCACGCTGGGCAAGGCGATGGGCGGCTACGGGGCGTTCGTCGCCGGGTCCGCGGACCTCATCGAATGGATCCTGCAGTCCGCGCGCAGCTACCTGTTCACCACCGCCACGCCGCCGGCGATCGCCGCCGCCATGCAGGCAAGCCTGGACATCCTGCAGAACGAACGCGAGCGGCTGACGCACCTGCGCGCGCTCATCGATTTCTTTCCCGACAGCTTCAAGCCGCGGCATGCGCGGCTGCCCTACTCCATGACCGCGATCCAGCCGGTCATCGTCGGCGGCAACGCCGACGCGCTGGCGATGAGCGAGGCGCTGATGGCGCGCCACATATTCGTGCCCGCCATCCGCCCGCCCACGGTGCCGCAGGGCACCTCGCGCCTGCGCGTGTCGATCACCGCCGAGCACACCGCCGACGACCTGCTCGACCTCGCCAGCGCGCTGCTCGAGCTCGAGGCGCTGCACCTGGGAGGCGGCGCATGACCGTGTTCGTGGAAGTCACCGGCCGCGGCCCCGACCTCGCGCTGCTGCACGGCTGGGGACTCAACGGCGCCGTCTGGAACGGCGTGCGCGAGGCGCTCGCGCAGCGCTTCACCCTGCACCTCGTGGACCTGCCCGGCCACGGCCGCTCGCCCGGCGCGCCGGTGTCCACGCGCGACGCGTTTGTCGATGCCGTCCACCACGCGTTGCCGGCGAAGGCCCACCTGATGGGCTGGTCGCTCGGCGGCCACACCGCGCTGGCGCTGGCCGCGAAATACCCGGCGCGGGTGAACAAGCTCGTCACCATTTGCTGCACGCCGCGCTTTGTCGCGGGCGACGGATGGACGCAGGGGAAGCCGCGCGCCGTGCTGGCGGACTTCGCGCGCCGCCTGTCCACCCACTATGCGGCCACCATCCGCAACTTCCTCGCCCTGCAGGCGCTCAACCAGCCGCACATGCGCGAGGTGATCCGCGCGCTGCAGCAGGCGGTCGGCGCGCACGGCGAGCCGGCGCCGGCCGCGCTGGCGGCGAGTCTCGAGATCCTCGCCACCAGCGACCTGCGCGACGCGGTGCCGGGCATCGCGCATCCGGCCCTGGTCATCCAGGGCACGCACGACGCCCTCACCTCCGCGGACACCGCCGAGTGGCTGGCGCGCCACCTGCCGCACGCCACGCTGCAGATGATGCAGGGCGCCGCGCACGCGCCGTTCCTGTCGCACCGCGAGGCGTTCCTCGCGCACGTCACCGGGTTCCTGGACGCATGAGCGCGCCCCTCTTCCCGGACAAGCAGGCGGTGCGGCGCTCGTTCGCCGGCGCGGCGGCGACCTACGACGACCACGCCTTCCTGCAGCGCGAGGTCGCGGACCGGCTGATGGAGCGCCTCGACTACATCAAGCTCAAACCGAAGCGCGTGCTCGACCTGGGTTGCGGCACGGGCACCGTCACGCGCAAGCTGGCGGCGCGTTTCCCCGCCGCGCAGCTGGTCGGGCTCGATCTCGCGCTGCCCATGCTGCGGCACACGGGCGCCTCGATGAAGCGTTCCTGGGCCGAGCGCTGGCTTGGGCGCGGCGAGCGCGCGGGACTGGTGTGCGCCGACGCCGAGGCGCTGCCGCTCGCGGACGCCAGCGTCGACGCCGTCCTCTCCAGCCTCACGCTGCAATGGTGCGACGCCGGGCGCGTGATCCAGGAAGCCGGCCGCGTGCTCAGGCCCGGCGGGCTGTTCATGTTCACCACCCTCGGGCCCGACACGCTCAAGGAGTTGCGCGCCGCGTTCCGCGCCATCGACGACCGGCCGCACGTGAACACCTTTGTGGACATGCACGACCTGGGCGACATGATGGTGCACGCCGGGTTTGCCGATCCGGTGATGGACCAGGAGGTGCTGACCCTGACCTACGACGCGCTCAAGCCGCTGCTGGCGGAATTGAAGGGCATCGGCGCGCACAATGTGCTTCCGGGGCGGCAGCGCGGCCTGACCGGCAAGGTGCGCTGGCAACGCATGGTGGCCGCGTACGAAGCCTTCCGGCGCGACGCCAGGCTGCCCGCGACCTACGAGGTGGTGTACGGCCATGCATGGCGGCCGGTGTCCGCGCCGCAACGCGCGAAGGAGGGAACGGTGGGCATCTCGATCGACGAATTCAAGCGCATGGTGACGCGTGAATAACGCCTTCATCACCGGCACCGACACCGGCGTGGGCAAGACCTTCGCCACCTGCGCGCTGATTGCGGCCCTGCAGGCGCGCGGCGTCAGCGTGGCGGCGATGAAGCCGGTGGCGGCCGGCACCCTGCAAAGCGCCGGCGCCGCGCT
>CAZTYC010000074.1:0-2773 GCA_964617435.1 uncultured Burkholderiales bacterium
GTCATCCAGTTCTACACGCAGGTGAAGACGGTGACGGCGCGGTGGTTTGATGATGCGGCGGTGTCGACGGGCGTGAATACCACCATCTCGCTCAAGTAGGGTACGCGCATGAAAATCGGATTTATCGGCCTCGGCCACATGGGTAATCCCATGGCCCGCAACTTGTTGAAGCACGGCCACACGCTGAAAGTCTTCGACGTGGTGCCGGACCTGGTGAAAAAGCTCACCGACCTGGGTGCCGAGTCGGCGCCGACGGCGGCCGCCTGCGCGCAGGGCGTGGAGCTGGTCATCACCATGCTGCCGTCCTCGCCGCACGTGCGCAGCGTGTACACCGGCGAGAACGGCGTGCTGTCCGGCGCGGCGAAAGGCACCCCGCTCATCGATTCCTCAACCATCGACCCGCACACGGCACGCGAGGTCGCGGCGGCGGCGGCGAAGAACGGCAATCCCATGGTCGATGCCCCCGTCTCCGGCGGCACCGGCGGCGCGGAAGCCGGCACGCTGACCTTCATGGTTGGCGGCGAGGCAGCCGATTTCGAGCGCGCCAAACCGATCCTGCAATGCATGGGCAAGAACATCGTGCATTGCGGCGGCGCCGGCAACGGCCAGGTCGCCAAGATCTGCAACAACATGATGCTTGCCATCGAGATGGTCGCCACCGCCGAAGGCATGGCACTGGCCGCGAAGCTCGGCATGGACCCGAAGGTGTTCGCCGGCATCGCCAACACTTCCAGTGGCCGCTGCTGGAGTTCGGACACCTACAACCCCTACCCCGGCGTGCTGGAGAACGTGCCTTCATCGCGGGGTTACTCGGGCGGCTTTGGTTCGGACCTGATGCTGAAGGATCTCACCTTGGTCACCGAAGCCGCCAAGGCCGCGAAGCAACCCGTGGTGCTGGGCGCTGCCGCGCAGCAGCTCTACCAGATGCACTCCTCGATGGGCAACGGCGGCCTGGACTTCTCGTCCATCATCAAACTCTACAAAAAGGACTGACGCGTGATCGAACACGTCATCGATGGCCACACGGCCATCATCACCATTGCCAACCCGCCCGCCAACACCTGGACGCCCGAGTCGCTCAAGGCGTTGAAGCAGCTTGCGGAGGCTCTCGAGGCGGATCGAAACATCTACGCCGCCATCCTCACGGGCCAGGGCGAGAAATTCTTTTCCGCCGGCGCGGACCTCAAGCGCTTCCAGGCCAGCGACGCGGCAGGAAAGGTTGCCGCGCGCGATTTCATTCACGCGTTCGGCGCCGCCTTCGAGGCGTGGATGAACGCGCGCTTCGTGACGATTGCGGCCATCAACGGCTATGCCATGGGCGGCGGGCTGGAGGCCGCGCTGGCCTGCGACATTCGCATCGCCGAAACGCACGCGCAGATGGCTTTGCCGGAACCGGCGGTGGGCTTGTTGCCGGGCGGCGCGGGCACGCAGACGCTGCCCTGGCTGGTTGGCGAAGGCTGGGCCAAGCGCATGATCCTCACCAACGAACGCGTGACCGCGGACACGGCGTTGCGGATCGGGCTGGTGGAGGAAGTCGTCGACAAGGGCGCCGCGCTGGAGGCCGCCAAGGCCATGGCCGCGCGCGTGGCCACGCTGTCGCCCCAGTCTGTCGCGGCCTGCAAGTCGCTTATTCACCAGGCCCGCAACGGCGTGCCGCGCCCCGCGGCGCTGTCGGCCGAGCGCGAGCGGTTCATGGATCTGTTCGAATCGCCCGACCAGGCCGAAGGCGTCAGCGCCTTCCTGGAGAAGCGCAAGCCGGTCTGGAAGAACGCCTGACCCCGTGGTTCAGGGGCGCGCGCTACGGACGCCCCGCCCACCCACCTACCCGCCAAACCCAAGCACTGGCGCGGCTTTCGAGGCATTTTTGCCCTGAACGCCTCGCCCCTTCAGGACTTTGACTTTTCATGCCGGACACTTTTGCCAATGGCGAGTTGATCGTCGAGATCCGCAACCGCGTCGCCCACCTCACGCTCAACCGCCCGCAGGCCCTCAATGCGCTCTCGCACGCGATGATCCGCGGCATGGCGGACCTGTTCACCGAATGGGCGCGGGACCCGCGCATCCTCGCCATCGTGATGAAAGGCGCGGGAGAAAAGGCATTTTGTGCCGGCGGCGACATCCGCGCCCTGCGCGACAGCGCGGTGGGCAACGGCACGCTCCATCACGACTTCTTCATCGACGAGTACCGGCTCGATTACCAGCTGCACCGCTACGTGAAGCCGGTGATCTGCGTGCTCGATGGGTTTGTCATGGGCGGCGGCATGGGCATATCGCAAGGGTCCGGCTATCGCATCGTCGGGCCGCGGACGCGCATGGCCATGCCGGAAACCGGCATCGGCCTGTTTCCGGATGTGGGCGGCAGCTACTTCCTGTCGCGCTCCAGGGTGGGCCTCTACCTTGGCCTCACCGGCGTCACCCTCAAGGCGGCCGACGCGCTGTATGCCGGCCTGGCGGACCGCTTTGCGGCGACTGAATCGATCACCGCGCTGCTGGCCGGGCTTGACGCAATGAACTGGACGCGCGAGCCCGCCGCCGATGTGGCGCAGCTCATTGAGCGACACGCGGCACCCGCGGGCGAGGCGCCGCTGGAGAAACTGCAGGCGGCGATCGACCTGCACTTCGTTCCCCAGCGCAGCGTGGCGGAGATCATTGCCTCGCTGGATGCCGAAACCGCCTGCGAATGGGGCGAGTGGGCGTCCGAAACCGCCGGACTGCTGCGCAAGCGGTCCCCCGTCATGCTGGAAGTCACGCGGCGCCAGCTCAATCGCGGCGC
>CAZTYC010000074.1:2873-11514 GCA_964617435.1 uncultured Burkholderiales bacterium
TGAACCATGAAACTCGTCACCTTCCAGATGCTGGGCACCGATGCGCTGCGCACCGGCCTGCTCATTGCCGATGATGAAGTCCTCGACCTCGATGCCGAGTGCGCGGCGCGCGGCGCGGGTCCGGCCTTGCGCACCATGCTCGACATCATCGAGGGCGGGGCGCGCACGCGCGCGCTGCTCGACGAGATTGCCGCCGCACCCCGGACGCCCGGCGTCCTGCTCAACAAGGCCCTGCTGAAGGCGCCCATCCCGCGCACGCGAAAGAACGTGTTCTGCGTGGGATGGAATTACGTCGAGCATTTCAATGAGGGCGGGACGTCCATGCAGGACGACCGCAAGCTGCCGGAATGGCCGGTGTTCTTCTCGAAAGCACCCACCGCCATCAACGGGCCCTACGATGTCATCCCCTTCCACGAAACCGTCTCCACGCAGCTCGATTGGGAGGTGGAGCTCGGCGTGGTGATCGGCAAGCGCGGCATCAACATTTCCGAAGCCGACGCCATGGACCATGTGTTCGGCTACACCATCATCAATGACGTCACCTGGCGCGATGTGCAGCGCCGGCACGGCGGGCAATGGGACAAGGGCAAGTCGCTCGATGGCACCTGCCCGATGGGGCCGGCCCTCGTCACAGCGGACGCGCTGGACCCGAACCACCTGGACGTGGAATGCCGCGTCAACGGCGTGGTCAAGCAATCCTCCAACACCCGGCACCTGTATTTCAAGATTCCGCGCCTGATCCGCGACCTGTCCCTGGGCCAGACCCTGGAACCGGGCGACGTCATTTCCACGGGCACGCCCGAAGGCGTGGGCTTCGCGCGCAATCCGCCGGAATGGCTGAAGGTGGACGACCTGCTGGAGACCCGCATCGAGGGCATCGGTGTCATGCGCAACCCGATCGGGCGCTACTGACCCTTTCGCGCCTTATTCCGCCTTATTCCGGGGTGCTCCGGCATCCGGCAGGTGACCGCCCGTGATCGCGGGATGTTGGCGAACCGCATGTTCCGCCACGAGGTGGCGCGGGTAAGATCACACCCATGAAACTCCCGCCGCGCCCGTGAACGCCCAGGCCCACTCCTTGCAGGATTCCCACGCGTCCGGACTGGAAGGCGACGGCATCTTTCGCCAGCTGTTTGAGTCCGCGCACGATCCGGTCATCACCATCGACGGCGATGGCTTAGTGACCGCGTGGAACGCCAGCGCATCGTCGCTGTTCGGGTGGGCCGCGTCCGAGGTGATGGGCCAGTCGCTCTCGCAGTTCATCATTCCTCCGGTGCACCGCGCCGCGCACGAGGCCGGCATGAAGCGCGTGCTGTCCGGCGGCGAAGCCCGCATCCTCAACCGCCGCATCGAAGTCACGGCCATGACCCGCGACGGCAAGGAGGTGCCCATCGAGCTCTCCGTCTGGCCGATCAAGACCGCGCGCGGCATGGAATTCGGCGCCATCCTGCGCGACATCAGCCTGCGGCGCACGCGCGAGGCCGCGCTCAAGACCTCGGAGCAGCGGCTGCGCCATGTCATCGAAAACGTCAGCGAGGGCATCCTGGTGGTGCAGGACGGCCACATCGTGTTCGCCAATCCGCGCACCCTGGAGCTGGTGGACCGCACGCTGGACGAGTTGCGCGCCAAGCCCTTCACCGACGCCATCCACCCGAGCGACCGCCCCATCGTCGCGGACCACCACCGGCGCCGTCTGGCCGGGGAGCCGGTGGACCCGCGCTATGAGTTCCGCGTGGTCAACGGCAAGGGCGAATCCGTGTGGGTGGCGTTGTCGGCCGTCTCCATCGAGTGGGACGGACGCCCGGCCACCTTGTCCTTCATTTCAAACGTGTCAGAACGCAAGCGCCTGCAGGACAGCCTGGCGCAAACCCTGTTCGAGCGCGAGACCATCCTGCAGAACTCCATCGTCGGCATCGCCTTCCTGGATGCCGAAGGCCGCGTGCGCTGGGCCAACCGCGTGCTCATGCAGATGTTCCGTGCCGAGGGCATCGAGTACGTGGGCAAATCGCTGGAGCCGTTCTATCCCTCGCGCGAGGAATACCTTCGCATCGGCGAGGCGGTCGCGAAGGCGGTGGGGCAAGGCCGCCATTTTGAGACTGAATTGCGCATGCGCAGTACCAAGGGCGGCCAGTTCTGGGCCTATCTGTCCGGCCGTGCCGTGGTTCCCAACGACCTTTCGCAGGGCACGGTCTGGGTGGTGATGGACATTTCCGCCCGCAAGGAACTGGAGGAAAAGCTTCGCGCGTCAACCGAGCAGTACCAGTTGGTGGTCGAGAATGTCACCGAAGGCATGACGGTGGTGCAGGACGGCCGATTCATCTTCGCCAACCCGGCGTTCCTGCAGTTGCTCGGCTACGAGAGCAGCGAATTGATCGGCAGGGAATTCGCGCCGCTGGTGCATCCGGAGGACCTTCCGACGATCACCGCCAACCGCGAACAGCGCCTGCGCGGCGAGGCCTTCGAATCGAAGTTCGATTTCCGCGCGCAGCGGAAGGATGGATCCTTTGTCTGGGTGCAGGTGTCCGCAGTGCTGGTGGACTGGCATGGCAAGCCGGCCACCCTGTCGTTCATCTCGGACATCACGCGGCGCAAGCAGGCCGAGGAGGACATCCGCCAATCGCTCGAGAAGCAGCGTGAGCTCAATCTCCTGAAGTCGCGTTTCGTGGCGATGACCTCGCACGAGTTCCGCACGCCGCTGGCCACCATCCTCTCCTCGGCCGAACTGTTGAAGTTCTACGGCGCCAAGATGAGCGCGCAGGAGCGGGACGACCTCCTCGACAGCGTCGATGCCAGCGTCAAGCGCATGACCAAGATGCTCGACGACATCCTGCTGATCGGCAAGGTGGAGGCCGAGAAGCTCGAGTTCGTGCCCAAGCCGGTGCGGCTCGACACGCTGCTCGAGGCGATCGCGCAGGAGGCCCGCACGGCCGCCGGCGCGGCCAAGTCCGCAAGTCCGGTGCGCATCGACACCGCATTCGAGAATTGCGGCGCCACGGTCATGCTGGATGAAAAGCTGCTGCGCCACATGCTCGGCAACCTGCTCTCCAATGCGGTCAAGTATTCGCCCAGTGGCGGCACCGTGCGGTTCTACGCCGCGCGCGGCGAACAGGTGATCCACCTGTCGGTGTCGGATGAGGGGATCGGCCTGCCACCGGAGGACATCCCGCGCCTGTTCGCCAATTTCTTTCGCGCCAGCAACGTCGGCAATATCGCCGGGACGGGATTGGGGCTGGCGATCGTCAAGCACGCCGCCACCCAGCATGGGGGCGAGATTTCCGTCACCAGCGAACTGGGCAAGGGCACGACCTTCTCCATCAACCTTCCCCGCCAGGACCCGCCTGGCGCGCCCTCATGACCACGCCCGCCTGCATCTTGGTCGTCGATGACGATGCGTCCATCCGGTCCAACCTGGAGCGGTTCCTGACGCTTGAAGGCTACCGCGTCGAATTGGCCGCCGACGGAAAATCCGGCCTGGCGAAGGTCGCCGAATGCAGGCCGGACCTGATCCTGTGCGACGTGATGATGCCGGAAATGGACGGCTTCGAGGTTTGCAAAAGGCTGCGCGCCGACCCGCTGACCGCCGCCCTGCCCTTCATCTTCCTGACCGCCAGCGTGGACATGGACGACCAGCGCTTCGGGTTGGAAATCGGCGCGGACGAATACCAGCCCAAGCCCTTCAACCTGCCCGTGCTGCTTGCCCTGATTCGCCGTAGACTCGCCGCATGAAGATCCTCGTCGTCGAAGACGAAGCCTCCATCCGCGCCAACCTGGTGCGTCTGTTGTCGATGGAGGAATTCGAGGTCGCCAGCGCCGAAAACGGGCGCGCCGCCCTCGACGTGGTCCATGAATTCCAGCCCGACCTGGTCCTCTGCGATGTGATGATGCCGGAGCTCGACGGCTTCGGCGTGCTCAAGGCCCTGCGCGAGGACGAGCGCACTGAGGCGATCCCGCTGGTGTTCCTCACCGCGCTGGACGATCGGGACAACCTGCGCAAGGCCATGGGCCACGGCGCGGACGACTACATCACCAAGCCGTTCACCCGGGACGACGTGCTGCAGGCGGTCAATGCGCGCCTCGCGCGCCTGGCCGCGGCGCGCAAGCGCGAGGCGCAACGCGTGGACGAGCAGGTGTCCGCCCACGAGGCGCGCCTGCTGGCCAAATTCCAGAATTCGCTGGCCGGCCGGCCGCAGGACGGACTCGATGTCATGCCGGCCAATGCCGAGGTCACCGAATCGCGCGAGGCGACGGTGCTGTTTGCCGACATCCGCCGCTTCACCACCATCTCCGAGCAGCTGTCGTCGGTGGAAGTCGCCGAGCTGCTCAACGCCTACTTCAACGCCGTGTGCGAGCCGATCGTGGCCGCGGGCGGCGAAGCCATCAAGTTCATCGGCGACGGATTGATGGCGGTGTTCAGCCCGGAACACCTGTCGATGAACCGCGCGGTGGCGGGTGCGCATGCACACCGCGCCCTGCAAGCCGCATTGGGCATGACCCTGGCCGCGCACCGCTTCCGGAGCTGGATCAACACACGCTACGCGGACCGCAACCTGCCGGATTTCGCCATCGGCGTGGGCGTGCACACGGGCGAGGTCATGATGTGCCACGTGGGCTCCGGCGGACAGAAGGAATTCACCGCCATCGGCGATACCGTCAACCTGGCCTCGCGCCTGGAAGGCAAGACCAAGGAACTCGGGTGGTCGGTCATCGCCAGTCTCGACACCCTGCACGCCGCCGGGGAGGGCATTGAGTTTGGAAAGATCGAAACGGTCTGGGTGCGCGGCCGCGCCGAGCCGGTGGAGGCGGTGGAGATCACCGGCATCGACACCGCGGCCCCCACCACGAACCACGGGCTGGTCGAGCTTGCCACCGACATCCGCAATGCGCTCAAGGTCAATTCCGAGATCACCGGGCGCGCGGTGAAGTTGGCGCTCGAAAAGACCCAGCGCATGGCGGCAATCGCCGCGGCTGCGCCGGACGAGGCGGCGTTTCCGTTGCTGCCCAATGCGCGGCGCGTGAAGGGATATGCCTTGCGCCAGAAGATCGGCGAAGGCGGAATGTCCGAGGTGTACCTGGCGGACCGCGAGGCGGACGGCCAGTGCGTGGCGCTCAAGCTGTTCGAGCCGACGTCCGGCGATGCGGACCTGCTCTCGCGTTTCATCCAGGAATACGCCCTGATCGTCCAGATCGACCACCCCAACGTGGTGAAGATCTATGACCAGGCGTTTTCCGACGAACTGGCCTACATCGTCATGGAGTATTTTCCGGGTGGCGACCTGCGACGGCCGATCGCGGACGGACTCGCGCCCGCAAGGGTCATCGACATCCTGGTGCAGGCGGCGCGCGCGCTCGACGCGGTGCACGCGCAGGGCATCATCCACCGCGACCTCAAGCCGGACAACCTGATGATGCGCGCCGATGGCAGCATCGGCCTGGTGGACTTCGGGGTGGCCAAGCGCGCGCGCGAATCGATGGGCCTGACCCGGCATGGCCAGGTGGTCGGCACGCCGTTCTACCTGAGCCCGGAGCAGGCCCAATATGCCACCGTGACGCCGCAGAGCGACCTGTACAGCCTGGGCGTGATGGCCTACGAAATGTTCACCGGCGAAAAGCCCTACCAGGCCGATTCGATCGAGGACCTGATGCGCCAGCACATCGGCGCGCCCGTCCCGCGCCTGGACCGGGCGCTGTCCGCCTACCAGCCCCTGATCGACCGCCTGATGGCAAAACGGGCCGCGGACCGCTTCGCCAACGCGCGGGCACTGGAGGAATTCCTCCTCACGTTGTAGGCAACCGCCGCGCCGCCGCACACGCACGCTGATATCGAGGCACAATCCGAGGAGGTGCCCCATGATCCTGGATTTCGTCGACCCCTCCCCCCGGCTGATGCGCTGGCTGCGCGCGCTGGCCGCCGTGCTGCCCCTCTTGTTGCCGCTGGCCATGGTGCGGGGATACCACCTCGGCATCTCGAGCGGACAACCTGACCTGTTTGCCTGGCTGCCCCTCGCGATCTACTTCGGCGTGTTCACGGTGCTCGATTACGCCATCGGGCGGGACACCACCAATGACGCGGTCGGCTCCCGCTTCCTGGCGCCGTGGTTTCGCGCCCTGCCCGTCGCCGCGGTGTGGGTGTTTGTGGGCATGCTGGCCTGGGCCATGCACGTCTACGCCACCTCCCCATTCACCTGGGTGGGCAAGCTGGGATGGCTGTTGTCCATGGGCACGGTATCCGGTGCGCTGGCCATCAATACCGCGCACGAACTGATCCACAAGCCCGCGCGATGGGAACAAGGGCTGGGCGGTCTGCTGCTGTCCGCGGTGGGCTATGCCACGTTCAAGATCGAACACGTGCATGGCCACCACCTCTGGGTGGCCACGCCGCGCGACCCTTCCACCGCCCGCAAAGGAGAGAGCGTGTACCGTTACCTGGGCCGCGCCATCGCGCAGAACGTGGCCAATGCATGGCGCCTGCAAGCCCGAAGGCTGCAGAAGACCGGTTCCGGCTTTTTTTCGGTGCACAATGAACTGCTGGGCTGGTCATGCGTGACCCTGCTTCTCGCGATGGCCTCGTGGGCCGCCTTTGGCGCCGCGGGCCTGTTTTTTTTTGTCGGGCAGGCGCTCGGCGCGATCGTGCACCTGGAAGTCATCAACTACATCGAGCACTATGGACTTGAGCGGCGCCGCGATGCGCAGGGGCGCTACGAGGCGGTCGATGAGCGCCATTCGTGGAACTCGGCATATTTCATCTCGAATGCCTACCTGTTCCAGTTGCAGCGCCATTCGGACCACCATTTCCACGCGGGGCGGCCGTACAACACGTTGCTCCACCACGCGTCCGCGCCCCAGTTGCCGGGCGGCTACGCGGCCATGTTCCTGCTGGCGCTGCTGCCCCCGGTATGGCGCCACGTGATCGACCGCAGGATTCCAGCCTGAGGGTGTCTGGCAAGCGGACGCCTGCAGCCTTCAAGCCGAGAGCTTGCGGCGGTCCTCGATCACCTTGCCGTCGTTGGGCAGGCTGCCCACGGCGACCGCGCAAACCTCCGCGCGCAGTTTCGTGATGTCGCGCGCGGTGCTGGCCACGCCTTCGGCATCCAGCGCCTGCGCCGTCTCGCAGTGCAGGGTCATCGAATCCACGCCATTAGCCTGGTCCACCACCAGCCGCGCCCGTATGATCGCTGGAAAACGCTTGATGATCTCCGCCACCTGCTGCGGGTGCACGAACAGCCCGCGCACCTTGGTGGTCTGGTCCGCGCGGCCCTGCCAGCCCTTGATGCGGGTGTTGGTGCGCCCGCACGGGGAGATTCCCGGCAGCACGGACGACAAATCTCCCGTGGCGAAGCGGATCAGCGGGTAATCGCGATTGAACGTGGTCACCACCACCTCGCCGACATCGCCGTCGGGAACGGGATCTCCCGTGCCCGGTTTCAGGATTTCCACCAGCAAATGCTCCGAGACGATCATTCCTTCCCGCGCGCTGGATTCGTAGGCGATGGTGCCCAGGTCCGCCGTGCCGTAGGACTGGTAGGTGTCCACATGGCGGCCGGCCAGGAATTCGCGCACGGCGGGGAACAGCGGTTCGCCGGACACGATGGCGCGCCGCAGGGAGGACAGATCCGCCCCGCTCTCCTCGGCCTTTTCGAGCAGGATCTTCAGGAACGAGGGCGTCCCGGCATAGCCTTGCGGCTTCAGCTGCGCGATCGCCGCAATCTGCATTTCGGTCTGCCCGGTGCCGGCGGGAATGACAGCGCAGCCGAGCGCATGCGCCCCGGTTTCGAACATCGAGGCCGCGGGCGAGAAATGGTAGGAGTAGGTGTTGTGCACCACGTCGCCCGCGCGGAAACCGGCGGCAAACAGGGCGCGCGCGGTCCCCCAGAAATCCGCGTCGCGCCCCTCCGCATCGTAGATCGGGCCGGGCGACACAAAGATGCGCGCGAGGCGCCCGATCGGCGTCGCGTTCAATCCGCCAAAGGGTGGGTGCGCCATCTGCAGCTCGATGAGCGTGGATTTGCGCGTGACCGGCAGCGCCGCCAGCGCGGCGCGCGAATCGACCGCGCGCGGGTCGACATCGGCAAACAGCCCGGAGAAATAAGCCGTGTGGGCCTTGGCATGCGCAACCTGCGCGGGGAGCGCGGCCAGCAATTCGCGCTCGCGCGCCGCCGGGTCGCGGGTTTCCAGCGCGTCGTAGTGGAGCCGCAGCGCGTCGTTCATGCCAGCCACCGCTTGCGCCGCCGATAATGCTTCACATCGCGGAATGACTTGCGGCCGGACTTGGAAATGCCGAGGTAGAACTCCTTCACGTCCTCGTTCTCCGAAAGATTTTTCGCCGTGCCCTCCATCACCACCCGCCCGCTCTCGAGGATGTAGCCGAAGCTGGCGTAGCGAAGCGCGACCATGGTGTTCTGCTCGGCCAACAGGAAGCTCACCTTTTCCTTTTCATTGAGGTCTTTCACGATGCCAAAAATCTCCTCGACGATCTGGGGGGCCAGCCCCATCGACGGCTCGTCGAGCAGGATCATGGAGGGCCGCGCCATGAGCGCGCGCCCCACCGCCGTCATCTGCTGCTCCCCGCCGGAGGTATAGCCGGACTGCGACAGGCGGCGCGTCTTGAGGCGCGGAAAATACGCGTACACCTTTTCAAGATCCG
>CAZTYC010000075.1:0-9132 GCA_964617435.1 uncultured Burkholderiales bacterium
TTTCGCGGCGCTGGTGTCCGGGCACCGGCAGATCGAGGCCATCATCAGTGGCCATGTCCACCGCGCCATCTTCTCGCGCGTCGCCCACGCCCAGGCGTCGAGCTGCCCCGGTACCGCGCACCAGATGCTGCTTGCCCTGCGCCGCGAGGACCCGATGGCGTTCACCCATGAGCCGCCGGGATTCCAGTTGCACTGGTGGGACGGGCCGGGCACGTGGACCACGCACACGGTGCAGGTCGGCCCATTCGCCGGGCCGTTCCCGTTCCACTGACATGCCCAATCCGGTTTGGCTGGTGCAGGAGAAGGAACACTGCATTCTCACCATCCATGCGCAGCCTGGCGCCAGGCGCACCGAACTGGCGGGGACGCATGGCGATGCATTGAAGGTCCGCGTACAGGCGCCGCCCGTGGAAGGGGCCGCCAACGCGGCGCTCATCGTGTTCCTCTCGAAGGCCCTGGGGGTGCGCCAGCGCGACGTTCGAATCGTGGCCGGTGAAAAATCGCGCGACAAGCGCATTGCCGTTGCACATGCAGACCCGGCGGTGATCAAGGCCACACTGGTCGGCGCAGCGCCTGGTTAGCCGCGCTCCGGTTCGCGCGCGCGGAACTGCACCGGCTTGAACGCGGCGAAGCGCGCCTTGAGCATCAGGCGCTGGTATTTTCCCGTGATCGTGACCGGAATGTCGGTGCCGAACACGACCACCTTCGGGCATTTGGCAAACGGCATCCTCGCGCGGCAGGCGGCCAGGATGTCGCGCTCGCCGAGCGTCGCGCCCTCGTCGCGCACCACATAGGCTCCGACCTCCTCGCCATACCAGTCGTTGTCGAAGCCGATCGCGAGGCCGACCTTCACTCCGGGAATCGACAACAACACCTCTTCGATCTCGAACGGGCTGTATTTCACGCCGCCGCGGTTGATGAGTTCCTTGATGCGGCCGGTGATGAAGTAAAACGCCCGGCCGGTGTCGTCGCGTTCGAAAAACCCCTCGTCGCCCGAGCGAAACCAGCCGTGCTTGAAGGTCTCGGCATTCGCCTCGGGGCGCTTGAAGTAGCCGTCCATGATGAAGGGGCCGCGAATGACGATCTCGCCACGCGCCCCGGCCGGCAGCGCGCCGCCGTCGGGATCATGGATCGCCATGTCGGCCCAGGGCAACGGGGTGCCGAAACTCGGGTAGCCGTGGCGCACATACCATTCGCGCCGGGCCGGCTGGGGCAAATCAGGTGGCATGGCGCAGCAGGCCGCCGTGGTTTCGGACAAGCCGTACAGGTGCTGCACCGCCACCGCGAAGCGGTCCTCGAAGCGCGTCACCAGCGCAACCGGCAGCGTGCCGGCGCCACAAAGAAAGTACCGGAACGCCGAGAGGTCGAGCGCGGCAAGATCCTCGTTGGCCTCCAACAGGAACTGCAGGAGGGTGGGCACCACGGACACGATGGCCACGCGGTGTTCCGCCATGCGCTTCCAGAACACTTCCGCCTTGAAGGATCGATTCAGCACCAATGCTCCACCGCCGACCAGCGTGGAGATCAGCGTGACCACGATGCCGTTCACATGGTGGATCGGCAGCACGCACATCAGGGTCGTCGCGCTGTCGATCGCGAAGTGCCCGGCGGTCACTTGCGCATTGATGAGCAAATTGTGCTGGGTCAGCACCACGCCCTTCGGCGCGCCGGTGGTGCCGCTGGTGTAGACGATCAGGGCGGCGGCCCGGCGGTGGTCCGCCCCGGCGGCATCGCGCCGGGGCATCGACGACGCCGTAAGCGAATCAAACGACACGCATGGAACGCCGCCGGAAATCCGGGTGGCGCGCGCCTGGAGCGCCGGTTGCGCGACCAGCAATTTGACGTCGGCATCGCGCACGATGAACGACAGGCGCGCATCGTCCTCCGACACATTGAGCGGCGCGACAACAAGACCGAGACGCCACGCCGCGAACAGCAGCACCGCCGCGCGCGGATGATTCCACGACAGCGTGGCGATTGAGTCGCCCGTGTTCAGCCCTTGCGCAAGCAGGCCGCTGGTAGCCGCGTCCACCGCGCGATCGAATTCGGCATAGGACAACGTGGTGCGTTCACCCGTGTCGTCGTCGAAGAACCTGAGAAAAACCGCCTGCGGATTGGTGGACGCACGCTCGGCAAGCAATGCACCCAGCGACGGCCTCCCGACGAGAAGTTCGCCACCGGCGACGGTCGCCGTCGCATGCGCCAGGAGGATGCGGGCCGCGGTGGAATCGTCCGCGCGGTCGTGGGTCATGCCGGCCGCACCGTCAGGCCATCATGCAGTCACCCGTGCCGTCGCGCAATCCCGCCACGCGCTCGGCCGCGCGCAAGGTGTTGCCGAGCAGCATGGTGATGGTCATCGGCCCCACGCCGCCGGGGACCGGCGTGATGGCGGAGGCCACGGCCTTTGCACTGTCGAAATCGACATCGCCGCACAGCTTGCCGTCCGCGAGGCGGTTGATGCCCACGTCGATGACCACCGCGCCGGGCTTGATCATGCCGCCGGTGATCATGCGCGCCCGGCCCACGGCGGCGACGACGATGTCCGCCTGCCGCGTAAACCGCGCGAGGTCCGGCGTCTTGGAGTGGCAGACGGTGACCGTTCCGCCGGCCTTGAGCATCAACATCGCCTGCGGCTTGCCGACGATGTTGGAACGGCCGACGATGACCACGTGCCTGCCCTCCACCGCAATCCCCTCGTGCTCGAGCATCTTCATCACGCCCCACGGCGTGCAGGGCGGGTAATGGCTTTCGTCGATCACCAGCGCGCCCATGTTGGCGTAGGCGAACCCGTCGACATCCTTGTCCGGATGGATCGCCTCGATGACGGCGCGGTCGTCGATGTGGCGCGGCAGCGGCAGTTGGACCAGGATGCCGTGGATCGCCGCGTCGGCATTCAAGCTTTGGACAAACGCCACCAGTCCTGCCTGTGAGGTATCCGCGGGCAGCGCATGGACCTCCGAATGCATGCCGATGGACTCGCAGGCCCGGGCCTTGTTGCGCACATAGACCTGCGATGCCGGGTCCTCGCCGACGATGACCACGGCAAGGCCGGGGCGCGTGCCGGCGGCCGCGAGGCGGTCGGCACGCAGCTTGAACTCGGCGCGAAAGAATTCGGAGATGGCCTTGCCATCGATGATCTTGGCGGTCATGTGAAGAACTCGTCGTCCAGGGTTTCCGTGATCAGGCGGTCGATGGGCTGGTCATGCGCCTCGGTGGGCACCTGCTCGACCACCTGGCAATCGAAGGCGATGACCACGCAATCGATGTGGCGCGGCCGCCGCGCCAGCAGGCGGTCGTAGAAGCCGGCCCCGTAACCGATGCGCTGCCCGCGCCGGTCGAATGCCACGCCGGGAACAAGCAGGAAATCGATATCCTCGATCCCGGTGCGCGGCCAGTCGGCTGCCGGCTCCTTGATGCCCCACGGCCCGCTCACCAGCCGGTCGCGGTCGAACACGTGATGCAGCGAAAGCGTGTGCGTGCTGGAATCGACGCGCGGCAGCACCAGGGATTTCTGGTCGGCCAGCACGGTCTCGATGAACGGCCCGGTGTCGATTTCCGAACCGAAGCTCATGTAGGCGGCGACTTTGCGCGCCGCGCGGTAGCCGGGCAGCGCCACCAGCCGGGGCAGGATGCGGGCCATGGCGCGCGCGTTTTCTTCCGCCGTCACGCGATCGCGCAAGGCCAGCACGCGCTGGCGCAATTGACTTTTGGAAAGCGGCGGGCCGGAATGGGGTAAATTCGACATGGATGTATTTGGAGCAGCGCGGCATTGTAAGTCACGCTGAACGCGTGACCCTGTTGCAATCATCCCACCCTTCGACCGTTGGCAAAACTCCAGGCGGGGCGCGGCTTTCCAGACCATTTTGCCCTGAAACCCTTATCCCTCAATGACTTTGGTGACCCACCCATGAAACTCGCCTCCTTGCTGTCGCCGCCCCTGTTTGCCGTGGCCTCGCTCCTTCCCACCGTGTTTGCGCAGGCGCCGGACACCGCCAAGCTGGTGGGCGAGCAGCGCGATGCGATGAAGGCTCTGGCCCGCATGGACGGCGTGTGGCGCGGGCCGGCGTGGACGATTCTTGCCGGTGGCCAGAAGCACGAGATCACGCAGACCGAGCGCATCGGCAGCCTGCTTGACGGCTCGATCAAGCTCGTTGAAGGACGCGGCTACGAGCCCGACGGGCGCACCAGTTTCAATGCCTTTGGCGTGATCTCCTACGATCCGGCCAAGAAGACCTATTCGATCCGCTCGCACGCCCAGGGCCGCTACGGCGAATTCGCCTTCGAACCCACCGAGGACGGCTATCGTTGGGAGATTCCGCTCGGCGCCATGACGATCAAGTATGTGGCGACCATCAAGGACGGCGTCCTCAAGGAAGTGGGGGACCGCGTGGTGCCGGGCAAGGATCCGGTGCGCTTTTTTGAAATGACCCTCAAACGCGTCGGCGACAGCGAGTGGCCGACCGCAGGGGCGATTCCGCCCAAGTAACCCGGCGAGGAGATCAGGCGGCGGGCTGCAGCCTGCGCGTGACGACGCGAAGGTCGTGGTCGTCCGGATCCTGCGTTTCCACGAAGCCGAGCCGGCGCATGAGTCCAAGCATGTTCTCGTTCGAGGCCAGCACAAGGCCGACGACTTCCTTGAGCCCGCGGCTTTGCGCGATGTTGCACAGGTCGGTCATCAAGCCGGAGCCGATGCCCTCGCCCTGCCATTCGTCGGCGACCACCAGCCCGAATTCGGCGCTGGTGGCGTCCGGGTTGAGCAGGTAACGCGCCACGCCCACGATGCGGTCCGGCGCGTCCGGCGCCGGCACGGCCGCGACGATCGCCATTTCGCGGTCGTAATCGATCTGCGTGAACCTGGCCAGCATGGCCGGCGTCAATTCCGTCAGTGACGACAGGAACCGGAAGTAGCGCGCCTCGTGCGACAACGCGCGCACGAAGTGTTGCAGCGCGTCGGCGTCCTCCGGGCGGATCGGGCGGAACACCAGGCTTGCACCGCCACGCGACACGAACGCCCGGGACAGACCCGCCGGGTACGGCAGGATCGCCATGTGATCGTACGCCCCCGCGCCCGTCGCATCCGTGGAACGCAGCACGACGCGCGCATCCACCACTGAGGCGCCGGTGTCGTCCACGATCACCGGATTGATGTCGAGCTCGCGGAGCTCGGGCAGCTCGCAGCACATTTCGGACACGCGCAGCAACAGGGTTTCAAGCGCCTGCAGGTCGGCGGCGGGCATGCCGCGCCAGTCGCCAAGCGTCGCCGCGGCCCGCGCGCTTTCGATCAGGCGCCGCGCCAGGAAGGCGTTGAGCGGCGGCAACGCCACGGCGCGGTCGTTGATGACTTCGATCATCGTGCCGCCGGCGCCGAAGGTGATCACCGGCCCGAACAGCTCATCCGTGGTCATACCGACGTACAGTTCCCGGCCGTGGCGCTTTTGCACATGGTGCTGGATGGACACGCCGTCGAGGCGGGCCTGCGGCGCGCGGCGCGCGACTTCAATCATCATGTCCACGAACACCGTCGCCACTTGCTGCGCGGTGCGCACGTTGAGCATCACGCCGCCCACGTCGGACTTGTGCAGGATGTCCGGCGAATTGATCTTCACCACCACCGGGTATCCCACGCGGTCCGCATGCGCCACGGCCTCGGTGGCGCTGCGTGCGACACTGGTTTCGACCACCGGGATGCCGAACGACGCCATCAGCTCCTTCGATTCGGTCTCGGTCAATGCGTGGCGTCCCTCGCCGATCGCCTGCCGGATCAAGCGGCGCGCGCGCGCGCAATCCGGCGGGGCGCGGCGCCCGTCCTCCACCCACGGCGGCGGGGTCTGGATGAGCAGCTGCTGGTTGCGATAGAACTGCGCGATGTTGGCAAACGTGTCGACTGCTTCCTCCGGAAGCCGGAAGATCGGCAGGCCGGCCTCGCTGACACGCCGGCGGGTGGCCTGCACACGCGTCTCGCCCATCCAGCAGCCGATCACCGGCTTGTGCAGTCGGTGGAAGTTTTCGATCGCCAGTTTCGCGATGGCCTCGGTGTCGATGCCCGGCTTGGGCGTGACCACCACGAGCACTCCGTCGACGCCCGGCGCATTGGACAGCGTCTCTGCGGCGGCGACAAACTCCGCCGCGCCCGCGCCCTCGCCCAGGTCCACCGGGTTCGCCACGGAATGGGCGCCCGGCAGCTTTGCACGCAGGGTCTCCATGAGCGGCGCATCGAGCGGCGGGAGGTCCACGCCGCGCAGGTGCGCATAGTCCGCGGCAAGCACGCCCGGGCCGCCGCCGTTGCCGATCACGCCGAGCCGGTTGCCCACCGGCCGGTAGCGCGAGACCAGGCACTTGGCCGCCGAGAACAGCTGCACGAAGCTGTCCACGCGCACCGCGCCGGCACGGCGGATGGCGGCATCAAACACGTCGTCGCCGCCGATGATGGTGCCCGAATGCGTGAGCGCGGCCTCGCGTCCGCGTTCGCGCCGGCCGGCCTTGAGCACGATCACCGGCTTCGAACGCGCGGCCATGCGCAGCGCGCTCATGAAGCGCCGCCCGCTGCGAATGCCTTCCATGTAGAGCACAATGCTGTGCGTGTGGTTGTCCTGCGCCAGGTAGTCGAGCACGTCGGCCAGGTCGAGCATGGCCGAGCGGCCGGTGGCCGCAACCAGTGAAAAGCGGATGGCGTGCGAATCGGCCCAATCGAGCATCGCGGCGGTTAGCGCACCCGATTGCGACACCAGCGCGAGATGGCCCGCAGCGTGTGCCGGTCCCGCCACGCAGGCATTGAGCCTGAGCGGCGGGCGCTGGAAACCCGAGGAGCCGGGGCCGAGCAGGTGGAGGCGGTGTTGCGCCGCGATCGCCTGCAGGGCAGCCCATTCGGTGTCGGCAGCGTCGTAGAGGATGGCGGAGCGCGCGCGGCACGCCACCGCGTCGGACAGCGCCGCGTGCGCCAGACTGCTGCCAGCTGCGATGAGCGCGACGTCGGGGCGCACAATCGCGTCGCCGGACTGTTGCACCCCGCCGGCGTCGTCGATGAACCGCAGGCCGACCGCGCCAGAATACGTTGATTGGCCGAGGGCCTCGCGTAGCAGCCGCCCGGACGGCGCCTGCTCTGCCTCGTCAAGGTACACCACGATGCTCGACGGGTGGAACAGCGGGCTGAGGTAGTGCTGGTTCATGGCCGGGCGGCGTTCAGGCGTCGACCGCGCCGACCAGGACGCCGACGTGCGCCGCGACGCTTCTCGCCAGCGCGTCGAGCGCGTAGCCGCCCTCAAGCAGGGAGACGATGCGCCCTGAAGAATGCCGCCCAGCCACTTCGAGCAGCCGCGCCGTAACCCACGCGTAGTCGCTTTCCACCCAGCCCAGGTTCGCCATGTCGTCGGCACGGTGCGCGTCGAAGCCGGCGGAGATGAAGATCAGTTCCGGCCGGAACGCATCGAGCGCCGGCAGCCAGCGCTCGGTGACCACCTTGCGCATCAACTCCCCCGTGCTGCGCGCCGGCAGGGGCACGTTGACCATGTTCGGGCCCTTGGGGATGTCGCCCAGGAACGGATAGAGCGCCTGCTGAAAGGTGGAGACCATCAGCACCGAATCGTCGCCCGCGAGGATGTCCTCGCTGCCATTGCCGTGGTGCACGTCGAAATCGACCAGCGCGACGCGGCGCAGGCCGTGCACGCGCAGCGCATGGCGCACGCCGACCGCCACGTTGTTGAAGAAGCAGAAGCCCATGGCGGCATCGCGCTCGGCGTGGTGTCCCGGCGGGCGGACCGCGCAGAAGGCGCGCGCCACTTCGCCGCGCATCACGAGGTCCGTGGCGAGGACCGCCGCGCCGGCCGCATGCCGCGCCGCCTCGAGCGTGTGCGGATTCATCAGGGTGTCCGGATCCACCTGCGCATACCCTTCACGCGGCACCCTGTCCTCGATCTCGGCCAGGTAGTGCGCCGAATGGGCGCGCAACAACTGTTCGCGCGTTGCGGCCGGCGCAGTGTAGGGCGGCATGAGGTCGAGCAGGCCGCGCGCGAGCAGGGTGTCATGGATGGCGTCGAGCCGCGACGGGCATTCCGGATGGCCGTCGCCCATCTCGTGTTTCCAGAAGGACGGGTGGGAGAGGTAGGCGGTCGTGGTCATTGCGGCGGGTGGTGCATCACCATGCTACCAAGCGCCGGGCCGGCACCGGTCCTGAAACTGGGACCGGCTTGAGGCAGGTCAAACGCGTGGGCGCATCGACCCGGAAATCGCCGCGCCGCCCGGTCCTGCGACACGATCGAACCGTCACATGCCCATCGCGGGACTCGCATGATCCGCCAGCCGGTGGCCGCACACAGTCCCGGAATCCCCCTTCCCGCAAGTCAGGGCCCGATCAATCCCATGTGCGTGCCGGACGGATCCGTGAAGTATCCGAACGTTCCCATGCCCGGTGCGGACATGGGTTCCGCAGTGCGCTTGCCGCCGGCAGCGTCGATCTCGTCCAGCGTGGCAGCCACATCCGCCACATAGATGTACGCCAGCGCAGGAAGCGTCGGCGTATGCGACTGGAACACGCCCGACAGGCCCGCGCCCGGATCGAACATCACGTATTGCGGCATGGTTTCCGCGGTGCCCCAGCCAAACAGCGCGGCAAAGAAGCCGGCGGCCGCATGTCCGTCGGCCGCGTACATTTCAATCGAGCAAACGGCGCCCGCCGGCGGCTTCGGGTTCCCGCCGAAGGGCACTGGCAGCACGGGAACCTCCCATCGGGTCGCCGGCGCCATCAAGCCGTACAGCGTGCCGCCGGGGTCGGCAAAACGCGCGAGGGTCCCCGCCATCGGCACGGTCCAGGGTGCCTTTTCGGTGCGGCCTCCGCGCGCTTCCACCGACTTGAGACCGAGGGCAACATCATCGACCGCAAGGAACGGAACCACTCCGGGGAACCCCTCCGGCGTATCGGCGCGCAGCGTGACATAGGGTCCAGCCGGCCCCTGTGCGCCGAGAATGCCATGGGCCACCGGCTGGGTGGTCCAGCCGAACACGCGCTGGTAGAACGCGGCGGAGTCTGCAAGGCGATGGGCGGAAATCGACACCATCAGGATCGGGTGCCGGCCGTTGCCGGGCGGAATCGATGGAAGGGAAGTGCTCATGGGGGGTCCTTTGCGCCGGCTGCCGCTG
>CAZTYC010000075.1:9232-11256 GCA_964617435.1 uncultured Burkholderiales bacterium
CCCCGGACGTTGCATCCAGCCTGGCAATCGTGCCGAACTTGCTGCTGCTCGATGTCACCCAGAGGTGGCCGGACGCGTCGAACGCTGCCCCCTGTGCTTCCGCCGGAAGCATGAGCTTGCGAATCGCCATCGATTCGCCGATGGTCTTGCCGTTGTGGGACTCGAAAATCGTCATCGGCAGGAAGTGGCCGATGGATTTCGCAGCGTCCCGGTCGTAGGTGCCGACAAACAGGAGTGTGCCATCAAAGTCGGCGAACGACGCCTTCAGTTCACCGCGCAAGGTCACCACCGAAGTCACCGCCTTGGCGGCATCACCGGCGGCCATGGCGGCGAGGTCGATACGGAACAGTTTTCGCGTGTCTGCCGCGATCAACACGCCCTTCCCTCCGGGCGCCAGCCCGCCGGCGTGGCCGCATTCAGCCGGCAAGTCCAGCTGGGCCGTGGTTGCGCCGGTGGCGGGGTCGATCCTGAAAACGCGACAAGGGCCGCTGTTGACCTTGGTGTCCGTGCTCTTGTAGCCGGAAAGGTAGAGCGCCCCGTCAGCCCAGGCCAGTCCCTGCGGCACGTATCCGTCATCAATCCCGGGCGCCCAGATCATGCGCGTGATGGCCTGGTCGTTGACGACCCCGCCGGGACCGCCCCAGACGTGGGAAGGCTTCTTGCCCAAGGTTTCGGCAGCCTGTGCAATCGTCGCAAGGGCCAGCGCCAGAATCATTGCAGCGGCCCCGGTGAGCGCGAATTGATTCCTCATGGCTTGCTCCCCTCCGTTTCGAAGACGCTGATCACCGAGCCGGGGCGGCGGCTCACCGCGGCGGGTTTCCGTCTCCGGGCGGCCGCCCGAGCTGCAGCTCGATCCTCCGCAACCGGGCCAGCATTTCCTGCTGCTCTGCCTCGGAAAACAGATCCTTGTTTTCGATGAGGTTGACCACGATGTTGGCAACGATCATCGGAATGATCAGGAAGATCCAGAAATGCCCGAGCAGCAGCGCCATGGCGCGGCCCGGCACCGAGGCGGGCGCAAGGTCGCCATAGCCGATGGTCAGCGCGGTCACCGCAGCCCACCACAGGCCGTCCCACAAACTGCGATTCTCAAAAGCAGCAAAGCACACCGCGCCGGCGCAGAGGCTCAGCGCATAAAGGGTCAGCACCAGCCACAGCCGGTTTGCGATGAAGAACAAGACGCGCTTCATTGTGTGCCCTCCCGGATATGGTGTCCATGATGCGACGCGCAGCCAAGCGTCATCGCCTGCAACCGATATTAGCGCAAGGGGAAGGCACCCACCCGTCGATCTGTTGCACGCCGCGCGGCCCCGGCAAATGCCTCCGCAACATGGGGCAGTACATCCGGCACGGAATTGCGCACGCGAACCCGCAAGACGCTACTGGAGCGCCACCCGTCCCCGCACCGTCCCGGCTTTCTCATGGCGCACCACCACCTCCACCTCACCGCCCACCGGTGAGCTCTTGTCCACTTTGACGACCCACACGAATTTGGCGCGATCCGCCGTCGGCGTGGTGTCGGTCCAGAAGCTCATGAGGGTGTGCTTGTAGGCGCGGCCTTCGAGCTCGCCGTCGATTTCGCGCAGCTTCCCCGAGACCAGCGTCGCGCCCTCGGGCAGCGTAATTTCGCCGACCAGACCGCGCGTTTGCTTCCTTTGCAGCGCACGCTTGGAGACGTAGCTCGGCAGATAGCCGGTGTTCTGCACGCCGGCCTCAATGCGGAAGGCGCCTTCACCGAGCGGCTCGCACTTGAGGTGCACCAGTTCCAGCTTAGGGGAGATCAGCGCGTTCCAGATCAGCCAGTCCGGGAACTTGGCGATTTCCCTTTCCAGCAAATGCGGCGGCGGATTGCGGAAGGCGTAGATCTTGTTCCAACCGCCGATCTCGACCTCGCCCAATTGCGGGTGTTGGAACTTGTACCAGTCCACGTAGCCCTTGCCCTGCAATTCCTTGTCCGCCCAGGCCAGCATCTTCAGGTCGTCCTCCACCGGGTGGTCGCGGAACCAGTCGATGAACTTGTAGTC
>CAZTYC010000076.1:0-11251 GCA_964617435.1 uncultured Burkholderiales bacterium
AGGCGTGTACCTGCAACTGGCCGAGACCACCGCGGTGGACGCCAAGCTGGGCGGCACGCAGAAGGTGGAAACGATCGTCGTGACGGGCAGCGCGCTCACCTCCGACAAGTTCAGCAACACCGCCATCGGCGCGGGCACGGCACTGAGCCGCGCGGAACTCGAAACGCTGCCCTCGATCCAGCGCAACCTCCAGGACTTCGCGAGGACCGATCCGCGTGTCGCGCAGACCGACAAGGAGCGCGGTGAAATCTCCGTGGGCGGCCAGAACTCGCGCTTCAACAAGATCACCATCGACGGCGTGAACATTTCCGACACCTTCGGCCTCGAGGCGAACACGCTGCCGACGCTGAAGCAGCCGATCTCGATCGACGCGATCCAGTCGGTGCAGGTCAATGTGTCGAACTACGACGTGTCGCAGACCGGCTACACCGGCGGCAACATCAACGCGGTCACCAAGTCCGGCACCAACCAGTTCAAGGGCACGGTGAGCTATGTGTACCGCGACGACAAGTGGGTCGGCAAGCGCTACAGCCGTGCGACCGACGTGTACACCGACGCGCCGGCCTTCGAAGAATCGACCAAGGGCTTCACGCTCGGCGGCCCGATCATCAAGGACAAGCTGTTCTTCTACGTGGGCTACGAGGAACTGAAGAGCACCCGCAACGTGCCCGACATTGGCCCGATCGGTAGCAATGCGGCCTCCATCACGCCGATTTCACAGACCGAGATCTCCAGCCTCCAGGCGCTGGCGCAAAGCGCGTACGGCATCAACCTGGGCTCGCTCGAGACGACCGGACGCGAACTGTCCGTCAAGGACACGCTGGCGAAGGTGGATTGGAACATCAGCGCCAACCATCGCGCCAGCCTGCGCTACACCAAGACCGAGCAGACCGAACCGATTTTCCCGAACTTCTTTTCGACGGCGCCCACCGCCATCTCCTTGAGCTCGAACTGGTACAGCCAGGAGAAACTGATCAAGACACTGGTCGGCCAGTGGTTCGCCGACTGGACGCCCACCTTCTCCACCGAGTTGAAGTTGTCCAAGCGCGACTACCACAGCGAGCCGAACAACAACGCGAACTTGCCGCAGATGCAGTTCGCGTTCAGTGGCGCACTGCCCGCAGGTACGCCTGCCGGCATCCCGGTGGCCAACCGCAACCTCAACACCGGCACCGAGCGCAGCCGCCACTTCAACATCCTCGACACCAAGACCAACGACCTCTACTTCGGCGCCAACTGGACGCGCGGCGAGCATGAGCTCAAGGCCTTGTTCGATTACAGCGAGAACAAGATCTTCAACGCGTTCCTGCAGGACACCAAGGGCAACTACACGTTCAGCTGCGTGAACAGCAGCGCCACCTACACCTATTCGTTTGGCTCGATCAGCTGTGCGACGGCCACCAACGCGCAAGTGGATGCGGCGATCCTGGAAAACTTCCAGCGCGGCCGTCCGTCCAGCTACCTGGTCCAGGTGCCGCTCAACGCCAACGGTTCGCTCAACGACGGCGTCGCGATGTTCAAGCTGAACAACCAGGGTGTGGCCCTCCAGGACACGTGGACCATGAGCCCCAACCTGACGCTGCAGTTCGGCGTGCGGGTGGATACGCCGCTCATGCCGCAGCGCACCCTGCTGAACTCGGCTGCGCTGGCCGCGCCGGTGGCCGGCTCGGTTTCCGGCACCACGGTGACGCGCGCCACCGGTGGATTCGGCCTCGACAACACCGTCAATATCGATGGTGACGTGCTCGTGCAGCCGCGCCTGGGCTTCAACTACACGTTTGACTCCAAGCGCCCGACGCAGGTGCGCGGCGGCGTCGGCCTGTTCCAGGGCGCGGCGGCCACCGTGTGGATCTCGAACATCTATTCCAACAACGGCGTGGCGACGCGCGTGGTCGGCTGCGGCACCTCGGGCTTCGCGGCCTGTCCGTCGGCCGGCGGCATCTTCCGCGCAGATCCGGCGGCGCAAATCACCAACTTCGCCGGCGCAGCGCCCGCGGCCAACGTGGACTTCCTGCAGCCGGGCCTCGGCCAGCCGTCGGTCTGGAAGGCCAACCTCGGCATCGAGCACCAACTGCCGTGGTGGGACATCGTGGCGAGCTTCGAGTACCTGGCCACGCAAACCAACTCGGGCATTTATTACCAGCATTTGAACCTTGGCGCCCCGGTGCGCACCGGTCCGGATGGACGCCAGTTGTTCTACACGCCGACCGCCTACAACACCGCCTGCTGGAACACGGTATCTGGCGCGCGCATCACCACCGGCACGGTCTGCGGCGTGGACAACCGCGCCCGCGCGCTCTCCAACGCGTCGTTCAACAACGTGCTGCTGGCCGCCAAGACCAACGAGGGCAAGGGCCAGCTGGCCACCGTCTCGCTGTCGGGCCAGATCGCCAAGGCGTTCAACTGGTCGCTGGCCTACACCTACACGGAGCAAACCGAAGTCAGCGGCCTGACCTCGTCGGTCTCCAACTCGAACTGGAATTCCCGCGCGATCTTCAATCCGAACGACAACGTGGCGTCGAACTCCGCGTACCTGACCAAGGACCGCATCAACGGCACGCTGCGCTACGAGAAGCAGTTCTTCAAGGGCTACAAGACCCGCTTCGGCATGTTCTATGAGGGCCGCAGCGGCAAGCCGTACAGCTGG
This sequence comes from uncultured Burkholderiales bacterium, assembly GCA_964617435.1. Classification (GTDB taxonomy): domain Bacteria; phylum Pseudomonadota; class Gammaproteobacteria; order Burkholderiales; family Usitatibacteraceae; genus UKL13-2. Next base: position 2,648 of record CAZTYC010000076.1, read on the forward strand.
ACGTTCGGCAACGACATGAACGGCGACGCCAACGGCGGCAACGACCTCATGTACATCCCGCGCGCCCCGGGTTCCGGCGACGTGCTGTTTGCCGGCGCCACGGCGGCCGAGCGTGCGGCGGCCGAGGAGCGGTTCTGGAAGATCGTCAACGAGAACGGCCTGGCGAAGTATGCGGGCCGCACCGTCGAGCGCAATTCCTCGTTCTCGCCGTGGGTGAACAGCATCGACGTGAACATCAGCCAGGAAATCCCGGCATTCTTCAAGGGCCACAAGGCGGTGTTCGTGTTCGACATCCTCAACTTCGGCAACCTGCTCAACAAGCGCTGGGGGCAGATCACCGAGATGGCGTTCAACAGCAACGGCGGCCAGTCCCGCAGCTTCGTGAACTTCGCCGGTATCGACTCCGCCACCGGCAAGTACGTGTACGCGGTGGGTTCGCCGAACGACTTCACGCTCCGCCAGGTGCGTGGCGAATCGCAGTGGGCCCTCCAGGCGACGTTCCGCTACGAGTTCTGATCCGCGCCATTCGCAGTGTTTCCCGACAGCCGGCCTTGCGCCGGCTGTTGTGTTTTCAGGGGTTCGACGCGGGGCGGCGGCTATAATCTCGGCCGTGAAACAGCTTGTCCTGGACCTCATCCCCGCGCCGCGGCCGTCATTCGAGAATTTCGTCGCGGGCCGCAACGCGGAAGCCTTGTCGGCGCTCAAGCTGACCGCCGCGGGACAGCCGGCACTGAAGGTCATCTACCTCTGGGGCGCGAAGGGCGCCGGCAAGACGCACTGTGCGCAAGCCCTGGCTTTGGACCACGCATGGCGCGCGCTGGCCGACCCGCAAACCGGGCCGGACTCGAGGGCGGTCGTCGATGACGTGCACGCCCTGGATGAAAACGCCCAGCAGGCCTTGTTCAACCTCATCAACGCCCAGCAGGCGTCCGCCGGGTGCCTGGTGGCCACCGGCTCCGTGGCGCCGCGCGACCTGCCGCTGCGGCGCGACCTCGCCTCGCGCCTGGGCAGCGGCCTGGTGTTCCAGCTGCATCCGCTGAGCGACGAGGAAAAGTCCGCCGCGCTGATGGCGCACGCGCGCTCGCGCGGCTTCGTGCTGCGCGACGACGTCCTTCAGTACCTGTTGCGCCACGCACGGCGCGATATGCCCTCGCTCATGAGCTTCCTCGATGCCCTTGACCGGCATTCCCTCGAGACCGGCCGCGAGATCACCGTGCCGATGGTCAAGGGCATGACGCAGCCCTCGCTGGGCCTGACCGCATGAACCTCGCGCTCTTCGACCTCGATTACACGCTGCTGGCCGGCGATTCCGACCACGCCTGGGGCGAGTTCCTGGTGCGTGCCGGGTTAATGGACGGCACCGAGTTCAGGCGCCGCAACGACGCCTTCTGGACGCAGTACAAGGCCGGCATCCTGAAGATCGAGGAATACCTGGAATTCGCGCTCTCCTTCATTGCCGGCAAGACGGTGGCGGAAGTGGCGCCCCTGCATGCCCGGTATGTGGAGGAAGCCGTCAAGCCGATGATCCGCGAGCCGGCGCTTGAGCTGGTGCGCCGCCACGCAGGCGACCTGACCTGCATCGTGACCGCCACCAACGAATTCCTCACCGCGCCGGCACCCGCGCTGTTCGGGGTGGATCACCTGATCGCCTGCCAGGTGGAAATCCACGACGGTCGCTACACCGGCCGCTCGCACGGCGTGCCGTCCATGGGCAGGGGCAAGATCACGCGCGTCGAGCAGTGGCTCGAAGGGCGCGGGCAGTCCCTGGCCTCGTTCGAGCGCGTGTACTTCTACAGCGATTCCCTCAATGACCTCCCCCTGCTCGAGGCCGTCAGCCATCCGGTGGCGGTGAACCCGGATGCCGTGCTGCGCGAGCACGCGCGCACCCAGGGGTGGCCCATCATCGACCTGCTCAAATGATCCGACGCATTATCGAAAAAGTATTCGGCGGCAACCACGCCGCCCGCCAGGGCAGGCCGGAAGGCAAATGGCGCGTCTACGCCGCGCGCGAGCACCATATCGACCGCAACGACATCTCGCGCGCCGCCATCCAGACCTGCGAAGGCCTGCAGGCGGCCGGCTACGACGCGTTCATCGTCGGCGGCGCGGTGCGCGACCTGCTGCTGGCCAAACATCCCAAGGACTTCGACGTCGCCACCAACGCCACGCCGGAACAGGTGCGCGCGGTGTTCCGCCGCGCGCGCATCATCGGCCGGCGCTTTCGCATCGTCCACGTGATGTTCCGCGACGAGACGATCGAAGTCTCCACCTACCGCAGCAGTCACGAGAACGCGGGTGAAGACGCGGGTGCCGATGCGTCCAACAACCAGTCGCGCGCCGACGAGCATGGGCGGCTCACGCGCGACAACGTGTTCGGCACGCGCGAGGAAGACGCCGTGCGGCGCGACTTCACCATGAACGCGCTGTACTACAACCCGCACGATGAATCGCTGCACGATTTCGTCGGCGGCCTCGACGACATTCGCAAGAAGCGCGTGGTCATGATCGGCGACGCGGAAACGCGTTATCGCGAGGACCCGGTGCGCATGCTGCGCGCGGCGCGGCTTTCCGCCAAGCTCGAGTTCGCCATCGAACCGAAGACCGAAAAGCCGATTGCCGTTACGTTGCCGCTGCTCGCGAACGTGCCCACCGCGCGGCTTTACGACGAAATGCTCAAGCTGTTGCTGTCCGGCCACGCGCTGGCGGGGCTGTCCACCATGGTGCGCCTGAACCTGCATCGCGGATTGATTCCGGCCGCCGAGTTTCTCACCGGGCAGAGCGCCGAATCGCGCTTTGCCAAGCTCGCACTGACCCGCACCGACGAGCGCATCGCACAGGACAAGGGCGTCTCGCCGGCGTTCCTGTTCGCCGCGCTTTTCTGGCACCGCGTCACGGCGGCGATCGCCGCGCTCGAGACGCGCGGCGTACGTACAGCGCAGGCCTGGCACGAGGCGATGGACCAGGTTCTCGACGAGCAGCGCGCCACGCTGGCCATCCCGCGCAGGCTGGACCCCGCCATCCGCGAGATCTGGATTTCCCAGCCACGCTTCCTGCAGCGCGGGCCGCAGCGCGCCTTCCGCACGCTGGGGATGGAAAAATTCCGCGCCTGCTACGACTTTTACGCGCTGCGCGCGGAGGCCGGCGATGCCGATGCGGACGTCGCGCAATGGTGGGAGCGCTTTCAGTTTGCCAGCGAAGAAGAGCGCGCGGCGATGTGCGTGGCGGACGAAGACCCGGCGCGCAAGAAGCGCAAGCGTCGCCGCCGGCGTCCCGCCTCGTCGTCCGGTTCGGGTGGCGAGGACGGCGGGGCCGGTGCGCCGGACCACACGGAACCGCCCGACGCCCCATGAGTTTTTCCCCCTCGTCGCTGCCGTCCTTCCGGTCCCGCGCGTTCATCGCGCTGGGGAGCAACCTCGGGAATCCGGTCTGGCAGGTGCAAAGCGCGTTCCGGGAGATCGACGACATTCCCGACGTGGCGCTGATGCGCGTGTCCTCGCTGTACCGCACGGAACCGGTGGGCATCACCGACCAGCCGCCCTTCATCAACGCCGTGGCACTGGCGGAGACCACGCTGTCTCCGCACACGCTGCTGCGCCACCTGCACGGCATCGAGGAAAGCCACGGGCGCCAGCGCGGGTTGCGCAACGGGCCGCGCACCCTCGACCTGGACTTGCTCATGTTCAACGACTGGCAGATCGACGACGGCCACCTGACGACGCCGCACCCGCGCATGCATACGCGCGCCTTCGTGCTTGTTCCGCTGCTCGAGATCGATCCCGAGGCCGAGATCCCGCGCCTCGGCCCCGCCGCGGATTGCCTGGCGGGCGTGGATACCCGCGGCGTGTTGCGCCTGGCCGATACGGAGGCCGCGTGAAGCACCGGTTCATCGTCGTCGAAGGGCCGATCGGCGCCGGCAAGTCCACGCTCGCGCGCCTGCTGGCCGAGCGCACCGGCGCGGAGCTGATCCTTGAAGACCCGGGCGCCAATCCGTTCCTGCCGCTGTTCTACCGGGACATGAGGCGCCACGCGCTGTCCACGCAGATGTTCTTCCTGTTCCAGCGCGTCCACCAGCTCGCCGCGGTACTCCAGCCGGATTTGTTCGAGCACCGCACCGTGGCGGACTACATGCTGGCCAAGGACCGCTTGTTCGCCAAGCTCACGCTGGACGACAACGAGTACAAGCTCTACGCGCAGATGTACGACCACCTCAAGCCGCAGGCGCCGGAGCCGGACCTGGTGATCTACCTGCAGGCCTCGGTCGATCAATTGCTCGCGCGCATCGCCAGGCGCGGCCGCTCGATCGAGAAGTCGATCGGCGAGGATTACCTGACGCGCCTGTCCGAGGCCTACACGCGCCACTTCTACGAGTACGACGAATCGCCGCTGCTGATCGTCAACTCCGACCGCTTCGATTTCGCCGGCAAGCCGGCCGATTTCGAGTTGCTGCTGCAGCGCATCGACACCATGCGCGGCAAGCGCGAATACATCAACGCCGGGTAGCCCGTCCGCCGGCCCGATCCATGGACATCATCCACGACATTCCCGCCCTGCGCGCCCGGCTGGCGCGCGAGACCTCCATCGGGTTCGTGCCCACCATGGGCAACCTGCACGACGGCCACATCGCCCTCACGCGGCAGGTGCACCCGCACGCCACCTGCGTGGTGGTGTCGATCTTCGTGAACCGCCTGCAATTCGGCCCCGGCGAGGACTTCGACCGTTACCCGCGCACCTTCGCGGACGATTGCGCGCGCTGCGAGGCGGCGGGTGTCGACGTCGTGTTCGCGCCGGATGAATCCACCATGTATCCGGCCCCGCAGACCTACACGGTGGACCTGCCGGACATCCAGCACATCCTCGAGGGACAGGTGCGCCCCGGGCATTTCCGCGGCGTGGCCACGGTGGTGCTGAAGCTGCTCAACATGGTGCGGCCGCACATCGCCGTGTTTGGCAAAAAGGACTACCAGCAGTGCCGCGTGCTGGCCAACATGGTCCGGCAGTTCGACGTGCCGGTCGAGCTGGTGCTGATGGACACGGTGCGCGCCGAAGACGGCCTCGCGCTGTCCTCGCGCAACCGCTACCTGTCGGCCGAGGAGCGCAGCGAAGCCCCGGCGCTGTTTGCCGCCCTCAGCGAGGCGCGCCGGCGCCTGCTCGCCGGCGAGCGCGACCATGCGGTCATTGAGCGCGATGCGGTGTTCGCGTTGACCTCTCGCGGCTGGAAGCCGGATTACGTGGCGATCCGCCGCCAATCAGATTTGCGCGAGGCCGGCGCAGCGGACCGCGAGCTGGTGGTGCTGGCGGCCGCGCGGCTGGGCGCGACGCGCTTGATCGACAACCTCGAGGTCAAACTCAAGGATTGACGCGGCGTTCGGGGCGTTTTTGGCTGGAAATGCGCGCCAGTGCTGGGGTTTGGCGATTCAATGCGGCAGCGCCTGACGGGCGCGGCGGCTCTCGTAGGCTTTCAGGTGCGTGTATGCGATCGACAACATCGTGTCGTCGATGCCCCGTGCGCGCGCCTGGTCCAACATGAAGCCGACGATGGGGTCGGCTTCCACGCGCCCGCCGGATTCCAGGTCGCGCAGCATCGAGGCCGTAAGCGGCGCCCCCGGCGTGCCGAGCACCTTTTCGGCGCGCGCGCGGAATGCATCGGAAATCGGGAATCCCGCCTGCGCGGCGATCTGCGCATTGGCCTCGAACGCGCGGCGCAGCAGCGCGGCGCCATCGGGCGCGTTGAGAATGTCGCCCACCGACGCGCGCATCAGGCAGGTCATGGACGCGAGCGTGCAGAGGAACGCGATCTTTTCCCACATCTCCGCCACGATGCGCTCCGACACGCGCCAATCGCAACGGGTGCCCTCGAAGGCCTGCCCCAGCGCCTGCGCGGCGGCCTCCTGCGAGGGAACGCGCGCGCCCCAGACGATCAGGTGCGCGTCCATCATCGACTTCACGATGCCGTCCGCCGTCAACGTGGCGGCGATCTGGCACAGCCCTCCCAGCACGCGCTCCCTGCCGAATGCCGCATCGAGCGCATCGAGGTGCGTCATGCCGTTGAGCAGGGGCACGATCACGGTGCGCTCGTGCATCGCCGGTCGGATTGCGTCGATCGATTCGTCGAGGTCGTAGGCCTTGCAGGAGAGCACGATGGCATCGTATTCGGGCCGCACGGCGGACGCCAGCACGGTCTTGGCCGGCAGCGTGACGCGCTCACCCTTGTGTTCCAGCACCAGGCCCTGCGCGGCCAGCTGCGCCGCGCGCCGTTCGCGCACCAGGAAGGTCACGTCGCGTCCGGCCTCGGCCAGCCGTCCGCCGAAATATCCGCCGGTCCCGCCGGCGCCCAATACCAGGATGTTCATTTGACCCTCTCCGATGAAATCTTCGATGCCAGCAGCGCTTCGGCCGCCTCCAGCACGCGGTCGCGGCTGAGCCGGTAGTCGTCCGCCGTCAGCTTGACCTCCTTGTCGGGCGTCACGCCTTCGCCCTCGATGCGCCGTCCCTTGGAGGTCACAAAGCCGAGTTCGCTGTACGCCAGCTGCCCGCCGCCCGGTAGGTCGGCGTAACCGATGTAGCCTAACAGGCAACCGCAGGTGCGCTCGCCCACGACCAACGCGCGTCCGGCGTCCTGCAGGCCGGCGGACACGACTTCGGACGCCGACCCGCTGGCGTGGTTGGTGAGAATCACCAGCGGCTTGGTGTACGCCGCCTTGCCCGCGCCCTTGAGCACCGGATCGGTCTTGATGATGGGGATGAACAGCACGGTGATGGGCCGGCCCGTGCGGGTCAGCACCCTGGCGCCCTTCTGGTCCTGCTCGAAAAAGCGCCCCATGAGCGCCGCGGCCATGTCGCCCGAGCCGCCGCCGTTGCCGCGCAGATCAAGGATCATCCCCGGCGTGTCGCGCAGTTCGTCAATGGCGGCAAGGACGCTGCCGCGCAGCGATTCATTGAACCCGGAAAAACGCAGGTACCCGTATCCGGAGGGCAGCTTGCGTGCGGTCATGCCCGCCGGCGTCTGGAACTTGCGCCGCTCCATCGTCACATCGATGGCGGTCCCGTCGCCGCGCTCGATCACCATGGCAACCTTGGTCTTCACCGCGCCGCTGTTGATCTTGCGCACCGCGCCGCGCGTGCGCGCCCACGGCGTGGACGCCTCGCGTGCGTCCGCCACCAGGCGCAGGTAGTAGGGCAGGGCGTCCTGCCCGTCGATCGAGCGGATCGCCATGCCGGCCCGCGCGCCGGCCCACCAGGCGTCTGACTCCGGATGCACGCTGGTGAGCACCAGGCGGCCGTCCATCTCCACAAAATTGAGGCCCAGGGAATGCGATTCCTGGTTGCGGATTTCCTCGGCGCGCTTGGGAGATTCCACGCGCGTATGCGAGTCCCGGAGTTCCCCGGCCAGCTTGTCCAGCAGTTCCCAGTACTCCTCGTCATCGGCCCGCGCCAGCAGCGGCTCATAACGGGCGCGCGCGGCCCGCCAGTCGATTCCGTTGAGCTTCGGGTCGTAGTAGCGCTCGTTGATGGTGGTCCACATCACTTCGAGCGCCTGCCGGCGCCAGCTGTCGTCCTTCACCGGAACCGGCGAGGTCTCCACGGTGGCGCTGCGATGCCGCCCGATGACATCGTGCGGGTCGAGCACCGAGCAGGCGTTCAGCGAGGCTAGAAGGGCAAGCAACAGGGGCAGGGCGGGGCGTCTCATGGGCATGGGGGGCGATTGCGATGGGGCTGATTATCGTTGACCCCGTGCGCGGATGGCGTAGCGATCGGTGTCCGCCGCTATCATGCGCCATGGATCTTTCCACCCCGATGCTCGTTTTGGTGATCGCCGTGGCGTTCGGCTCGGCCATCGTGGGTGGGCTGGGCGGCTTCGGCACCGGCATCATGCTGACCGCCACGCTGACGCCGATTCTGGGCATCAAGGCCGTGGTGCCGGTGCTGGCCTTTGCCGGCATCATCATCAACGCGGGGCGCTTCTGGTTCTATCGCAAGGACTTCGACCGGCGCGCGGTCAAGCTGGTCCTGCCGGCAGCCCTCGCCTGCCTGCTGGTCGGTACGGCGATCTACCAATCCTTGAAGCCGGGACCCCTGGCCATCGTCATCGGCATTGTCGTACTCATCGCGCTGCCGGCGCGCCGCTGGCTGCATGCCAACAACCTCCACCTCGGCTCCACGGGACTGGTGGTGGGGGGCGGGGTGTTCGGTTTCCTCAACGGCATCGCCTCGGGCATGGGCGTGGTGCTGGTCTCCCTGTTGCTGGGCGCCGGCCTGTCCGGCACGGCGGTGCTGGCCACCGATGCGCTGATCACCATTGTGGTCGACGTGTCCCGCGCACTGTTGTTCGGCAAGTACGATTTGCTGACGATTGACGGACTGGTGCTGGGCGGCGTGATCGGCCTGGCCTCGCTGCCCGGGTCCTGGGTGGCCTCGCGCATCGTCGCCCGGATGGGGCACAAGATGCACATCGCCATCATCGAAGCCCTCATCGCCGTGGGCGGGGTGAGCATCGTGGTGTACGGAGTGCGGGCGTTGTAGTTTTGCGTCTTCCCGACGATCCAGCCCGTCGGTTCCCGTATACTTGCGCCCGCCTTCGGAGAGGGACACAATCTCTCGAAGAAA
>CAZTYC010000077.1:0-1854 GCA_964617435.1 uncultured Burkholderiales bacterium
TGGGCGTTGATGGCCGGAAGGCGGCACGTCTTGCCCGAAGACGTTCAGGCGGTGGTCCCTGCCGTGGTGGGGCATCGCCTGCGTCCGGTCAACACCGGGGAGGCGAAGATTGTGAATCCGGCCGATGACCTCATCCGCGCGGTGGCGATTCCCTAGGGGAGGATGACCAAACCCTAGCGCCGGCAAGCCATGCAGGCCGAAAATGGCTGGAAAGCCCCGCCAATGCTAGGGTTTCATATTCAATGTCGGCATTGAGCCAACCTTTCGCAAAGCAGTCCCTGCGCCAGCGTATATCCGACTGGATCTTCCGCGCGCGTGCGCCCGAAGCCCCGCCCGTCGTCCTCGTCCAGCGCCGCATCTTCATTCTTCCCACGCGTACCGGCTACTTCTTCGTGGGCGTCCTTGTGCTGCTGTTAATCGCCTCCATCAATTACAGCCTGTCGCTCGGTTTCATGCTGACGTTTCTGCTCGCCAGCATGGGGGGCGTGGGGATGCTGCATACCTTTGCCAACCTGGTGCGCCTGTCCATCAGTCCCGGCAAAGTCGAAGCCGTGCATGCGGGTGATACCGCCCTCTTTTCCATCGTTCTTGCAAACCCGTCCGCGGCGCGTTTTTCCGTCGGGGTGAAACGGGCCGGCCACGGCGGCGGCGCACCGGTGTTTGCCGATGTATCGGAATCACGCCACGTCATAGTGCACTTGCCCGTGCTGGCGGAAAAGCGCGGGTTTGTGCAGTGCGGAAGACTCGAGATCTTTACCGAATACCCCCTGGGTCTTTTCCATGCGTGGTCGTATGTCGATTTCGGAATGCGGGGGCTGGTCTATCCCAAGGCCGACGCGGGCGCCGGTGCCCTGCCCTTCGACTTCCATGCCGCGGGGGAAGGCAACCTGCCGGTCAAGGGGGATGAGGAATTCCAGTCCCTGCGTGCGTACAAGCCGGGCGACACACCGCGCCAGATCGCGTGGAAGGCGTTGGCTCGGGAGCAAGGATTGCTGGTCAAGGAATTCGGCGCCACCGCGAGTGCGGACCTCTGGCTGGATTTCGACCAGCTCGCCGGGCTGTCCACCGAGCAGCGCCTGCAGCGTCTTACCTGGTGGGTACTGGAAGCGGGCCGTCAGCAAGTGCCATTCGGGATGCGCCTGCCTGGTCTGCGGTACCCGCCCCTGACCGGGTCGCAACATCTCGATCGGTGCCTGGAGGCCTTGGCCATGTTCGGGTTGGACGACCGGTGAGCTACGCACCTGCCCTGACCGTCGCCAACATCGCCTGGCTGATGGCTGCCATGGCCTTCGTAATCGCGCCCCATGTTCCGCGCTTGCCGTGGTGGGTGTTGGCGGTGTGCATCGGGTCCGGCGTGGCGCGGTGGTGGATTGCCCGGCGTGCCTGGCGCACGCCGCCGTGGTGGATCATGGGCTTGATCGCAGTGGGCGTGACAGCGGGCACACGCCTTGAATATGGCCGGCTCTTTGGCCGCGAAGTCGGGGTGGTGCTCTTGATCGCCATGCTGTGTCTCAAGGTGCTGGAAATGCGCAATCGCCGCGACGCAATCATTGCGATCTTCATGGGCTTCTTCCTGGCCATGACGAACTTCCTCTACTCCCAGACCATCCTGATGGGTGCCTACATGTTCGTCTGTGTGCTGGTGTTTGTGGCCACGCTGATCGGCTACAACCGCGCGGCCAGCCCGGCGGCCTGGAAGGAGCGCCTGCGCCCGGCGGCAATCATCTGCGTGCAGGCGATTCCCATGATGCTGGTGATGTTCTTCCTCTTTCCGCGGCTGTCCGGGCCGCTGTGGCGCATGCCGGGGGACGAAGGGGCGAGCACCGGCCTGTCCGACAGCATGTCTCCCGGGGA
>CAZTYC010000077.1:1954-11222 GCA_964617435.1 uncultured Burkholderiales bacterium
TGGCCTATGTGCGCGAACTGAAACAGCAGTTTCCGGACTCGAAGCAGTTAATCGAGCACTTGATGCAGCGCTACAACAGGGAGTTCGAATACACCCTGGAGCCGCCGCGACTGGCAGAACACCCCGTCGACGAATTTCTGTTCGATACCAAAAAGGGCTTCTGCGAGCACTATGCGGGCAGTTTTGTATTCCTGATGCGCGCAGCGGGCATTCCCGCCCGCGTGGTCACCGGTTATCAAGGGGGGGAGGTCAATCCCATCACGCGCCAGTTGGTGGTGCGCCAATCGGAGGCGCACGCGTGGGCCGAAGTCTGGTTTGATGAGCTCGGGTGGGTACGTGCGGACCCGACCTTTGCGGTGTCACCGCTGCGCATCAATCGGGGCATGACCGAGGCGCTAGGTCCCTTGGACATGTTCGATACCGTGGCCGGTTACGACAAGTTGGGGGTGCTCAAGCGCGTGGCGTTTTCCTGGGATGCCATCAATAATCAATGGAATCAATGGGTTGTTGGATTCAATCCTGATCGGCAACGGATGGTCATGTCCGCCTGGTTCAACATTCAGGATGCCGATTGGCGCGACTTGGCGAAAGCATTGCTGATCGGCTCCGCGCTTGCGGGGGCGTTGGCAGCAGTTTTTGTGCTGTTGCATCAATTAATGCGTCGAAGGGACCCGGTCGTCGCGGCATGGGAAGAACTGTGCCTGAAATTGGCCAAGATTGGCGTTGAGCGCGCGCCATTCGAAGGTCCGGTGGCACTGGAAGCGCGGTTGCACCAAGCCAACCCGGAAGTGGCGAGAAAGACGGGCCCGCTAATACAGACGTATGTCGCGCTGCGCTACCGCCGCGATGCCGGCTTACCGGCTGAGATCGCAACCTGGGCGCGCGCCATTCGAAGACTGAAACTCAGTTGAACAAATTGTGCGCTAGACGTATGGGGATCGTGAATCGCACCGGGCCTGGAATCCAGAGAAGGACATGCTCTGCGCAAGAATGGGACTCCTGTAAAGGAGCCGCAAAGCCGTTCGGCACGACAATTGCTCTATTGCAGACAGGACGAAGATGACGGCTTCGACGAATTGCGCAAAATAGTGATGGATTTAACACCCGTGCAGAGGCATTGGTGGCAAGAATGTCCGGCATGGCGCATTTTTTGCGTAATGCATTACAAGACCAAGAATCTTCATGAAGTTTGCGCGCTATCCCCTATTTGGGCGTTGTTTTCCAGGTTCGTGGAGGAGTATCCTGAATCTGCTAAATTAGCGCTCGTGGGTGCTGTTGCAGGTGTTCGCATTGCAGCATGCCCATCCACTGCCAGAACTACTGACAAGAGGCAAAAGATGAACCTTCTTTCAAGAATGTCCCGCCTGTTTCCTGTTCTGGCGCTAGTTCTCTCGGCGTGGGCCATGCCGTCGAATGCTGCGGTCAGCGTGTTCTTCTCTGCGGGCAACGGCTGCGGCGGAAGCAGCAGCGCATCTTTCACTCCAGGCGGGTCGCCTGTGCAGGTGACGCTCTGCATGACGACAACGGCCCCTACCGCAACTTGCGGACACACGGTTCTGCTTCAATCTGCAGTTGGCGAAAGCGGAAAATTCAGCGTCGTCGCGCCATTTACGCTCGGCGCAAACTACAACGACCCGAATTCTTCACCTACCCCGACCCCGCTGGCCATCAGCAATCCTGCGGCTGTCGCAGACTTTGGCGGAACCAGTTCAGGGTCTGTTGCTGCGGCAGCCAACCAGATCCTTGGCACGTTCAATCTTCAGCCGGATTCCTCCGCGACAGCTAACAGTTATGTGATCAGTCTGTCCCCTGTATCCGTCGTGGCTGTTGATGCCGACGGGACCTGCGGTCAGACAACGGTTCCGACGGAACAGCCGATTTCCGCGTCGTTTACGCTGAACAAGACGTTGGCTCCGGTGTTTACCAATGCAACCAGCGCCACGTTTGCCGTGAATGCAATGAACACGTTTACTTTTGTGGCACCGGGCGCCACCAATTTCAGTGTCACTGGCACATTCCCTAACGGCATGAGCGCTGCGTCTTTGAACGCGTCGTCAGGGGTGTTGTCCGGGGTGCCCACTAACTCCGGCGCATTCTCGCTCATGGTGACCGCCAGCAATGGGAGCGGAATGGCCACACAGGCATTCACATTGACGGTCTCCGGCCAGGCCAGCCAGACAATCAATTTTGTCAACCCGGGTACCCAGACGTTCTCTGCGGCGACAGTCAACCTTACGGCAACGGCCACATCAGGCTTGTCCGTTGTCCTGTCTTCAAATACGCCCAACGTATGTTCCGTGTCGGGCAACGCGCTTTCGATGGTTTCGCTTGGGACTTGCACGATCGTTGCCAGCCAGTCAGGCAACGCGCAGTATCTGGCCGCTACCAATGTAAGCCAGTCATTTGGCATTGTCGGCACCATCCCTGGTGCACCCACGATCGGCGCGGCCACTGCGGGTAACGCCCAGGCCTCTGTGGCGTTCACTGCACCGAGTTCAAACGGTGGGAGCCAAATCACGACATATACGGCTACGTGCGGCGGGGTCTCGGCAAACGGCAACTCGTCCCCCATCACGGTGACAGGGTTGACCAACAGCGTGACTTACGCCTGCTCTGTGACGGCAACCAATGCGCTTGGCACCGGCCCCTCGTCCGGCTCCGTCATGGTGACGCCATCTGCTGCCGCCATGCTGACGCTGGTGGGCGTCAATTCGCGCAAGACCCACGGGGCTGCAGGTGTCTTTGACCTGCCGATCGATACCGCAGCACCACTGAATGGTGCGTTGACTGTTGAGCCTCGCGACGTCGGCGCCGGCCACCAGATTGTCTTTGAATTCAACAACGCGATCACTTCCGTTGGTGGCGCCACTACGACCGATTCCGCGATGATGACCGGAATCGGTTCACCGATGGTAACGTTTGCCGGCAATGAAGTCACCGTGACGTTGACGGGGGCCGTATTGGTCAACAAGCGCCTCACGATATCGCTAAGCGGGGTCAACGGCGCTGGCACGGCATCTGTCAATGTCGGCTTCCTGATGGGCGACATGGACAACACTCGATCGGTTACTGGCGGTGACGTCTTGCTGGTCAAAGGCAAGAGTGGACAGTCAACCAACCTGAGCAATTTCACCTTTGACATAGATGCGTCGGGAGCAATTTCGGCAGGAGATATTTTGCTGGTCAAGGGCCGTTCCGGTACCAGTCTCGCGCCATGAAGTTCGCTGATCCATACACTAATAACCTGAACACTAAATAAAGAATTCAAATGAACCAACCGACAAAATATTTTGTGGCCGGAGGCAACATGAATTGGGTCAAGCGTACGCTTCAACTCCTCTTGGTTGGATTTGCCTTGCTAGCGACGAGCGGGCCAGTGCAGGCTCAGTCGGCGCGTCTTGTATCTGGCGCGACCTGCGGTGGATCAACGACAACAAGCTATACCCCCGGCAATCCCTTCCAAGTTTCGCTTTGTGCGGATATTGCCGCATCTGCGAGAGGGCTTTGTGGAACAACGGTACAACTTGTAGCCGCAAACGCCGGCGAATCCGGGTTGTTTAGAGTAACTGCGACCTCTACGCCACCTACTGGATACGATGCCACTCAAGCACCAGGATTTCCCGTCTCGATAGATTCTCCAACTGAGGGGACGGATTACGGTTTCACCAAATCTTCAGGTTCGCCAAACGCACCGGCTCCGGCGGACGGGATTTTGCTTGTCACCTTTACAATTACTCCTAATGGAGCGAGTGCAAGTAGTTATACGTTGGGGCTTGGCGGAGTGTCTGACCTAATTACCAAGACACAAGGATCGAGTTGCTTGACTGCTGGGTTCGTCAGCACACCGATTTCTCCGACGATTGTCGTCAACCTGCAACAAGCGCCAGGCGCAATCATGGGTTCGGCGCCAGCAATGGCTACTTCCGGCACGGCAATCGGCGCCGTGAATTACACCGCTTCCGGATCGCCTGCACCAACATTTGACGTGGTAACCGCAGGCACCCTTCCACCCGGTTTGACCCTGAGTACGGCTGGCGTGTTGAGCGGTACACCGTCGATGCCTGGTGCCTATAACTTCACGGTTCGTGCATCAAATGGTATCGGTACGCCAACGACATTGGCGCAATCGATGACGGTGGTTGCTGCCACGCAAACCATTACATTTAACAACCCAGGCGCTCAGCCCTTCAGTGCGAGTCCGTTGATGATTTCTGCAACGGCAACTTCTGGCCTTGCTGTGGCGTTTACGGCCGCACCAGCTTCTGCGGGTATTTGCACGGTTTCCGGAACTACAGTGACGTTTGTGGCGGCTGGCAATTGCACCATCAACGCCAACCAGGCGGGTGGCGTAAATATGGGAACCACCTATTCCGCTGCAATGCAGGTCCAACAAACGTTTGCGATTAACGCTGGGGCTCCTGCTGCACCCACGGGCGTGTCAGGTACTGCGGTGAATGGTACAGCGACCATTTCATTCAGCCCGGTGACCAACACGGGCGGTTCGCCGCTCTTAGCCAGCAATGCCTACACAGTGACCTGCGCGGGCACGCCCAATTCATCCGCGTCCGGCAACGGATCGCCCATTACGGTTTCCGGCTTGACTAACGGCAACACATATTCATGCTCGGTTACCGCAACGAATCAATCAATGTTGACCAGCGCAGCGTCTTCAACGGTGATGGTCATGCCCGTATTGAGCGCAACGCCATCATTTACGTCCGGGACAACAATTCCTGCCCTTACGGTTGGGACTGCAATGGCGACCTTCAATGTCACCGCAGTTGGTGGACCAACCCCGACGATTTCGCTGTCAGGCGCCATGCCAGCCAATTTGGTCTTTACCGCAGGCGCCCCCGGATCAGCAACCATTACGGGAACGCCTAACGCGGTGGGTACATTTACCATCAACTTGGTTGCGAGCAACGGCAACTTGCCGAATGCCACGCAGGCGATTTCGGTTACAGTCAACAAGGCCAATCAGACGATCACCTTCCCGGCTCAGACGACGGCATCTCGCCCATTCAGCGCAACGCCGTTCGCCATCGCGCCGGTGGCGACCACGACCTCGCCGCTCGCCATCACCTACACGAGCGGCTCGCCGACCATCTGCTCGGTGAGTGGAACCAACGTGACTGCGATCACCGTAGGTAACTGCGTAATCAACGCCAACCAGGCGGGTGACGCAAATTACAACGCGGCGACGCAGCAGCAGCAGACCGTGGTGATCACACAGGCGACTCAGACCATCACGTTCAATGCGCAGACCTCGCCGCGCGGTTTTTCCGCAACGGCGATTCCGTTGAATCCGGTCGCGACGGCCTCCTCCAACCTGGCCGTTGCCTACACCAGCGCGACCCCGGCGGTCTGTTCGGTGAGCGGCGCCTCGTTTACCCCGATCACTCTGGGTACGTGCACGATCAATGCCAACCAGGCCGGCAATGCGAATTTCGCGGCGGCTCCGCAGGTTCAGCAATCGGTGCAGATCACACAGGGAACGCAAACCATTTCCTTCGCGGGTCCTGGAAGCGTGCAATTGACGACCACCGCAACCTTGGCGGCCACCGCATCGTCTGGCCTGCCCGTGACGTTTGCTTCGACGACGCCGACGGTTTGCACCACAGGCGGCACCAATGGCGCGACGCTCACCACAGTGATCTTGGGTACCTGCACGGTGACGGCAACGCAGGCTGGCAACGCCAACTTTGCGGCGGCCACACCGGTCACCGTCAGCTTCCAGATCATTCCGCTGGGAGGCATTGTGGTGACGCCGTCGGCGAACCCGAGCAACTACCGCCAGGCCGTGACGCTGAACATCAGCATCAACGGCACCAACCCGACCGGCACGGTGTCGGTATTGTCCGGCGCGCCATCCGGTGTGCAGTCTCCGGTGTGTACGGCGGTTCCGCTGGTCAATGCCAAGGCGACGTGTGTCATCCCGGGTGAGTTGCTGGTGGTCAACCCGATGTTCTTCACGATCAACTACAGCGGTGGCAACGGTAACGCGCCAGGCAGCCTGACCTACCAGCAGCTCGTGGATGTGAACGCCGTCACCTTGAGCGTGGCTTCCACGCCGCTGCAAGTGGTGGCGGGCAGGCCGTTCACACTGAAGGCCATGGTCGTCGGCAAGTCGCTGACGAATCCCGTGACCTTCTTCGAAAATGGCACGGCGTTGAGCGGCTGCTCGTCGCTGGCGGTCAGCTTGCTGCCGGGCAGTACCGAAATTGGCGTGGCGACCTGCACGGTGAGCTCGATCACCGCGGGTGACCATAGCTATGTGGTCAATTACCCCCTGAATACCGGGTTCAAGCAGATCGTCTATCCGGTGACTGCAGCGGCCTCCGGTCCGCAGGACTTCACCGACATGTGGTGGGCCGGGTCGACGGAAAACGGCTGGGGCGTCTCGATCACGCAGCATGGCCTGAAGCAATTCATCGTGCTGTATGTGTACGACGGTTCCGGCAAGCCGGTGTTCTATGCCATGCCGGATGGAACCTGGAATGCGCAGCAAACGGCATTCACGGGCGCGCTGTACCAACCGACCTCGTCACCCTTCTCGGCGTACGACGCTTCGTTGTTCCGGCCAGGCGGCGCGACGAATGGCGCAGTGGGCACGGCGACTGTGACCTACACCAGCGCGTCCGCGGCAAGGCTCGACTACACCATCAATGGTGTGAGCGGGACCAAGCAGATCAGCCGCATGGCCTTTGCCACGGACGACGGCCAGCCCAGGCTGCAGGTGGGCGACATGTGGTGGGGCGGTATCGGTGAAAACGGCTGGGGCATCAATATCTCGCAGCAAAGCCGTGTGCTGTTCCCGGTCTGGTACACCTACAACGCCCAGGGCAATGCCACGTGGTTCGGGGTTCCGGGCGGAACCTGGAACGGCAACGTCTTCACCGGCGACATTTACAGCTCCACAAGCTCTGCGTGGCTCGGTGTCCAATACGTGGCGGCCAGTTTCACGGTCACCAAGGTGGGCGTCATGACCCTGACGTTTATCGACCAAAGCAACGCCATCATGACCTACACGGTGAATGGCGTCACACAGACCAAGGTGATCTCGCGTCAGCCGTATTGATCGCGGTTTCCTGACCAAAACCGCATCCGCAAGGATGCGGTTTTTTTTTGACAGATTCATTTGGAAATTCCAACGTGCCCGCCATCGCCCTCAAAGTGGATGCAGACACCCTTCGCGGAACGCGCGAGGGTGTTCCGCGGCTTGCGGAACTGTTCACCCGCCATCAAGTTGGCGCGACGTTCTTGTTCAGCCTGGGGCCCGATCACACCGGGCGCGCCATCCGCCGGGCCTTGCGCCCGGGCTTTCTCTCAAAAGTGCGACGGACCTCCGTCACCAAGCATTACGGGTTTCCCACGCTGCTGTACGGCACGTTGCTGCCGGGGCCGGATATCGGCCTGCTTTGCAAGACTGAAATGCAACGTGTCCGTGATGCCGGATTCGAAACCGGTATCCATGCGTGGGACCATGTCGGGTGGCAGAACAACGTGTCGGATGCGAAGGCGGACTGGATCCACGCCCAAATCGGCCGGGCCCAGGACCGCTATCAGGAAATCTTCCGGGAGCCGGCAAGGACCCACGGCGCCGCAGGATGGCAAATGCCCAAGTCGGCGCTCCGCGTTGCTGCCAGTGCAGGGTTTGACTATTGCTCCGACGGGCGGACCAATGCAACGGCTGCCATGGCGCACTATCCCGTCTTCGAAGGCGAGGTGATTGATTGCCCGCAACTGCCGACGGACCTTCCCACATTTGATGAACTGATTGGAAATCCGGGATGCACCGAGACCAACGTTCACGAGCACGTCCTGGCGCGTTCTTCGAGCCATCCTGGCGCATCCAGCGGGTTGAACGACGGTGCGGATCATGTCTTCACGCTGCATGCAGAGCTTGAGGGCATGAAGCTGCTGCCGGAATTTGAAAAACTCATCACGGGCTGGAAGGAACAGGGTTTCCGGTTGGTTTCGACCAGAACTCTGTTCGAGGAACAGGCAAGAAATTCCCTGCCCTATTTCCAGGCCCGTGCCGGTGAGGTGCCGGGCAGGAGCGGCCACCTGTTCTTGTCCACAGATCCGTATCCCGGGCGCATCATCAACTGACGCCCGCCCAAACATCCGCCACATCCCTCGGAGGCCCCAAAAAATGATTCCAGACTTTGAACTGCCGGCAACGGGAAACCAGCGCTTCTCCAGCGCCGCCTTTCGCGGCCACCGCTATGTGCTGTACTTCTATCCCAAGGACGACACGCCGGGGTGCACGCTTGAAGGCACGCAGTTCAAGCAACTGCATGCCGACTTCCTCAAGGCGGGCGTTGCGGTCTTCGGCGTATCGCGTGACAGCGTGGCCAGCCACGAGCGGTTCAAGGCCAAGATGGGCTATCCGTTCGAACTGTTGTCGGACCCTGATGAGAAGGTCTGCAGGCTGTTCGATGTCATCCGTGAAAAGTCCCTGTACGGCCGCAAGTACATGGGCGTGGACCGTTCCACGTTCCTGATGGGGCCGCGCAACGAGATCCTGCGCGAATGGCGCGCCGTCAAGGTGGACGGCCACGCGGCGGCCGTGCTGGACGCCGCGAAATCCGTGTAATATCCGTCAAGCAGGGCAACCTCACAGACAAGTCTTTGACCATTCTCCGCGCTTCACCGAATCTATCGAACCCTCTTGCGGCGGCCCGCTCAAGAGGGTTTTTCACTTTTGAACGCGTCGAGTCCGGCGAGCCGGATTGTCTTCTTCGCTTGCGATTCCCGAAATCCCGATAACCCTCCCGTCAGGACCTCCTTTGGCACATCGATCCGCCC
Source organism: uncultured Burkholderiales bacterium (assembly GCA_964617435.1). Classification (GTDB taxonomy): domain Bacteria; phylum Pseudomonadota; class Gammaproteobacteria; order Burkholderiales; family Usitatibacteraceae; genus UKL13-2. The sequence continues at coordinate 10,766 of CAZTYC010000077.1, forward strand.
CCAAGTCGCCGCCGCCCAAGTCGCCCACCAAGTTCTTCGTGCTCGATACCAACGTGCTCATGCACGATCCGACCTCGTTGTTCCGCTTCGAGGAACACGATGTCTACCTCCCGATGATCACCCTCGAGGAACTGGACAACAACAAGAAGGGTATGACCGAAGTGGCGCGCAATGCGCGGCAGGCCAGCCGGTTCATCGACGACATCATTTCGAGCCAGGAAGGCGACATCGAAACCGGCGTGCCGCTCACCAATTTCGGCACGCGCGAGGCGAGCGGGAAGCTGCTGCTGCAAACCCGGCCGGTCAGCATCGAGTTTCCGAATGCCCTGCCAGACAGCGGCAAGGCGGACAACCAGATCCTTGCCGTCGCGCTCGATCTCCAGCACCACAACCCCAAACGCAATGTCGTGCTGGTGTCCAAGGACATCAACATGCGCATCAAGGCGCGCGCCATCGG
>CAZTYC010000078.1:0-6314 GCA_964617435.1 uncultured Burkholderiales bacterium
TAGCCGATGGTGGCGCCGATGGCCACAGTGCGGTCATGGACGGCGTACGGCGAGGCGAAGGCGTCGAGCAGCTTGGCGCCGATGTCCATCGCCTGCCCGGTGCCAGACAGCCCGGCGGACACGACCACGAATTCGTCGCCGCCGATGCGCGCCACGGTATCACCGGCCCGCACGCCGGCACGCAGTCGCTTGGCGACTGCAATCAGCAGTTCATCGCCCGCGTCGTGGCCGTGCTGGTCGTTGACGGGTTTGAAACCGTCCAGGTCGATTACATACACCGCCAGCGACCGGGCGGCCGAGGCCTCCAGCACGGCGCCGCTGAGCGCTTCGTTCAAACCCCGACGGTTGGCCAGGCCGGTCAGCGGATCGGTATGCGCCATCGACAAAAGGGATTCGCGCTCGCGCGTCGCGCGCTGGGCCTCGCGGTGCAGCAGCGCGGACCGCAGGTTGGCGATGCGCATGAACACCAGCATGTCGAAGGTGGCGCCGATTTGGAAGGAGTGCAGCGTCCACGGGGTGGCGCCGACGTAACCCCGCACCACGCCCACCATGACGGCGCTGGCGATGAAGTATCCGACCCAGGCGATGATGAAATAGGCGCCCGTGCTGTCACCGCGCTTCTCGCGGCGGATGGCGCCCGGAAGGCCCATCAATGCCGGCGCCAGGCCGAGGGTGCTCATGAACAGGCCCACGGTCCGGATGCTGATCAAGTCCAGGCCATGCGCCAGCGCGGCCAGAAACAGGATGCCCGCCACGGCGCGCAAGGCGACGCGCATGCGATCGCCGAGATCCGAGCCGAGGGCATCCTCGACAAGCAACGCCGTCGCGCCGGCCGCCATCAATGCGGCAAATCCGGCAAAGCGTTTCTGCATCCACACGATGTCGGTCCAGAGGTATTGCTCGCCCACACCGAAGAAATGCACCGAGAACAGCGCACTCATGGTCACCAGCAGCGCGTACTTGCCGTACAGCGCCTCGCGCAGGCTGATCCATTTGAGCAGGCTGTACAACACGAGGAACAACGCCAGGCTGGCCAGCACGCCCTGGATCATTTGCTCGTTCAACGCGCGTTCATGGAACGCGGCGACCTTGGCGATCGAATACGGGAGGATCTTGGCGCCGATGCTGTCCACCCGGATGAACAGCTGGTAGGACTTGCCCCGCTCAAACTCCAGCAGCGCGGCGTGGGTCCGCCCGGTCATCGGCCGTTCCACCGCCTTGACTTCGTTGCCCGTCCGGATGCGCTTGACCACAGTGCCGCCCGAGACCACGTAGACGTCGATCTCATTGAGCAGCGTGTAGTCGAAGTCGAGGATCCAGTCGCCCTCGGTGTTGTCCGCGGCCTGCAACTGGACCAGGAGCCAGACGGCCTCCGGGCGCATGCCCAGCGTGGCATAGGCGCCGGTGGGCGGCATGAACCGGTGGCTGGCCGCGACGACCTGGCCGATGGACTGCGACCTTTCGGCATCAAACAGGACCCGCGTGTGCGGCCACAGTTCGATGCGCCGCATGGCATCTTCCAGCACGACCGGCTCGGTCGCCCTGGAAGGAAGCGCAATGCAGCAGAGGAGGCCCAGCAGAAGGCCGAGAAATGCCCGCATCATGGCGCCTATTGACCGCTCCAGCGCGCGAGGATGCCTTCGATGTGGTGTCGCAGGTGGGTCGGCAATTTCAGGGACCGGGTCTGCGCCATCATCAGCTGGTACGTCAGCGGCCGGCCCAGCTTTTTTGTCAGCCAGCGCGACACACAGAAACCCGGCGCGACGGCGCCCACCACCGAATCGATCACGCGCGCGGCAGCCACGATCACCGTAAACAGCACCCGCGCGCTGGTGGCGACGGGTTGGTCGATGCCCAGGTCCCGGGCCGTCTGCGGCCCGCACAGGTGGCGCGTGAGCAGCACCGGGAAGGGTTGGAAAATCGTCCACGGAATGACGCTCGACATGGCGTCCATGAGCGCCTTGCCCAGCGCAGGCCGCGGATCGGGCTCGCTCGGGTTGCTTTTCAGGCGCGCGCTGACGCGCATGCGCCCGCGGGCCTGAAGGGTGTCGAACATCGACTTGGCCTCCACCATGTCCCAGGCCATGAATTGCCGCTCGATGCCGAGGAAATGCCCCGCCACGTTCCAGGCGTGGAGAAACGCCTCCTCATCTTCCTTGTCGTAGCCCAGGCCGAGCACCTGCAGGCTGCGCAGGTACACATAAGAGAAGGTCAGCAGGGTGTAGGCGAGTTCCTCCTGGTTGCAGGGCAGCCCGCGCTCCGCCGCGTTCCAGCCCATGCCGAACAATCGTTGGTGCATGTCCTTGGTGGCGGCCAGGCCCTCGATCGGCGGGACGATGCCGGCACTCTTGCCCTCCCCCGTGGATTGCATCGCCAGCAGCGCCGCGGCGGGGTTCTCGCGCAGGATGAGGTTGCGGATCGTGGCGTGGATCAAGCGGACCTTCATCACCTGCGCAATTCCCAAACCGGCCGGCGTGCACAAGCCGCCGTCGTTCATCACCGGGAAAATCATGGCGCCGGTCTGCCGGATCCGGTAATCGGCATGATTGACCAGCTGCCCCGTGGCGTTGAGGACCGCGGACAGGTCGGGCAGCACATAGCACTCCGGCAGGCTGGAGCAGAACAGCAGGACCACGGACAGCACGCCGTTGTCCATGAACAACGCCTCGGCGCGCTCGATCTTCTTTGCATCGGCCCACTCCGGCATGGCGCGCGAGGCCTCCAGATACGTTCCCAATGCGGCCTGGACGGGGGCGACCATGCCAGTTTGCGGCGGTTTCCACTCCTGGACCGCGCTGTTGCTGGTCCAACGCGCGAAGTCATCCGTGACTTCGTCCAGCCGGCGCCACTGGGCTGCCCATTGGCTTGCAACGCGGGTGGCCAGTTCAACGCCTTCTCCCATCCCTGCCGGTACAGGCGCGGGCGCTTCCCAGTCGCCCAGAATCCGCGCAATCACGTCGTCCGCCCACGCATCGGCGACGAACCTTCCGGCATCTGGATCGGACAAGGCGGGGAGCGGGGGATTGATCGGCATGCGGGACGTCAAACGATGGGCGGGATTGCGGGCCAAGACTTTACCATCGGTTCGATTCCGGAAACGCTGCGCCACCGTTCAAACCCCAGCACCGGCGCGGCTTTTGAGCCCGGAATGCCCCAAACGCCTTGCCAGTGCTGGGGTTTGGTGTCTCACCGCAACCACGCTTCGTCCCGCGCAATCTGCATTTCGTCCCCGCACCAGCGACACTTACGCCCCGGCTTCCTAGACTGCGGTCCATCGTCCACCGAGCCCCGAACATGAACCGACCCATTCACTTGAACACCGCCGCCCTGCTCTGCGCCGCCGCCTTGGGGCTCTCCAATCCCGCCCACGCCGGCTTGGTGACCACCGTGCTCGATGCCTTCGGGCTTTCCGGCGCCAGATCCACCTATGTGGAAAACTCGAACGGGCAGTCGTTCCGTTCGCGCATCACCGGCACGGTGGAGTTCACGGAAGCCGAAGATGATGTGTCGCGCCTTTCGGGGCGCCTGACCATTCTGGACAAGCGCGCCGGGATCACCCGCATGATCGATTTCAAGTCCGATGCCAGCGCCCCCGGCGGCATCCGGAAGACCTATCGCATCAACAATACCGACGCCACGATCGATGCCGCCGCCACCCAATGGATTGCGGAATCAATCAAGCGCATTGCACGGGAGACCGCCGCCAATGTCGAGCCCCGTGTGAAGCGCCTGCTTGCCCAGGGCGGCGTATCCGCGGTGCTTTCCGAAACGGATCGCATCGCGTCCGATCATTCACGCGGCAGGCACCTGCTGGCGCTGCTCGGCAACGCCATACTGTCCAGCCCGGAAACGGAACAATTCCTGAGAGTTTCGCGCGCCATCGATTCGGATTACGAAAAGCGCAACGTGCTGGCGGCGCTCATCGGCAGGCAGCCCCTCCTGCCCGGTGCGCAAATCGCCTTGCTGAACCAGGTGGCGGGCATGGATTCCTCCTACGAACAGCGGCAAGTCCTGGAAGCGTTGGCTCCTGCCCTGGCCACCGGTGAGGGCGTGAGCGCCGCGTGGCGCAGTACGATGCGCGCAGTCGATTCCGATTACGAAAAGCGCCAGATTGCCGAGGCCCTGTCCAAAGGGGCGAGCCTCAATGCCGATGCGATCGAGCGCATCATCGCGGCGGCCAGTGAAATCGATTCCGACTACGAGCGCGCCAGCGCCCTGATCTCGCTTTCCCGCCACTTCACCGCGCCCACCGCATTGCAGGTCCAGGCGTTTGTCGCCTGCGCACGGGAGATCGATTCCGATTACGAAAAGGCGCGCGTGCTGAACGCCCTGCTGCGGCAAGCAAAGCTCGATGCCGCCGGATACGCGGCCGTCATCGGCGTGGTGCGCAATTTCGATTCCGATCATGAGGCCGGCAACGTCTTGACCCAGATCGCCCGCCGCATGCCGGCGGATGCCGACCTGGTCGCTGCGTATCGCAAGGCCGCGCGCCAGCTGGGCGATTACGAACGCATGGAAGCGGAAAAAGCGCTGGATCGCCTCGCGCTCTGACCCCTTGCGGACATTGCGGGCCGGGGATTGGAGCGGCAGCTGCTCGCAAATCCGGAAGGACCGCGAGAATCCCAGGAACGGTCAGTTTTCCGGTGCCGCTTCCGGCTGGGCCGTGCACACGCGGTTGCGGCCGCTTTGCTTGGCACGGTAGAGCGCCGTATCGGCGGCGCGCAACATGTGCACCCAGCGCGCGTTGGCCAGGTCCTCGATCGCCTCGTCGCTCGCCGCCACGCCGATGCTCACGGTTACCTGCTCGTTGTTGCCCATCGGCATCGGCGCAGAGGCCACGGCCAAACGGATGCGTTCGGCAAGGGCGCTTGCATCGTTCAGGGACGTGGAGGGCAACAAGGCGAGAAACTCCTCGCCGCCCCAGCGTGCCAGCGTGTCCGTCTCCCGGATGACCGCCTGAACCGCGCGGGCGACCGTCACGATGACCTGATCGCCCACATCATGTCCAAAACGGTCGTTGACGGCCTTGAAATGGTCGATATCCAGGCTCATCACGGACGTGACGGCGCCAATGCGGCGCGCGCGCTTGAGTTCGGCCGAAGCAGCGGCCTCCATCGCCCGGCGATTGGTGAGCCCGGTGAGGGAATCCGTGCGCGCCTCGACCTTCAACTGCATCTCCAGGGCAAACGCGCGCCGGTTGGCCACTTCCAGAACCCGCGCCAGGATCATGCCAATGAGAACGGCGAGGACCAGGAAGATGGTGGAATTGACGATGGCAAACTGGTTGAAGCGACCCAACGAAAGAATCAACGCGATGCCCACCGCAGGCAGCGCGTATAACTTGAGCAGGTCGCGCCGGTCCATCGCCAGATAGGGGCCCACAAGCACCATGGAAACCAGGCCGGCGATGCCGAATTCGTACCCCTGGTCCAGCACCAGCAGCGCGCCGGCCACGGCAAGCGTGGTGGCTGCAAAACGGGCCTTGGCAATCGCCGGCGCCCAATCCACGCGGCCGGACTGCTTTTGCAGGACCCCGAGTGCGATGGCCGTGGCGGCGCCGAGCACGCGAATGGGCAAGGCATGCTGCCAGCCGGTGGGGTCCACATACCAGTCCCAGGCGCAAAACACCATGACGAGCGTGGCGACAAACCCGTAGGTGGTGGCGTTGATTTCGGCCAGCGCCTCGCGTCGCGAGGCCTGGAACTCCACCTCCCATTCGGGGGTAAAACGTTGGGGAATCAGGTTCATGTTGGCGGTTGGAGAATACCGGAATTGCACGGCCTTCGCGCCTACCTGGGTCAATCATTCGGCTTCAATTGCATGCCTTCGGCGGTACCTTGCCGGCCGCCGGTTTTCATACTGCGGCATATGCGTTAACCTTTCGGCGCGGTCGCCCAGTCAATATGCAGAGGAGTCGCCATGTCCCCAGGCCTAGTCATCGGTTGGATCGTCACCGCGTTTGGCGTGGTGGCCGGGTGCGCGATCCTCGGCGCCTATTTCATCCCGGACCTGATGCCCAAGGTCTTTCCGCTCTGGATCGCGTTTCCGCTGTGCATCGGCACGGGCCTGTTTACGGCGATGATGTTCGCCGCCAAGGCGGGCGCGGCGCCGCTGATGCGGCTGACCGGCCACTTTTTGGCCATCCTCGGTGTGGTTTCCGGCGCACTGGCCATGGCCGCCCTGGTCAACGTCTGGTCCACCCCCTACCCCACCGGCCCGCTCTGGTTCCTGATGGTCATCGCCATGCCGGTGGGGCTCTTGCTGTTCAACAGCGGGAAACTGGTCACCGAGGCCGGCCAGCGCGAATAGGGCCC
>CAZTYC010000078.1:6414-11217 GCA_964617435.1 uncultured Burkholderiales bacterium
ACGGGTAGGTGCCGACGAACGGCGCGATGAACGGTATCCCCGTGTGAAATGTTTCATTGTGTGAACACGCTTGCCGATTCAGAGTCGCGCCGGTAAGTTACATTCCACAATTGCAACCAAACGGCCAGCCTGGAGCGCTGCAATGAGCAAATCTTGTAATGCGAAGGCGGCCCATTGGGGAGAAGGGATGGCCGGCTGGGCCCTTGTTGCGGCCTTGTCCGGTATGCAGGCGTGCTTCGCCGCTGCAGCGCCGTCCCCGGTGGTGGATGTTGATACGGACCGCATCATCGTTCGTGTCAAGCCGGCATTTGCGTTGGAGATCAAGAACGGCTCCGTCGGCCAGCGCGCCATAAAATCGCAATCCCTGGCCAACCGACTTGCCGCCGCCGGGGGCGAATCGCTCAAGCCGGTCAAGAGCATGGGGGATGGCTCCCAAGTCTTTCGAATGGACAAGCCCAAGAACAAGGGCCAGATCACGGCGTTGGCGGCCAAGTTGTCCCGCGATGCGGATGTCGAGGAAGTCCTGCCGGACCGCATCTTCCTGCCGCAGCTGACGCCCAACGATACGCAATTCGCGCAGCAATGGGCGCTCTCCGCCACCAACGGGATCAATGCGCCGGGTGCCTGGGACATCAGTACGGGGTCTCCCTCCCTGGTGATCGCCGTGCTCGACACCGGAAAACTCCCCCACAACGAGCTCGCGGTCCGGTGGATCGGCGGCCACGACTTTGTCTCCGGCCTGGAGCGAAGCAATGACGGCGATGCGCGTGACACCGATGCCTCCGATCCCGGGGACTGGATCACCCTTGCGGAAAGCCAATCCGGCGCCCTGGCGGGATGCCCTGTGGGCGACAGCCGATGGCACGGAACCGCAATGGCCGGTGTGATCGGTGCGGCCGGCAACAATGCCGCCGGTATCGCCGGGATCAATTGGAATTCGCGTCTACTGCCGGTTCGCGTAGTTGGCAAATGCGGCGGTTACGAATCGGATATTGCGGACGGGTTGCGCTGGGCCGCCGGTCTGGCCATCCCCGGCGTCACGGCCAATGCCAATCCGGCACGACTGGCCAACATGAGCCTGGCATCAGCCGGCATCTGCTCTGCCGTAATGCAGTCCGCGATCAGCGACGTGCTCGGCGCGGGCGTGGCCGTCATCGCTGCTGCGGGCAACAACAATGCAGGGGCGGTTGGATTCTCGCCGGGTAACTGCACCGGCGTGATTGCCGTCGGCGCGGTGGACAAGAACGGCGGCAAGCCCACGTATTCGAACTTCGGCACGCCGATCGCGCTCTCGGCCCCCGGGGGGTCAGGCTCAGCCAACAATGAAGCCATTCTGACGACCTTCAACCAGGGTCTCACGTCGCCGGGCGCTAACAACGATTACTACCAGACTGTGGTGGGCACCAGCATCGCGGCGGCGCAGGTCACCGGCATCGCATCATTGATGCTCTCGGTCACGCCGGAGCTGACTCCGCAAAACCTTAAAGACCTGCTTGTTACCACGACGCGCCCGTTTCCAACCAACACCACCGCCGTCATGCCCGGCCCGTCGCAGGCGGATTGCACGCCCTCCCTGTGCGGCAGCGGGATCGCCAACGCGCAGGCGGCCGTGCAAATGGCGTTTGACTGGAAGAATGTCACGCCGCAGATTGCGGTGGGAACCCATCATGCCGTGGCGCTGCGATCTGACGGAAAGATCGTCGCATGGGGCCGCAATTCGTCAGGACAGCTGGGCGATGGCACGACCACGCGCAGGCTCACGCCGGTGATTGCAGGCTTTGCCGGTGCAAAAAACATCTCGGCAGGCGATGAAGCCACCATGGCGTTACGCGTGGACGGCACGTTGTGGGCATGGGGCAGCAATGCATTCGGACAACTGGGCGATGGAACCACTACCGACCGTTCCGCTCCGGTCCAGGTTCCAGGCCTGGCGGGAATCACCTCCATGTCCGCAGGTGTCGGCCACGCGATCGCCAGCCGCGCGGACGGAACGGTCTGGACCTGGGGAAGAAACGATTACGGGCAATTGGGAGACGGAACCCTGATCAGTCGCGCCTCGCCCATTCAGGTGCCGGGCTTGTCCGGCATCTTGATGGTCGCAGCGGGATCGGAAAATTCCTTCGCGTTGAAAGCAGATGGGACGGTTTGGTCATGGGGCCGGAACCTGTTTGGCCGGCTGGGCGATGGCACATCGATCGATCGCGCGTCGCCGGTGCAGGTTGTCGGCGTATCGAACATGGTGCGCATTGCGGCCGGTGGCTACAACGGCAGCGCCTACGCCCTGCGCAGCAATGGCACGGCGTGGCTCATCAGCCAGCCTATGCCCCAGCAGGTGGACATGTCGATTGACAACTTGCGCATTGTGGGAGGCACGGGAGCCGGCCCCCACCACCTGACCCTGCACGGCAATGGCCAGGTCTGGAGCTGGGGCGACAATATCAACGGGCAGCTCGGCGACGGCACCACCAACGGGCGATCGACGCCAACACCCATTGCCACTCTCGCTTCGATGACAGATGTGGCGGCCGGGGGTTGCCAGTCGATGGCACTGAAATCAGATGGCACCGTGTGGATGTGGGGCCACAACAGCGACGGCCAGATGGGCAACAACAGGATCAATGGCATCTCTTCCGCGCAAGCCGCGATCCAGATCCTCAAACTCGACGGCACCCTGGTCTGTTTTGCGCCTGCTGAGGATCAACTGTTGCCGGCCCCGGTCTTGGGCATCGCTGGCGCGGGCCTGTTGTTCCTGGACCAGAATGCTCAAAGTTTTGTCTCCATGACAAACCTGCCCTTTGGCGGGACGCAATCGTCCAACCCATTGCTGGTTTCCGGGGTGCCCAATGGAAGCGCGGTCTCGGTGGCCGGTGGGCAGTACAAGATCGACGACGGCACCTACACAAGTGTCAGCGGCGTGGTCAATGCCGGACAGCGCATCACACTCCTCGTCAATGTCCCCGCCGCTTGCGGGATAACCGCAACAGCGACCGTGACCGTTGCCGGCGTGCCACGATCATTCTCGGTGTCGACTGCCGCTTGCGTTACGACACCCGATGCCTTCGAGTTCCAGAATGCGCCGGCCACACCGGCATCGACCTGGGCCGTCTCGAATACCGTTCTTGTCACCGGCATCAACACGGCGACACCGGTAAGTGTCTCTGGCGGGGAATATTCGATCGGCTGCACGGGAACCTTCACGGGCGCACCCGGATCCGTCGTCAATGGCCAATCGTTGTGCATGCGCGTGCTGGCCTCAAGCACCAATGACGTCGTGACGGTTGGCACGCTGACGATCGGCACGTTTTCGACAACTTTCACGGTGTTCAGCGCGGTCGCCTCAACGTTTAACACGCCGGCTCAGATCAAGGGCTATTTCTGGCACGCGCTGGGATTGAGGACCAATGGAACCGTCTTCGCATGGGGCGACAATCAATATGGAGCCCATGGCAACGGCACGGTGAACAACAGTTCGGTGCCGGTCAGGGCATTGATCTCCGGCGCCATACAAATCGGCGCAGGCTATTATTATTCTGCGGCCTTGCGTGCGGATGGCACGGTTTGGACGTGGGGCAACAACCAGAACGGCCAGTTGGGGCATAACGATGTCCTCGACTCCACGCAACCGGCGATCGTACCCGGCTTGACTGGCATCACCGCCATTGCCGTCGGTGGCGACCACATGCTCGCGCGCAAATCGGATGGCACGGTCTGGTCATGGGGCTACAACAGTTACGGCCAGCTGGGCAACAACACGCAGGACAGTTATGCCTATCCAGTACAGGTTTCCGGACTGTCCAACGTCACGCACATCGCGGCGGGGGATTACCATTCCCTTGCACGCAAGAGTGACGGTACTGTCGTAGCTTGGGGGAGAAATTCCAGCGGCCAACTGGGAGACGGCTCGACGGTGGATCGCCTTGTTCCAGTCAGCGTCACGTCGCTCTCAGGTGTGACTGCGGTTGCGGCCGGGAGCAACCAGTCTGCGGCCCTGAAATCGGATACGACGGTTTGGGCGTTTGGAGGCGGGCCGAACGGAAATGGCACCACCGGGCAGTCCACCGTGCCGGTTCAGGCCACCGGACTCACCGGTGTCGTCGAAATTGCGGCACCCTCCCATGTGCTTGCCCGAAAGTCGGATGGGACTGTTTGGTCATGGGGTGACAACAGTTTCGGCGAACTGGGCGATGGAAGTTATACGACACGGCTGACACCAGTCCAGATCACCAGCGTGACGGGCTTTACCGCGATCGGTGGCGGCCTCTTCAATTCCTACGGTGTCCGTACAAGTGGAACGGCCCTTTCCTGGGGAGATAACGATGAGGGTGAATTGGGCTATGGGTTCTACAACGGCACTTACAACACCCCGTTTGCCATGGATGGCGAAAATGGCATTGGGCTGTTGAATCTCGATGCCAGCGTGACCACGTTTGCCGGCGTTTCTGGCGTTCCACTGGGAAGTGTGAACATCTCCAACACGGTGGTGTTCAATTCGATCGCCGCAAATACGGCCATCCAGATCAGTGGGGGCGAGTACCAGATCGACAACGGGGCCTTTACATCCGCGCCTGGCACCATCAATCCAGGACAGTCCGTGACATTGCGGCAGACGGCGTCGTCAGTTTGCAACACCAATACCGTGGCCACGCTGACTGTCGGCGCCCTGACCCGCACCTACAGCATCACCACGACGGCGTGCGACTCAACCCCCGCGTCCCTGGTGTTCCTCAACCAGATCCACGTCGCCGCATCGACCCAGGTGATCTCGAACACGGTCACGGTCACCGGCATCAACCAACCCGCCGC
>CAZTYC010000079.1:0-4471 GCA_964617435.1 uncultured Burkholderiales bacterium
CCATCGCGCTCACGCTCCTCGTCACGCCCTTCGCCATCCCGGGCGTGAAGGCGCTCAACGTGGCGGCCAAGATCATGGTGTTCATCGTGTTGGTGGGAAGCTTCGACCTCCTGCTCGGCTACACCGGCATCGTCAGCTTCGCACACACCATGTTCTTCGGCATCGGGGCGTATGGGGTGGCGATCGCCTGCACGCGCCTGGGGTCCGACTTGTCGTCACTGCTGATCGGCATCGGTGCGGCGCTGGGGGTCTCGCTCATCCTCTCGCTCGCCATCGGGCTGTTTTCGCTCCGGGTGCGGGCGATTTTTTTCGCCATGATCACGCTGGCCTTTGCCTCCGCTTTCCAGACGCTGGCCTCGCAACTTTCCGACTTCACCGGCGGCGAGGACGGCCTCAATTTCCGTCCGCCCGAGTGGCTGACGCCGAGTTTTTCCTTGTCCGACACACCGCTGTTCGGCGTGGACCTGGATGGCCGGCTGATCTGCTACTACCTGCTCTTTGCGATGACGGTTACGCTGTTCCTTGCGCTGCTGCGCATCGTCAACTCGCCGTTCGGTCGGGTGTTGCAGGCAATCCGCGAAAACGAATTCCGCGCCGAGGCCATCGGCTACCGCGTGGTGGTGTACCGCACGCTCTCGGCGGTGATTTCCGCGCTCATCGCCACGCTAGCCGGCGTGATGCTGGCCCTCTGGCTGCGTTACAACGGCCCCGATGCCACGCTCTCGTTCGAGATCATGCTCGACGTCCTGCTCATCGTGGTCATTGGCGGTATGGGCACGCTGCACGGCGCGGTGATCGGCGCGGCGCTGTTTGTGCTGGCGCAAAGCTACCTGCAGGAGCTGTTGAAACTCGCGCACGACGGCCTCTCCGCGATCCCGGTGCTGGCCGCCCTCTTCACGCCGGACCGCTGGATGCTGTGGCTGGGCGTGCTGTTCGTGCTCTCGGTGTACTACTTCCCGACGGGCGTGGTGGGTAAACTGCGGCGCGCCTAGGCCCGCAGTTCAAGAGCAAAACTCAAGCACTGGCGCGGCGTGCAGGCCGTTTTCGCTCTATTCGTCTTGCCAGTGCTTGAGTTTACATGTCTGCCCCTGGGGAAACTTGGCCCGCGGTGACGTCCCCCGATCATGGGACTTCAAGCGATGCAACAGGGCTGGGAATATCATGGTTTCCCCCAAGGTCAATTCAGGACCACCGCATGCACCGGTTTGCCCGCCGTCCCGGCGAGGGGCGGCTTCTTTGCTGGATCGCGTCCTGGATGGTGGCGTCTGCATTCGCCGCGCCGCAGCCGGATGCGCCGTCCCTGTCCCTGGCCGAGTCGGGCCACACCGATCGGGTGATCGTGCAATGGAAAAGTGCCACAGGCGCTGAAAGTCCGTCGCTGCGTGCAGCGGCGCTGGCCCGTGCCGCGCGGGACGCCGGCATCGTGTTGACGCCGGTGCGCGAAACGGCGAACGGCGCGATGGTCCTCGCGCTGCCCCGCAAACACTCGCCCGCAGAGATTGCACGCCTTGCCGATTCGCTGCTTGCCCGCGGCGACGTGGCGCAGGTGGCGCCGGACCGGCTGTTTTTCCCGCAGGCCAACCCGCCGGACCCGTTGTTCGCCAGCCAGTGGCACTTGGGCACCGCGAGCGGCATCAACATGCCGGTGGCGTGGGATGTGAGCACCGGCGGCACCGGCATCGTCATCGCCGTCCTCGATACCGGCAAGCTGGCGCACAACGATTTGTCCGGCCGCTTGGTCGGTGGATACGATTTTGTCTCCGTACCCGCGCGCCAGAACGACGGCACCGCGTGCAGCACGACACCGAACGACCCCAACTGCCGCGATGCCGACCCAACCGACCCCGGCGACTGGGTGACCCTGGCTGAATCGACCACCGTGGGCGGACCGTTGTTCGGCTGCCCGGTCACGGACAGCCGCTGGCATGGCACGGCGATGGCCGGCATCATCGCGGCCAACAGCAACATGCAAGGGATTGCCGGCATCAACTGGAGCAGCAAGATCCTGCCGGTGCGCGTGGTGGGCAAATGCGGGGGCTACGAGTCCGACATCGCCGATGGCATTCGCTGGGCGGCCGGCATCAACGTGGCCGGCGCCCCGGCCAATGCCAACGTGGCGTCGGTGATCAATGTGAGCCTGGCGGCCGCCGGCAGCTGCTCGACCACCTTGCAGGGTGCGCTCGACGACGCCGCCGCGGCCAACGTCACCGTGGTGGTCTCGGCGGGCAACCAAGGCGCCAACGCCAGCGGCTATTCGCCGGGCAATTGCAACAACGTGATCGCGGTGGGCGCCGTCGACCGCAACGGCGGCAAGCCGGCGTATTCGAATTTCGGGTCCGCGCTGTCGATCAGCGCGCCCGGCGGCATCGACGCGGCCGACAACGCCGCCACCAACATCCTCACCACCCACAACACCGGGCTCACCACCGCCAGCAGCAACTTCGACACGACCAAGGCCGTGTTCGGCACCAGCCCGGCGGCGGCGCAGGTGTCCGGCGTGGCGAGCCTGTTGTTGAGCGCCTACGGCTTCTTCACCCCCACGCTCATCCGCGAAGTCCTCCAGAACACCCGGCGCGCGTTTCCCACCGGAACCACGTCCGTCATGCCGAACCCAAGCCAGGCGGACTGCACGGCCGCCACCTGCGGCGCCGGCATCGTGGACGCAGGTGCCGCACTGCAAGCCGCGGCCAAGTGGACGCTGGCGCCGGCCGCGATTGCCGGCGGCGACTTTGCCACCATCACGCTGAACACCACGGGCCGGCTGTCCAACTGGGGACGCGGCGACTACGCGGCCGCCGGCATGCCCGACACCTACACCGCGCCCTTCCCGGCGTCGCAACTCTCCGGCCTGCAGCGCATATCGCAAATGACCAGCCACTCGCTGGCGCTGCGCGCGGACGGCAGCGTGTGGGCCTGGGGCGACAATGCCTCCGGCCAGCTCGGAGACGGCACCGCCACCCTGCGTTCCTCGCCGGTGCGGGTGGCGGGGGCGTTGCTCAACACGCCGGTCAGGGAAATTGCCGCGGGACGCGCGCATTCGCTTGCGCTGGCCGTCGATGGCACGGTGTGGAGTTGGGGCACCAACAACACCGGGCAGCTTGGGGATGGCACCTTCGCCGGCCGCCTGCTTCCCGCGCCCGTGCCGGGGCTGGCGGGCGTCATCGCCATCGCCGCGGGTCACGGCCTGTCCGCGGCGGTGAAATCCGACGGAACCGTCTGGCAATGGGGCCGCAGCACCGCCACGCCAACGTTGGTCGCGGGCCTTCCGGCAAATGCCATTGCCGTTGCACTAGGGCAGCAACACGCGCTCTACCTGATGGCCGACGGCGCCGTGTGGGCGCAAGGCGCGAACAACTCCGGCCTGCTGGGCAACGGTGTCACCGTATCGAACTCTGGCGCGCCGCCGGTCCAGATCACCGCCCTGTCCGGCATCACGCGCATCGCGGCCCACCTGTTCCACAGCCTGGCGCTGGCGGCCGACGGGAGGCTATGGGCCTGGGGCGTGAATTCCTCCGGCCAGTTGGGCGACGGCACCACGCTCGACCAAAACGCGCCAGTGCAGGTCCTGAACATGACCGGCGCGGTCGCCATCGGCATCGGGCCCTCGACATCGTATGCCATCAAGCCGGACGGCTCCGTCTGGGCCTGGGGCGCCAACATCAACGCGTCGCTCGGCAATGGTTCCGCGAGCGGCGCCAATGTGCTGTCGCCAACCCAGGTGATCGGCTATGGCGGCTTCGGCACCCTGGACCTGGGCGCCGCGGACCGCACGCAATTCGCGCCGCACGCGGACGCGCTGCCCGCCTCGCTGCACACGTCAAACTCGATCCGGATCACCGGCATCGCCAACGGCGCGTCGATCTCGGTCAACACGGGCGAGTTCTCGGTCAATTGCAACGGCACCTTTGCCAGCGGCGCTTCCACGCTCAACAACAACCAGTCGCTGTGCGTGCGCCTGGCCGCGCCGGCCGGCTGCGGGCAGACCACGAGCATGACCGCCACCATTGCAGGCGGGATCACAAAAAACTTCTCCGTCTCCACCCAGGCCTGCGACACCACGCCGGACAACTTCGATTTCTTCCCCCAGGGCATGGTGGCCGCATCGCAGGTGGCGACCTCGAACACCGCCACCCTCACCGGCATCAACACGCCTGCACCGATCAGCATCACCGGCGGCACCTACTCCATCGGCTGCGGCATGTCCTTCACCGGCGCCTCCGGCACTGTCAACAACAACCAGACGGTGTGCGTGCGCGTCACCGCTTCGGCCACCGCCAATGCGCTGGCCAGCGCCGCATTGACCGTCGGCACGCAGACCCGGAAGTTTTTCGTCGCCACCGCGGAATCGATCGCCACCGTGCCGCACATGGCGGCGGGTAACCAGGGCCAGTCCTTCGCCCTGAAGACCAACGGCACCGTGCATGCATGGGGCGCGCGCGCCGCGCTCGGCCAGGGCGGCCTGGGATCGAGC
>CAZTYC010000079.1:4571-11216 GCA_964617435.1 uncultured Burkholderiales bacterium
CTCAAGGCGGACGGCTCGGTCTGGGAATGGGGCAACCTCAGCGGCACGCAGGCGCTCACGCCGGTGCAGGTGCCCGGGCTGCCGGCCATTTCCCGTGTGGCAAGCGGCTACGCCCACAGCCTCTACCTCGCCACCGATGGCCGCGTGTTCTCGCGCGGCCTCAACAGCGACGGACAACTCGGTTACGGAAACCAGACGGACAACGCCGGGCCGCCGTTGGAAGTCCCCGGCGCGGCCGGCGCCACCGACATTGCCGCCGGCAGCGTCCACTCGCTGTCGCTGATGTCCGATGGCACGCTGCGCGCGTGGGGCGGCAACGCGCTGTCACAGCTCGGCGACGGCACCACGCTGATGCGCGCGGCGCCGGTCGCCATCGGCGGACTTTCCGGCGTGCGCGCCCTTGCCGCGGGCCAGTTCCATTCCCTCGCCATCAAACTCGACGGCACCGTGTGGGCGTGGGGCGACAACTCCAGCGGCCAGCTGGGCACCAACACGGCCACCGGCGTGGGTGCCATGCTGGCCACGCCCACGCAGGTCCTCAACGGCGCCACCGGCCTCGACCTTGGGCCGCTGGGACCGTCCGTGTTCTCGCCGCAGACTGACGTGGCGCCATCCAGCGTGCGCACCTCGAACGCCATCGTGCTCACCGGCATCGCCAACGGCAGCGCCATCAGCGTGGTCGGCGGCCAGTACTCGATCGGCTGCAACGGCACCTTCACCCCAAGCGCCGGCACGGTCAACACCAATGCCATCGTCTGCGTGCGGCAAACTGCCTCTACCAATTGCGGCACCGCCACGATCGCCACGCTCACGGTGGCCGGCACGAACTATCCATTCAGCGTCACCACCGCCGCCTGCGACACCACGCCCGACGCGTTCGGATTCGTCCCGCGCATCGATGCGCCGGCCTCGAGCACGCAAACCTCCAACACCGTCACCCTCACCGGCATCGCCGGCATGATCCCCATTTCGATCAGCGGCGGGCTCTACTCGATCGGCTGCACGGGCACCTTCGGGTCCGCGCCCGCCACCATCGTGAACAACCAAACCGTTTGCGTGCGCGCCACCGCCGCCGCCACGCCCGACACGCGCGTGAGCGCCGCGCTGACGGTGGGCACCTTCACGGCCAGCTTCGATGTCATCACGCCGGCATCCTTTACGTTCAGCACCGCGCCGAAGGTGGCCGCCGGGCAACTGCACAGCGCCGGGTTGCGCTCGGATGGGCGGCTCTTTGCCTGGGGCCAGGGCGGCATGCTCGGCGCCACGGGGCTGCCCACCTCGCAGGTGCCGGTGGCGGTGGCCACGCTGAGCGGCGTCACGCGCATCGCCCAGTCGGAGCAACTGGCGGCCGCGCTGCGCAGCGACGGCAGCGTATGGACCTGGGGCGCCAATGGCAGCGGCCAGCTGGGCGACGGCACCACCACGGCGCGCGCCTACCCCGGTGTGGTGCGCGGCGTGCTGGATGGCGCCGTGGTGACCGCCGTGGCGGCGGGAAACCAGTTCGTGCTCGCGCTCAAGAACGACGGCACCGTATGGGCATGGGGAGACAACACCGACGGGCGGCTGGGCGACGGCACCACCGTGCCGAGGCCGCTTCCGGTGCAGGTCTCCGGGCTGGCGAACGTGACGGCGATTGCAGCAGGGGGCGCCACCGGCGTGGCGCTGCGCAACGATGGCGTTGTCTTTGCATGGGGCGGGTTCAACAATTCCGCGTTGCCGCTGCAAGTGCCGGGGCTGCCTGCCATTGCCAGCGTGGCCGTGGGCAGCGCGCATGTGCTGCTGGCGGCGATGGACCGCACCGTCTGGGCGGCGGGCGTGAACTTTGCCGGGCAGCTGGGCGACGGCACCTACGTATCCCGCACCACGCCCGTGCAGGTGCCGGGCCTGGCCAACGTGGTCAAGGTGGCGGCGGGCAACGGCCACTCGCTGGCGCTGCGCAACGACGGCACGGTGGCCGCGTGGGGGCTCAACGATGCCGGGCAACTGGGCGACGGCACCAACATCGGCAAGCCCTCGCCGGTGACCCCGCTTGGCCTGACGGGCATCACGGACATCGGCGCGGGCTTCCGCCACTCGCTGGCCATCGCGGCCGATGGTGCCACCTTTGCGTGGGGCGACAACGCCTCGGGCCAACTGGGCACGGGCATTCCGTCCATCAACGCGGGCATCCAGCCGCAGTTTCTGTTCCAGACGGTGCCCACGCTGGTCCAAGCTACCACCGGCGGGCCGGGCACGCAGTTGGTGCTGCAACTCTATGACACCTACCCGGATGCATTCGCGTTCCTGCCGGCATTTGGCGCGGCGCCCAACGCGCTGGTGACCTCTGCACCGGTGAAGATCCAGGGCTTTGCTGCGCCCACGATTCCGCTGACCGTCTCCGGTGGCACGGTGTCCATCAACGGCGGCCCGTTCGTCACCAGCGGCAGCGTGGCCAGCGGGCAAACCGTGGTGCTGCGCGTGCAGGCGTCGGGCGCTGCAAACACCACCGCCAGCGCCACACTGAGCGCGGGCACCAACCCCAGCCGCAGCGCGCGCTTCTTCGTGCGCACCCGCGGCGACATCGGCGGGCGTCCGTCGCCGCAGGTTGCGCTGGGCGCCAATCACTCCGTATTGCTCAACACCAGCGGCAGCGTGTTCGGCGCGGGCTACAACGGCAACGGGCAGCTGGGCAACGGCGTGCCGTTCAGCACACCCACATTGCAGGCGGTATCCGGGCTGGCGGACGCCACCGCGATCGCCTCCGGCGCCAATCACGTGCTGGCGCTGCGGCGCGACGGCAGCGTGGCCGCGTGGGGCTATGGCGGCGCGGGGCAGCTGGGGCACGGCGTGGAGACCCACCGCGAACTCACGCCCGTGGTGCCCGCGGGCCTGGCCAACGTGACGGCGGTGGCCGCCGGCGAATTCCATTCGCTGGCCCTCAAGGCCGATGGCAGCGTGTGGGCGTGGGGCCTGAACACGGATGGCCAATGCGGCACCGGGTCCACGGCGGTGGCGCGCCATCTCACGCCGCAGCAGGTTCCCGGCATTTCCGCCGCCATTGCCATTGCGGCCGGGGGCAAGCACAGCCTTGCCCTGCTGGCCGACGGCAGCGTGGTGGCCTGGGGAAACAACGCCAGCGGCCAGCTGGGCAACGGCACCACCACAAGCTCCGCCGCGCCGGTGGCGGTGAGCGGCTTGGCCGCCGGCGTCATCAGCCTGGCGGCGGGCGGCGCGCACAGCCTGGCCATTCGCGCCGATGGCACGCTGGCCGCATGGGGCGACAACACCTTCGGCCAACTGGGCGATGGCACCACTCTCAATCGCAACGCCCCGGTGACCGTGACGGCGCTGGGCAACCGCGTGGCGCGCATCGCCGCGGGGGCCAACCACACGCTGGCGCTCAAGTCCGGCGGCGCGCTGTATGCCTGGGGCGCAAATGCCAACAGCCAGCTGGGCGACGGCGCCACGGCCAACCGCAGCGCGCCCTTCCTGGTGGCCAGCCGCCCCAACATGGTGGCGATCGGCGCCGGCGCAAAGCATAGCGGCGGCATCAACGCGCGCGGCGAACTGTTCCTGTGGGGCGACAATTACTTCGGGCAGGTCGCCAACAAGAGCGGCAATTTCAATCCGGACAGCGCGGCGCTCAATGTGCTGCGCGGCGATTCGCAAATATCCACCGGCGCGCCGCCCACCGGGTCTTCCACGGGAACCTCCAGCACCTCCGGTAGCGCGGTGATTGAAATCGCGCTGGTCTCCACGGGCTACGAGTTCCCCGCGCAGACGGTGGGCGCCTCCGCCACGGTGGGCGGCAAGTTCCGCAACCAGGCGCTGACGCAGGACATCACGGGCATCGGCATCAGCGTGAGCGGCGGCGGATTCAGCCTGCAATCGAACACCTGCGGCAGCAACCTCACCGCGGGAAGCGAATGCGATTTCGCCATCCAGTTCCTGCCCGGCGCCGCGGGCGATGCCTACGGCGAGTTGCAGGTGGCCTCCAGCCTGGAGGGCTCCCCGGAGCGCAGGTCCCTGTTTGGCACGGGCGTGGCGATGGCCTCGCCGGCGATCAAGGTGTCAGCCACGGCGGGGGACGCCTACCTGGCCTTCCCGCCGCAGGACGTGGGCACCACCAGCAGCAGCGCGAACGTGACCATCACCAACACCGGCGCCGCGCCGCTGGTGATCAACGCGGTGGCGCTGGCCAGCGGCGGCGCGGATTTCACGCTGGGCGGCAACTGCCTTACTACCGTGGCGCCGGGCGCCAATTGCCAGCTGCCGGTGGCCTTCAGCCCCACGCTGGCGGCCAGCCTCAACGATGAACTCACCATCACCAGCAACGCCGGCACGGCGAAAGTCACGCTCTCCGGCACCGGCGCTTCCGACGGCACGGCGCCCGCCATCAGCCTGCTTTCCGTGGTCTCCCGCAAGACGCATGGCCTTGCGGGGCCGCTGGACATCCCCATCGACCGCACCAAGAACATCACGCAGGCTTACACGGTGGAGCCGCGCAATGTGGGAACCGGCCACCGGCTGGTGTTCACGTTCAACAGCACACTCTCCAGCGTGGGGGCGATTTCGGTGCTCGACAAGAACGGCCAGGCGCTCACTGGCATTGGCGTGAGCCAAACGATCAGCGGCAACACGCTGACGCTCAACCTTTCCAATGTGCCGGACGCGCAGCGCATGACAATCCAGCTCACCAACCTCAACGGCAGCGGCAGCGCCAGCATTGCGGTCGGTTTCCTGGTGGGCGATGTCACCGGCAGCCGCATGGTGACGGCGGCAGACATTGCCGCGGTGAAGGCGCACAGCAGCCAGATGGCCAACAGCGCCAACGCGCGATTCGACATCAACTTGTCCGGCGATGTGTCCAGCGGCGACATCACGGCGGTGAAGGCGCGCGCCGGGGCGATGATTCCCTAGCACATGCACCGTTACTGAGCGATGCCAAGTCCGTTGCAATTCTCACAACAGGGCGATGTGATTAACCCCATGCGGGAGGAAAGTCTCGGCCTGCACACGCCGCTCCCGAAAACGTACACGGACCACAACCCGGGTGCGGCGGTGGCGCGGTGTTCGTGAAATTGCGACGGATTTCACCGGAGCAAGCCCACCCGGCTCATGCCAGCGCGCAAAATGGGCTTCTCCTTGGCTGCCGCCCTCAGGCGCATCCCCCACATCCGATTGAAAATATGTCCAATTTGACATATAGTGGTCTTGATGAATCGTCCTGACAAGCCACTCGTCTGGCTTCATGGCGAGGTTAAGTCGCCACCCTTTTCGGCGAATGCCCGCATTGAAGCTGGTGTATTGCTGCGGCGATTGCAGCAGGGCGCACGTATCGATTTGCCGCACTCCCGGCCGATGACGTCCATCGGCCGGGGTTGTGGCGAATTGCGAATCAACGACGACAACCGCACGTGGCGAATCATTTACATGGTGGATGACGATGCGGTGGTGATTCTGGAAGTTTTTTCCAAGACCACCGCGCAGACACCCAAAGCCGTGGTGGATACCTGCAAGGCCCGGCTCAAACTCTACCGTTCCCTTTGAGGCACACCCACATGCAGAACGAGAAATTGAAGAAACTCAAGACCGCCGGTTTCCAGGTCGGCACTGCGAAAGATTTTTTGCAGTTGAGCGATGAGGAGGCGCGCATGGTGGAGATCAAGCTTTCGCTGGTCAATGCGGTCAAACGGTCTCGTGAAAAGCACAAGCTTTCCCAGGTGGATCTTGCACTGCGGATGAAATCCAGCCAATCGCGCATCGCCAAAATCGAGGCGGCCGACCCCTCGGTGTCGCTGGACCTGATTGTCCGCGCCCTGATCGCCACCGGTGCCTCCACACGCGAGATTCAAACGGCGTTTTCAACCCGATAAACTCGCAGCCTTCGCCACCCGGGAAGCAGTCCGCCCCCACCTCAGCGGCTGTTGACGTCCACAAACGCGGCCAGGTCCTTCTTGAACTTCACCATCGAGGGCGGGTGCACGTACATCATGTGGCCGGCCTCGTAGTATTCGAAGGCGATGTTGCCGCGGATCTTGGGGGCGAGGTTCATGTGGTCCACCACAAACTCCACCGTGCCGTAGGGAACGGCAAGATCGAAATAGCCCTGCTGGATGAGCACCTTCATCTTGGGGTTCATGGTCATGGCGTGCAGGAGGTCATCCGCGGTATTGGCCACGGGCGACTTGAAGCCGGTGGACGGCTGCGTGTGGCTGAAGTCCCAGTGCTTCCAAAGATCCCCGGAGATCACGTACTCCCGGTCTGTATCCACCTTGAGGTCCCGGCGCACGTAATCGTTGAACGTGGCCGCAATGGCCGGGCCGATGGAGGTGTTGAACGGGTCGTACTTCATGCGTTCCGCGGTGCGGCTGATGATGCCGCCGGTGTAGCGGGTATCGATGCGGCCCACCACTTCGCCCTTGTTGCGCATGAGTTCCTGCAGGAAACGGCCTTCGGTCATGCGCAGGTTGGATTTGTCCCAGTAATCCGCGCTGAGGCCCGTGTATCTGGCCAGCCCGGCCAGCGTGGCCTGCCGCTCCTCCGGCGTGGCGCGATCGCCCTTGAGCAGGGTGACGGCATACACATCCCGCGCAAATTTCTCCGCCTCCCGCAGGAACGGCTGCAGCTCCGCCGGGCGGTTGGGACCCATGTTGTGGTACCACG
>CAZTYC010000080.1:0-5086 GCA_964617435.1 uncultured Burkholderiales bacterium
GCGCAGGGCGTCGGTGTCTTCGTTCAGGTGGGTGTCAAAGATCATGGCGCGGCTCTGGGAGGAGGCGTGAAAGTAAGGCGCACATTATCGCGCGAAAGCGGGATTGCTGCGGTGCAACCAAGGCTTGCAGTCGTCCAAGCTGTTCCGCGCGGGCAATCGCACAGACAAGCTTGTCGCAGGGCGAAAGACCGGTTTCCCGCTGGATTTTCCAATCCAGTCAATGCAACGGTGAATGCCGCGGCATTGAACCTTGCGCGCACTATCCGTCGGATTGCGTGCTACTTCGCCCCCATCCGGATGGCTCCATCCAACCGGATGACCTCGCCATTGAGCACTTCATTCTCGAAAATTGTTTTTACGAGCGCCGCGTATTCATCGGGACGACCCAGGCGGGACGGAAAGGGAATCTGCGCACCCAGTGACGCACGGATCTCATCGCTCATGCCTTGCAGCATGGGCGTATCGAAGATGCCCGGCGCAATGGTCATGACGCGGATGCCGAACTTGGCGAACTCGCGGGCAATCGGCAAGGTCATGCCATTCACGCCGGCCTTCGAGGCCGCGTAGGCCGCCTGGCCGATCTGGCCTTCGAAGCTCGCCACCGACGAGGTGTTGACGATAACGCCGCGCTCGCCCGAGGCATTCGGCGCCTGCAGCGACATGGCGTGCGCCGCCAGGCGGATGACGTTGAAGGTGCCGATCAGGTTGATCTCCACCGCGCGGCGGAAGTTGGGCAGTGAATGCGGGCCGGTCTTGCCGACCACGCGCTCGCCCGGCGCCACCCCCGCGCAGTTGACCGCCCCGTGAATGCCTCCGAATGCTGAACCGGCGAGCGCCACCGCCGCCTGCACCTGGGCCTCATCGCACACATTGGTCTCAATGAAGCGGGCATGTGCGCCCAGCTCGGCCGCCTTCTTCTCCCCGGCATCCTTGTTGAGGTCCGCGATGATGACGTTGCCGCCGTTGGCAACGACCATGGCGGCGGTCGCGGCGCCCAGGCCGGAGCCGCCACCGGCGACGAGAATGGTGCAGTTCTTGATTTGCATGTGAAGGCTCTTCGTTGAGGTTGTCGCGGCGCGAACGGGAATTCAAATTATATTCGCCGTGTCCGCAGCCCCGTCCACATTCGCCCGATGACCGCCACGTTCCACCGCATTGACCGCAGCCTTGTCGTGATCGAGCGCGGCTGGCTGAACTGCAACCAGGTCGTGCTGGCGTCGCCCGAGCGCAACGTGCTGATCGACAGCGGCTACGGTCGCCATGCGCAGGCGACCATCGGGTATGTGGAGGAGGCGCTGGGGGCGGCCACGCTCCATCAATTGCTGAATACGCATTGCCACAGCGATCACATGGGCGGCAACCGCGCGCTGGCGGCGCACTTCGGCTGCGAGGTGGTGATTCCGGAAGGCGAGGTCCGCCATGTGGTGCCGTGGACCGAGCAAAGCTGCTGGTCTGCGCAAATGGACCAATACGCGGAGGAGTTCACGATCGATGCCACGCTGCGCGCGGGCGACGAGTTTCACGCGGGGGGCCGTGACTGGCGCGCTGTCGCCGCGCCTGGACACGACATGGACGCCCTGATGTTCTTCGCCGCGGACGGCGGCATCCTGGTGTCCGGCGACGCGCTGTGGGAAAAGGGCATGGGTTTCGTCTGGCCGGAGCGCGATGGCGGCGCGCAGACCGGATTCATCGAAGCCGCCATGGCGACGCTGGACGTGATCGAATCGCTGCGGCCGGACCTGGTGATTCCCGGGCACGGCGCGCCGTTCCGCACGGTGGACGCCGCGCTGGCGGAGTCGCGGAGCCGGTTAAACGCGTTTTCGCGGGATGCCGCGAAACACGCCCGGCATGTCGTGCGCGCCTTGTTCGTGTTTTCATTGCTGGACCGCGGAAGCATGCGTGCCGATGCGGTGGCCGGCTACATTCGCCAGGTTCCCGTCTATGCGCAAATGCGCGAGCAGTTTCTCGGCGGGACGAACGAGGAACTGGCCGACGCGCTCGTCGCCGACCTGCTGCGCGCCGGCGCGATCCACGTGGCCGGGGACGTGCTTTACCCGACCATGCGCGCCTAGCCGAGCTGGGATTCGGGCCGCACAAAGGCGTACCCGAGGGCCTCGGCGACTTCCTGGCAGGTGACCTTGCCCTGGCAGACATTGAGTCCGTTCAGCAGGTGCGGGTCGTCTCGCAGCGCCTGCTTCCAGCCCTTGTTGGCCAACGCGACGATGAAGGGCAGCGTGGCATTGTTGAGGGCATAGGTGGAGGTGCGCGGGACGCCGCCCGGCATGTTGGCCACACAGTAGTGAACTACGCGGTCCACCACGTAGGTCGGATCGGCGTGCGTGGTGGCCTTTGAGGTATCAGCGCACCCGCCCTGGTCGATGGCGACGTCCACGATGACGCTGCCTGGCTTCATTGCGGCCACCAGGTCGCGCGTGATAAGCCGCGGCGCGGCCGCGCCCGGGATCAGCACCCCGCCGATGGTCAAGTCCGCGGACAGGACTTCCCGCTCCACGTTGTCGCGGTTGGAAAAGACGGTGGTCACGGCGCCGTTGAACATGCGGTCGATCTTGCGCAGCGCGTCCAGGCTGCGATCCACGACGACAACCTGCGCGCCGGTCCCGACGGCCATTTGCGCGGCGTTGGTGCCCACCACGCCCGCACCGAGGATCACGATCTTGGCCGGCGGGACGCCGGCAACGCCGCCGAGCAGCACACCCATGCCGCCGTGGGCGCGCTCCAGGCTGTGCGCGCCGGCCTGGATCGACATGCGCCCCGCGACTTCCGACATCGGCGCCAGCAAGGGGAGGCCGCCACCCGCCTGCGTGACGGTCTCGTAGGCGATGCAGACGGCGTTGCCGGCAACCAGGTCGCTGCACTGGTCCGGGTCGGGCGCAAGATGCAGGTAGGTAAACAGGACCTGTCCGGGCCGGAGCATCTTGCGCTCGACAGCCTGCGGTTCCTTCACCTTCACGATCATGTCTGCGCGTGAAAAGATGTCTGCCGCATTGGCGGCAATGCGCGCGCCGGCTTTTTCATAAACGTGGTCCGGCGCGCCGATGCCTTCACCCGCGTTGTGCTCGACAATGACCTCGTGGCCGTGGGAGGTCAGTTCGCGGACGGAAGCCGGCGTCATGCCGACACGATATTCATGATTCTTGATTTCCTTCGGGACTCCGATCAGCATTTGCTCATGACCTCCATGGTGTGGATGTGTGGCCGGGTAGCGGCAAGGCGCTTGTGGCGCTTACCAGACCCCGGTGTTCTTCATTGAAACCCAGGGCTCTTTTGGCGCAAGCGCCTCGCCCTTTTGCAACAGCTCGATGGAAATGAGGTCGGGAGACCGCACGAACGCCATGCGGCCGTCGCGCGGTGGCCGATTGATGGTGACACCCATGTCCAGCAAGCGCTGGCAGGTCGCATAGATGTCGTCGACCGCGTAGGCAAGATGGCCGAAGTTGCGCGCGCTGCCCAGGTCTTCCTTGTCCCAGTTATGCGTCAGCTCGATCTGCGCATCGTCGTCGCCCGGGGCGGCCAGGAACACCAGCGTGAAGCGCCCGGCCTCGTTCACCCGCCGGCGCAACTCAACCAGCCCCAGTTTGTTGCAGTAGAAATCGATGGAGGCGTCCAGGTCGTTCACTCGCACCATCGTATGCAGGTACTTCATGCGGCCTCCAAGGAAAATCCGTGCGCGATTCTAGCTGCGAATCCGTCACCGCGTGCAAGCTGCGGCATTCGCACGTACCCCAAACCCGAGCACTGGCGCGGCGTTCCGGCCGTTTTTGGCCTGCGATGCCCGTCCCTTCTCGTATTCAGGGTTTATATTGCAATGCACTATAATCGCGCGCTTTGATCCATCGCAATGCCCGTTGGCGTTGCATCAAACGGGAGCCTGATCGTGCCGCAGCAATTGAATCGTGTCGCCCTCCTGGGCCTTGGGAAAGTGGGCAGCCTTGTCGGGACCTTGCTCACGCGTTCGGGATTCACCGTGACGGGCTACGACATGCAGCCGGGGGCCGGATTGCCCTTCGCCAGCGAGGCGCTCAATGTGGCCGACGCGGGAAGCATCCGCCGCGCCCTGGACGGCAAGGATGCCGTCATTTCCTGCCTGCCGTTTCACCTGAATGTCGAGATCGCGCGCACCGCGCACGCCAACGGCATGCATTACTTTGACCTGACCGAGGATGTGCCGACCACCAAGGCGATCCTCGAAATGTCCAAGACTTCCAAGGGCGTGATGGCGCCGCAATGCGGGCTGGCGCCGGGATTCATCGGCATCGTGGGTGCCGACCTGGCCCGGCGGTTCGAGTCCCTGCGCTCGATCGAGTTGCGCGTGGGAGCCCTGCCGCAGCATCCGCGCGGCAAGCTGGGCTATGCCCTGAACTGGTCGCCTGAAGGCGTCATCAACGAATACATCAACGACTGCGAAGTGATCCGCAACGGTCATCCACAGATGGTGCCGGCCTTGGAAGGCTTGGAAATGATCCTGGTGCACGGCTTGATGCTGGAGTCCTTCACCACCTCCGGCGGCCTCGGCACGATGTGCGAGACCTATTTCGGCAAGGTGCAGGAATTGAATTACAAAACCATGCGCTATCCGGGGCACTGCGAACTGATGCGCTTCCTGCTCAATGAGTTGTACCTTCGCAATGACCGTGAAACCGCGGGCAAGTTGTTGAAAAACGCGCTGCCGGCTGTCGAGGAGGACGTGGTGTTCGTCCACGCGGCGGTGGAAGGCCAGAAGGACGGTCGCCTTCACCGCGAGGAATTCGTGCGTGCCTATCCGGCCATGCAGCTGGAAGGCAAGAGCTGGCGGGCGATTTCGTGGACGACGGCGGCAAGCCTGTGCGCGGTGGTGGAGATGGTGCGCGAAGGATCCCTGCCGCAACAGGGCTTCATCAAGCAGGAAGAGGTGCCGTTCGACAAATTCCTGGCGACGCACAACGGCGCGATTTATCGCAACGCCGAATCGGTGTCTGCTGGAGCGACCTTCGCGGCCTGAAGCCGGCGTTCCGTCGCTGCCCGCTATACGGCAGTCGGATGCTCAAGACAGGGACATGAAGCTGCTCATGTCCTCTTTTAGCCGGTC
>CAZTYC010000080.1:5186-11196 GCA_964617435.1 uncultured Burkholderiales bacterium
GCCCCACCTCGCGGCCTGCATGCCGCTCGGATTCGTGAGGCACAGGACATGAAGCGGTTCATGTCCGTTTTGAGTCAGTCGCCCCACCTCGCGGCCTGCATGCCGCTCGGATTCGTGAGGCACAGGACATGAAGCAGTTCATGTCCTGTGTCCGCACTCATCCCAAAAATCCGATGTTGGTATTCGAAAAATTGCGGATGTTGGGCACGACCAATTCGAGGTTGCTGTCGCCCACCCCAAACCACCGGGCAATCGTGGCCGCGAACTGATCCACAGAGGTTGTTGGCAATAGGCGGCCGGAGCCGACTTCATCGTTGTTGTTGAGTCCCATGATCGGGAATGTGCCGTAGTAGCGTTGGCCGAGTACCGATCCACCGACGATGAAATGGTGCGATCCCCAGCCGTGATCGGAACCGTCGCCATTGCTCGACAGCGTGCGCCCGAAGTCTGAGGCCGTGAACAAGGTGACCGCGTCCGACACGCCGAGCGACTTGACGGAGTCGTAGAAATACTTGATGGCGTTGCCCAGTTGCGTGTGCAGATTGGGTTGTGTGGGAATTTGGTCGTCGTGCGTATCGAAGCCGCCCAGCGACACCATGAATACCTGGCGCTTGGCTCCCAGCGTGTTGCGCTGGGAAATCATGCGTGCCACAAGGCGGAGCTGGGCGCCGAGGCTGCTGCTCGTCAAGTTGGAAGGCAGCGGCAAGTCGGGCGCGCTGGCCAGGGCGGAGCTCAATTGGGCGTTGGCGTCGATGGAGCGCTGCGTGGTGTCCGCCAGATCCTGGGTGAACAGGTTGGCGCCGCCGGTGGTAATCAGCGACCGGAAAACCGACGGTGCGGAGGACGAGCCGAACAACGTGCCGGTCAGCCCGCCAATGGTGGTGGAACCTGAGCTGCTGAGCTGGTAGGCGATGGTTGTGCCTCCGGTGATGAAAACGGCTGCTCCCGCCACCGAATTGCAAGTGAAGATTTGCGCGCTGTTGTTGGCTGCCATGAGGTCGCCCATCTTGCCGCCCCATCCCACGCGGGCGCCTTCGGGTGCGGAAGCCTGCCAGACCGATTGCTGATCGTTGTGCGAAAAGAGTTTGGGCGGCAGCGGGACGCTGGCGGCGTTGTACTGGGCCTTGGTGGTGGGCACGATCAGCGGGCCAACATTTGCGAGCACGGCCAACTTGCCCTCATCCCAGATGCTCTTGAGCGGGGCAAGCTCGGTGGGGAGCGCAAATTGCCGCCCGGCATTGACGCCTGTGAGCGGCGCCGATGGCGTGAGCTGGACCAGATCAGTCGTCGCGCGCGCGATCGACGGCCGCACCGTTTGATAGATGGCGTAGTTGGCGGCATCAAATGGAATCACAGTGTTGTTGTGATCGTTTGCGCCGTACAGGAACAGGCAAACGATCGCTTTGTAGTCGGAGACCGATTGCGCAGCGGCGCTGCCAATTCCCGCCAGGTTCAGCGCGAAAGGCGCGGCGCTCCCCGCAACCGACAGGCGGCCGGCTGCGCGCAGGAATTCACGTCGCGATTGTTCCAGGGTGTATTTGGGCTTGAACATGATCCCGCTCCTAGTTCTGGAAGATGTATTCGGGGCTGGCCATGACGAGAAAGATCGCCAGGTTGACCCGGTTGCGCGCGTCCGTTGCGGAGACGGTGGCGACAGCATCGCGGATGCGCGTACGAGTGGAGTCCGACAGCGACCCGTTCAGCAGGAGGATCACCCGGTCCACCAAGGCGTCCGGAGTGCCGGCGAGGGCGAGTTCTGCCGCATAGTCCGGCTGGATGTCGCGTACGCCGCCGGAGGCGGTGCCGACGCCGTTGCCGATGGCGCCGCGCATGAAATTGAGATACCCCGCGACGGTGGTCTCGTTGGTGATCTGGGCCTCCGGATTCACCAGCCCGAACGCGCCGACCTTGCTGTTGCCCGGGATGTACCCCGGCCGGAAGAAATTGAAGACCGAGGGCGAGTACATCGGCGATTGCGCCAGCTGGGTGGCCGTGTCGAGCGTGGTGCCCAGAAGAAACTTGCCGTCATTGGAGCGCGCATTGAAGGCCCGCATCCACTGGACAAAACGCACGACCGGTTCGCGGAGCTTGCCGAACTGGTCGAATCCGCCGCGCGCCTGCAAGGCCTCCGGGTCGGTGAGCACGGCCTTGATGATCGCCTTCATGTCGCCGCGCACGCCGCTGCCGTTGTTGGCAAAGACCGCCGACACGCGCCCGACGTAGGCGGGCGTTGGATTGGCGGTCACCAGCTTCTGGATCAACTGCCTGCTGAAGAAGGGCGCCGCATTGGGGTGGTTGAACAGCGTGTCCAGCGCCGTGCGGATTTCGTTGTTGGTGTTGACGGTGGCCGCCGTCGAGGCCGGGATCGTCACACGCAGGAATTGCTTCTGTGCAGTGGAGTGGTACTGGTTGTAGGCGATCATCGGGATGATCTCCCGGTTCGGGTCGACCGTCCTTCCGAGGAAACGGTTGTCGGTCGTGTCCGGGCCGCCCCAGGAAAGCCCCGTGAACACACGCGCCAGCGCCGACACATCGGAATTCGAGTACGTCTCGATCGGGCGGTTCAGCGCGTCGCGCTGCTGGGAGCCATCCGGAAACAGTTCGTAGAGGCCGATCGTGAACAGCTGCATGACCTCGCGCGCATAGTTTTCATCCGGCACCGAGCCGGTGTTGGGGTTTTCCTTCTGGTTGCGCAGGTGGGACAGGTACAGGCCCATCATGGGCGAGTAGGTCACCATTTCGATCAGGTTCCTGAAGTTGCCGAACGCATGGGTGCCCAGGTTGTCCAGGTACTGCGCCGGGCCGCGCGGATAGCTGAACGCGATATTGCTGTTGTTGGAGATGACAAAGATCTCGGACAACGCAAATGCCACGCGCATGCGCAGTTGGTCGTCCGCCGTGGCAAAGTTTTTCCAGATGCTCCAGTTGAACCCGTTCTGGCCAACCTGCTGGTCCGCGGGCAGCGTGGCCAGGTAGGCCGTGACGTTCGGCAAGTGGTAGGTCTGCGGCTTGGCAAATTGCTGGTCGATCCATGCGGAGTAACCGATCTGCGACGCGTTGTCGATTTCCGCCGATTTAGGGCCAAAGGTTGCGCGGGCCAACAAGCGGGATGCCTCGGCTTTTGCCAATACCGGGTTGTTCCCGACGCAAACATTGACCTGTCCGCCCGCCACCGCGAAGCGTTCGATCGGCAGGCTGCGGTTGACCAGGTTTTGCGACGGTACTGAGTAGAAGAACGTGCCACGCTCGCCGTCGGCAAACTGGAATTCGAATGTGCCCACGCTTTGCACGCTGGAAGAACTGATCGGTCCTGAGATCTGGGAGAACGGGATCCCCGGGTTCACCGCATACAGCGATCCGGTCACCCGGCGCGGATTGCTGGCGTCCACCGCCCCTTGGCCGGTCATCCATGTTGCATTTCGATTGGTGCCGTAGGTGTACCAGCCGAAGAACACCGTATTGCCCTGGTGGGAAATCTGCAATCCCCAGCCGCTGTTTGCCGAACCGCCCCACCAGTGATCCGTGTAGTTGCCCAGTGAGGCGCGAAATCCGCTGCCGCTTGGCGTTTGCATCGTGCAAACGGGCACTTGGTCCGCGGCGACGAAGTTCTGCGGTTCCAGCGCGGTCTTGGTTTGCGTCACATTGCCGACGGTATAGGACAGGTTGAGCCGATTGCCGGCAGTCTGCGTGAGGGTTGCGGTGCCGGCACTGATGGCGGTGTTGCCCGCCGGGCCGGTGATGCTGGGAAAGGGCGTTCCGGTGGCGGTGGCCAAGGTTCCCGTGCAGGTGCTGCCGTTGAAGGTGCATTGCAGCGTGTACCAGGTGGGAACCGCTTGGGCGTCATAGGTGAACCAGACCGCGAAAGTGATGCTTCCCTGTTGCTGTACGGCGACACCCCAGCCGGATTCGGTCGGTTTCCACCAGAAGCCCGTGAGACTTGGGGACTGCGCGAGGGCACCGGCGGCGGGGAGCAAGGCCAGCAAGGTGACGACGAGGAACCGACGGGTTGCGGCAAACAATGTGCGGTGCAAATTCATGGCATGACTCCAATGACGGCTGCGCATCCGTATTTTCCATCCTCGCGAAGCCTGCGTGGCAATTTACGCCGTAAGGTCAGATTTGGTGGCGGAGCGGATGTAACCAGTTGCAACGAATCGGCGTGCTGCGCTTCAGGTCGGCTTACAGCAAGTTACATCACCGAATCGGGGAGCAGCGCAAACGCGATGAACATCGCATGGAGATTCAGAACCGCGTCGGCCGCAATTCGATCGATCATGGAGAGATTGCGATTACCGCAACAACCCCCGTTCGTACACAAGCGGTCCTGAAACAGCTGACCTGGGCGCGCTGCCATCCCGTTGTTCCCTGTTTCGCTCGACAAACCCCAGGGACCGGTACAACGATTGCGCCGTGATCATCTCGTCGAGCGTATCGAGCACCATGCGGGAATACCCAAGCGAAACGGCGGCTTCAATGGCCGCCTGGGTCAATGCACGCCCCAGTCCCAGCCCGCGGGCATCGGGGCGTACATAGACGCGCTTCAGTTCTGCAAAGCCCACGTCAGAACGCCGGACGCCGGCACAGCCGATCGGCTCCGTTGCCTGTGGCGCATGCACCAGCAGCAGTGCCCCGCCAGGGGGGCCGTACATTTGTGGAAGGTCGGCCAGCTCTTGCTCGAAATCTGCAAGGCATATACCGGTTTCCAACGTGGACGCATATTCCCGGAACAACAGGCGCGCCGCATCGAACTGCGCCGCGGTTTCCGTGTGCACAATCTTGAACGGTTCGTCAGAACCTGTGTTCATCGGCAAACGCCATGTAGCGTTCACGCGCGAGTGTCGCAACGGGCCCGACGGGAAGTTCCCTGCTGCCATACGTGCCGCCATAGCGCGTGCATGGCTGCACCTTGCCGTAGTTGCCCGTGTTGAAGATTTCACGGGCGCGATCCAGCTCGTCCGGCAAGACACTGCGTTCGGCAACGGTGATGCCTTCGGCCGCCAGCAGCTTGATCACCCTTGCGCGGGTGATTCCCGACAGAAAGGTTCCATTGGCAACCGGGGTGACCACGCCGCCTTCGTCGGAGACGAAAAACAGGTTGGAGGTTGCAAATTCCGCCACATTGCCCGACGAGTCGCAGACGACCGCGTTGTCAAAACCGCGCGCCTTCGCATCCCGCAGCGCGCGCGTGGTGTTGGGGTAGAGGCAGGAGGCCTTTGCGTCCGTCGGTGCCATGGACGGATCCGCGCGTTTCATCGGCGAGAGGCACGCGGAGAAACCGGTGAACTCCGGCAGGGGTGCCGTAAAGAGGGTGAGGGCGAAGCGGGATGTGGTCGGCACCAGCAGGCCGTCACCGCCGAATACAAGGGGCCGGATGTAATAGTCGGCATCCTTTGGCAGACGATCAAGCGCTTCCTTGACCAGGGCACGCATGTCGGCCACCGATTTTGGACACTCGAGGCCGAGGCGCTTTGACGACTCGATGACGCGTTGCAAATGTAAATCAAGATCCGGCACGCGGCCGTGGATTGCGCGCGCGCCATCGAACACGGACGAACCCAGCCAAACCGCATGGTCCATCGCACCCATGAGCGGGGCATTGCCTTCATGCCAATGATTGTCGATCCAGGTGAGGTACATGACTGTTCCAATGAAGCGAGGTCATGCATTATCGCTTGGGAAGCGTCACTATTTGGCAACCCAGGCAACGACATTGAAACGAAAAGTCGTTGCAAGTCACAAAATGTGTTCACGCTTCCGCTGACCCGGTTGAAGGGCGGGACACCAGGCAAATTTCACTACGGCACCACCCACCCCGCTCTGGCCTTCGCCATGGTCAGATCTGCCGCATCGATGACCCCGGACTGATTGAGGTCCAGGTGGAAGTTTGATGAGGTGACCGATGTCCCCATTCCCGCTGCCTTCGCCTTGATCGCACTGAAGTCCGCCCCGTTCACTTTGCCGGTGGAGTTGACATCGCCCACCAGGAACCCCAGCGAGACACTGGCCGTGC
>CAZTYC010000081.1:0-11188 GCA_964617435.1 uncultured Burkholderiales bacterium
TCGAAGCCGGTGGCCTTGCCGTCGAACGGGTCCTTGTCGCCGGTGGCGAACAGCGCGTTGTAGCGGACGCGCAGCCAGGAGTAATCGCGCGAGAGTTCGGCCGCCGCAAAGCCGGCGCGGATCTCCTGCGAACGCTGCGCCAGCGGATGGCGCTCGTCGCGGCCCAGCGCGGCGTAGAACGAGGAGGTCAGGTTCCAGACGCCGAAATGGCCGTCGCCATTAAGGCCGAAATAGGCGACGGTGTAGTTGTGCGGGCGCACGTCGCCCATCACCGCCGGGCGCACCAGGAAGCCGTTGCTGTCGTAGAAATCGGCGGCCTTCTCGCGGTTGATGTTGAGGATCACCGTGCCCTGCGTGGTGTGACCGTGCGAGGGGAAATCCTGCCGGTAGGCATTGGCGACGAGTACGTAGTCGCGGCGCGGCGCGCGGCCGAGGTCATTGAGGCCGCTGTTGGTGTCCTTCTCCAGGCGCATGAAGGCGCCGAGGTTGTATTGCCACTGGTTGTTGTCGCGGATGCCGAACAGCCGCACGCCGACCGGCACGTCCTGGAAGATGAACCCGCGGAAGTCCGACTGGAACGGCTGGATGCCGACGCGGTAGGAATCGAAGTCGTAGCGGTCCGACACGTTGCGCAGGTGCACGTCGGCAAACATCTCCTGGATGCCGACATGGTTGTCGGTGCGCGTCTTGCCTTCGGCCGGGTTGATGCGCAGGCCGCGCACTTCCTCGATGCGCGCATGGTTGACCTGGAACGCCGGCACGAACCGGAATTCATAGTCCGGCGGCTTGAACGTGGTGTTGCCCTTGATGACGCCGATCGAGAGGATCGCGGTCTCGACGAACACGTTTTGCTTGCCGCGCCCGAACAGGTCGACCGCGCCCGGCCGGTCGCTCGATTGCAGGCCCACCGGGATCGGCAGCCGGCGGCTTTCGATCAGCGTGTCGGAGATGCCCGACAAGGCCAGGAACCAGTCCGGCCCCCACTTCGCAAAGGGTTCGAACGGCTTGTCGCCCTTCCACACATTGTGGTTGTACGGGTCGTACCACGGGAACTTGAAGCCGAGCGTGTCCATGATGCGCCAGCGATCCGGCAGCGGCACCGACTCGCGCGCCATCAGCGGCGTGGGCGGCTCGACCTGCTTGGGGTCGATGGGCGGCAGCTCGTACTTGAGCGGCTCGCTGTTGGGACGCGTGCGCTCGACCTCCGCGGCCGGTTCCTTGGCCGGCTCCGGCGGCGCGTCCGGGACCGGCGCCTGCGCCACCAGCGACGCGGCGATCACCGGTGCGAGGGTGCTCAGCAGGGATCCGTTGGGGGTCAGCACGTCACAGTCCCTCGCACACGTTTTGCTCCGTTGAATCATTGAACGGCGCCTGCGGGCACTGCACATAGCGCAAACGCGTCCCGATCCCCATCGGCTCGAGATTGTCGGCGCGCTTGTCGCGTGGCGCGTTGCCGATCGACCCGTTCAACGCCTTGCCGGCGTTCGCCAGGCCCAGGAACGCGATCATGTCGTCCTGGTCCACGCCGTCGCCGGACACCCCGATCGCCCCGATGAGCGTGCTGCCCCGGTAGACCGGCACTGAACCAGGGAAGATCTGGATGCCGTTCTTTGCGCGGCCGAGGCCCGTGCACCCCACCGCGTTCGAGCCGGTGGCCGCAGCCACGATGGCGTTGTACGCAAGATCCAGTTGCATGCCCAGGTGAAACGGGCTGAAGTTGCTCAGGGGCGTGGACAACGGGCCGGTGGCGGCGTACGAAATGCCGTCCGGAAACCCGGGGCGCGCGATGTTGCCGATGGCGCGGTTGGAAAACGCCATGCCGTTGGAGAACACGGTCGGGTCGTTGAAGAACGCGCGGGTCGTCGCCAGATATTGGTCAAATGTTCTGAAGCGCTGCACGCTCGCGCCATTGGCGCCCAGGTAGTTCGGGGGCGGCAACGCCGCCAGGTCCGCCCCGGTCGAGGGATGCGAAAACAACAGGGCGGTGCGCGCCTTTTGCAGCGCCACATCGGTGCCGAAAATGGGGCCGTCGGAGGTCCGGGCCATGGCCAGCACCTCGCCGTTGGTATCCACCACGGACACCGTCACATGCGCCTGCGAGCCCAGCGGCCGGCGGATTTGACCGCGCGCGCGGTTGGCGATTTTCAGCGCCTCCGTCACCAGGGTGGTGACCTCGTTTGCGGTCAACAGGTTGTCCGTGCCGCCACGGACGGGATAGCGATTGACATTGTTTTCGTTGACTAGGACCAGCGCGCCCAACCCGGCAAACGGCCCGGTATCCGCGCGGTATCCCGAGGCCGGATTGCCGTAGGAGGTGCCGCCGCGCACGGTCCCATCGAAGAATCCGGCGACCGGCAGCAGATTCCCGGCGATCGCGGAAAACGCCGGCGCATTGGCCGGATTCGATGCCAACGATTCGGAATCGACATAGCGGAAGGTGCGGCCGTCCGCCGTGATGCGGTTGCCGCGGATGTCGTCGGGCGCGGCAAATCCGAACGTTCCGGCGACCGCGATCAATTCGTCGACGTCGGTGTCGACATCCGTGATGTCCAGATCCAGGCCATACACGCCATCGGCAATCACGCCCACGCCGCCGACCAGGCGGCCGTTCTTGTACAACGGCAATCCGCCCGGGTCCGCCGCCAGCCCCAGCGGCGAACGCTTCGGGCCCACCGTGCCGTTGTCCACGCGCTGCATCAGGTCCGAGCAACTCAACTGCGAAAACTGCACGCCGAACAGCGGCCCGGAGGCGTTGGAAAATTCACGCGGATTGAAATTCTCCTGCACGATCTGGCTGGCGGTGCGCGTGCTGAACGCATTGCCGTTGGACGACAGGTACGCCCCGGTGATGGCCTTGGAAATGGCCGCAAAGGTGTCGGGCAGGATGTCGATGTTCTCCAGCCCGCCGGTGACGCCCTTGCCGCTGCTGATCTTGAAGGTGGTGCGCGCGCCGGCCATGCGGAACACCGCCAGCACGTTGCCCACGCGATCGACCACCGCGATGGTGCCCTTCTCGCTGCGCGCCGTCGCTTCGCCCACGGCCTGCGCGATAACGCGCTGCACGTCGGCCACGGTCAGCACGTCGGACACCTCGGCGGGCGGCGCGCAATTGCCGGTGCAGATCGAGGTGGAACCGCCCCCGCCGCCGCCACAGGTGGCGAGCACGGACAGGCAGGCGCCCACCAGCAGCAGTCGCGCCGCACGCCTCATGGCTTCGCGTCTCCCGCGGCCTTGGCGCTTTCACGCGTGACCGGTGGTTTTTCCCGGGTCGTCTCGCCCTTGCCGGGCTCGGGCTTGTACAGCGCCTTGGAAAGCTCGCCGCCGGGAATGATGACCGGCACGCCGGACCGGCTGCTGCCAGTGTGGAACCCATGGCAGGTTTCGCAGGTGCCGCGCGCCTTGTCCTTGGTCGGCTCGTTGCCGCCGTGGCAGCCCTGGCAATTCTTCAGGTCCGGGATCGCGAGGTCGGCGCTCGTCTTGGATTTCGCCACGTCGTGGCACTTGAGGCAATCGAACGAGTCATGCTGGTTGTGCGGGAAGCGCGACTTGGGCAGGAAATGCTGCGTCACCGCGATTGGCGCGACCTGCCATGCCGCCGAAGGCGCCGCATCCGCCGGCCCCTTGGTAATCTGGTGGCAGACAAAGCACACGCGGTCCTCGAAAAGGTCCTTGACGATCTTGTCCGATTTTTCCGTCGCCCACTTGAGCGCGGCGACGCGCCGCGCCTCGGTCAGCCGCTCGCCCGGCCGGCGCACGCCCGCATCGACCACCACATCGATCGGCGTGTCCGCCAGCGCGGTCTGCGCGTAGAACTCGTTGACCGTCTGCACCACGTCCGCGAGCGTGCCATGCGGCACCTGCCGTGTCGTCACCTGCGGCTCGAACTCGAGCGAATGGCAACGCTGGCAATTGTCCTTCATGGTCACCGGCTTGAACCGCAGGCCCGCCTCGTCGCGCGTGTGGCAACTCTTGCAGCCGAGCTTTTCCCTGCCTTCCGGTCCGCGGATGCCGTCCTTGGCCAAATGGATGTCATGCGCGAACTTCAGTCCCGAAGCCTCCTTGAGCGCCGGCCCCTGCGCCACGCGCACCATGGCCTCCTTGCCGGTCTTGCCCGGCACCAGCATCGTGAGCTTGAAGGTCGGGTGGTCCTTGGCGAAATCGGTGATGTTCTCCGTGCCGATCTTCGGGTGCCGCGATTTCACATCCTTGTGGCAGTCGGTGCACAGGCTGGCATCGGTGCGCACCAGGCCGTTGACGCCCTTGTGGTCACGGTGGCAGGTGGCGCAGCGATAGTCGCCCGGCGGCGTGAAGACCGCGTTGTGGATGTCCTTGGCCTGGGCGGTGTCGAGCGGGAAATGCCAGCCGATCGACTTGTGGCAGCTCTCGCAGGCGTCGTTCTTGACCTGCACGAAGGGCTCCTGGTGGCACTTGCCGCAATCGCGACCGAAGCTCGCGTGTGCGTGATCCAGCGGGCCGACATCCCAGGCCGCGTCCGCGCTGAGCGCGCCCTTGGCCTGCGCGCTGCGCGCCTCGCCGCCGCGATGGGCGTTGATCGCGGGCCAGGCCAGGAACACCGCCAACACCGCCGCGAAGCCGGCCCAGGCCAGCAGCCGCTTGGACAGCCAGGTCTTGGTCAGGCCGTACTGGATGTTCTTGCGGAAGTCTTCCTCTTCGCCCTCCTTGATCGGATCGATCAGCTCGAGCGTGAGACCGATATCGTGCGGCTGGGGTGCGGCAAAGACGAAGATTTCATAGGGGCCGATCAGGATGCGCTGGCCGTTGCGCAGCTTGCTGCGCCGCTCGAAACTGCCATCGATCGAAAAGGTGCCGTCGAGCGCCTCGATGTAGACGGCGCCGTCGTCCCCCGGGCCGATCACCGCATGGTTGAGCGCGATGCGCGGATCGGGAAGGTGCACCTGGCAATCCGAACCGCGGCCGAACTTGAGCGCCTGCGATTCGACGGTCTGCTCGCTGCGCGCGAGCTGGCCCTTCTTGTTGCGGGTCTGGGTAACGAGGAGAAGTTTCACGGTTCGCCCCCTTACCAGTAGAAGAACACGGCGATCACGTGCGCGGCCAGCGCCGCCAGCAGCGCGATCGACAGCGGCACGTGGAAATACAGCCACAGGTCCAGCACGGCCTTGTAGCGGATGTCGGCGCGCGCGCGCGCGACCAGCTTCTGCTTGCGCAGCAGCATTGCGTACAAGTCGGTGTTCACCTTGGCTTCTTCGCCCTTCAGTTCGCGCACCGAGGACTTGCACAGCGCCGCGGCGCGGTCGGTCGGACAGCCGCGCACCTTGCCCGACAGCTGCGCCATCAGCCCGCCGCCGATGCGCGTGTTCTTGATCGAGTCCTGCACCGCGTGGTTGATGGTGTCCGGCATGCGCATCGCCAGGCGCTGGGCTTCGCGATCGATGTCGGCGATCTTCAGCACCAGGCTGTCAAAAGTGTCTTCCGCGCGGTTGGCCGTCATCAGCCCCGGAATGCGCAGGTACGCGTACACCCCGTAGAAGCCCGATGCGATGACACCCAGCATCAGCACGTACGCCAGCGTGTGCACGTTCCAGCCGACCTGGAAGCCGGTGTGCAGCGTGGCGATGACGATGAGCGATGCGCCCAGATAGATGTGCGCGGACAGCCAGCCCTGCAGGTTGCCGCTGTCGGCCCTGAAGCGGCGCTTCTGGATGCCGAACCAGAGCAGCAGGAGGATGATGAGGGCGCCCAGCGTGCCCAGCCCGTAGCCCATCAGCGTGCCGCCGTAGCGGCCCACCGGGCTGGTGTACCCGACGTAGCCGGCGATGGACACGGCGAGGATCAGCAGCGTGACCTTGAGCCAGCGGTAGCGCTGGTATTCCAGTACGGTTCGATGACGCATCGTGCGCGCTCCCTTGCTCGAGACCGAATGACCGAATGCATGCCCAACAGAACGCCGCCCGCGCGGTTTACGCGGGCGTCCCCAAATCCATAGCGCCACCGTCTCCCTCCGCGCCCGGCGATAACCGGCGGCGGCCAGGTGGCTGTGTGCACCTTGATGATCCTGCGTGACGCCGCGCATGTGGTTTTTGAAGCGCGCGCGGCTGTCGAAGTCTAACCTGATTTGCGCCAGGTCAAACAATCCCCCGATCGTGACATCGCGGGTTGATTTGGCGCAGGCGCGCCGGCGGTCCGCCGAGGGGCCGAGGCTATAATCCCCACTTCCTTTTTCGCTTGCTCAAAGAGTATTCCAGGTGACCGGTTTCGTATTGACGGCCCTCGTGATGGGAACGATCGCGATGGCATTTGTCCTGGTTCCGTTACTGCGCCGCCCG
The DNA here is from genome assembly GCA_964617435.1 of uncultured Burkholderiales bacterium. Classification (GTDB taxonomy): domain Bacteria; phylum Pseudomonadota; class Gammaproteobacteria; order Burkholderiales; family Usitatibacteraceae; genus UKL13-2. The sequence continues at coordinate 6,306 of CAZTYC010000081.1, forward strand.
CCTGCGCCGCGAGCCGGCACGGAGGCCGCGAATGTCGAGGTGTTCCGGTCGCAGAAGCGCGAAATCGAGGAAGAGTTTGCGCGTGGCCAGATCTCGCCCGCCGAGCGCGACATCGCGTTGGCCGAACTGACCGATCGCGTCGCCGAGGAACTCCCGGCCGGCGCCGCACAATCCGCCGGGTCGCGCGACGAGCGTGCATGGCCGGTCATCGCCGTGCTGGCCGCCGTGCTGCCGGTCTTCGCGGCGGGCCTGTACCTGGCGCTGGGTTCCTCGCGGTCGATCACGCTGGACCCGATGGCGCAGATGTCGCAAGCGCCAACGGAGGGCGGCGCAGAGCCGGAAGCGGGCGGCCCGGGCAGCAACATTCCGGACGCCAAGATCGTCGAGATGGTGGACACGCTGGCCCGCAAGATGGAGCAGAACCCTTCGGACCCCAAGGGCTGGATGCTGCTCGCGCGTTCGCAGGCCGCGCTGGGCCGCCTCCCCGAGGCCCTGAAAGCGTATGAAAAGGCGGTGGCGCTCAAGGGCGATGACGTGCAGCTGCTGTCCGATTATGCGGACGTGGCGGCGATGTCCCAGCAGGGCCGCTTCGACGGCAAGCCGAAGGAACTGATCGCGCGCGCCCTGAAGTTGGACCCGAACCACCTGAAGACGCTGGTGCTTGCCGCGACGGCGGAGATGAAGTCCGGCAACGCGCAGGCCTCGCTCAAGTACTGGGAGAAGCTGCGCACATTGGTGCCGCCGGACTCGGACGATCTCAAGCAGATCGACACCATCATTGCCGACGTGAAATCCGGCAAGCCCACGCTGATGGCCGGCGCATCGCCCGCGCCGCCACCCGATACCCGGCCCCCTGGGCCCGCCGCCCGGCCGGCCGCCGCCGCCACGCCCGCTGCCACGGGCGGCAATGCGCGGATCACCGGGTCGGTCCAGTTGTCGAAGGATCTCGCCTCGAAGCTGGGACCGCAGGACATCCTGTTCATCTTTGCGCGCGCCAAGGAAGGCCCGCGCATGCCGCTCGCAGTGGTGCGCGTCCCCGCGCCCAAGGCCGGCGATTTTCCCAAGGCGTTCGAACTGACCGACGGCATGGGCATGACCGCCGGCATGAACCTGTCCTCGTTTCCCGAAGTCGTCATCGAGGCGCGGGTGTCCAAGACCGGCAACGCCCAATTGTCCGCCGGCGACTTGATGGGCGTGAGCGCGCCGATGAAAAACTCCGCTTCCGGCGTGCTGATCACCATCGACAAGGTCGCCCCGTGAACGCCACGGCCGCGATCGGCCCGCTGCATGCCGAAGGGCTGGCGGTCACGCGCGGGCCGCGGCAGTTGTTTTCCGACTTGTCCTTCGAGATCGCCAGCGGCAGCATCCTGGTCCTGCGCGGCGCCAATGGCTGCGGCAAGACGACGCTGCTGCGCATCGTGGCCGGCCTCACACTTCCCGATGCCGGCAGCATCCAGTGGTCCGGCCGCGCCTGGCGTCCCAAGGACAGCGAGCGCCGCGCCACCTGCCTGTACCTGGGCCACGCGCATGCGCTCAAGGACGAACTCTCCGCGCTGCAGAACCTGAAGCTCGCGCTCGCGCTCGACGGCATCGAGGCCGGCGAGGAGGCTTGCGTGCATGCGCTCGACGCCTGCGGGCTGGGGGCGCGCCACCACGTGATGGTGCGGCGGCTCTCGCAGGGCCAGAAGCGGCGCGTCGGCCTGGCGCGCCTGGCGCTCAGCGACAAGCCGCTGTGGCTGCTCGACGAGCCGACCAACGCGCTCGACGCGGAGGGCATCGAGCGTTTCTCCGCGCTCATCCTCGAGCACACCGCGCGCGGCGGCATCGCGGCGGTCGCCACCCATTTGCAGATGCCGTTCACCTCGGTGCGCGAACTCCGGCTGGGCGCCCCGGCATGAACAGCATTTCCATCGACCTCGTCGAGCAGACCGAACTCGCGCCCGAGGACGGTTTCTGGATCGCGCTGCGGCGCGACCTCGCCGTGGCGATGCAAAGCAAGGGCGAACTGGCGCAGGCGCTCGCGTTCATGGCCATCGTGGTGAGCCTGTTCCCGCTGGCCGTGGGGCCGGAGGCGCAGTTGCTCAAGCGCATCGCGCCCGGCGTGGTGTGGGTGGCCGCGCTGCTGGCCGGTCTGCTGACCCTGCCGCGCATCTTCGCGTCCGATTACCAGGACGGCACGCTCGAGCAGGTGCTGCTCTCGCCCTACCCGTTGCCGGTGCTGTGCGCGGGCAAGGCGCTTGCGCACTGGCTCACCACGGGCCTGCCGCTGACGGTCCTTGCGCCGCTGCTGGGTCTCCAGTACGGCCTGGGTACCGATGAACTCGGCGTGCTGGTCGCCAGTCTCATGCTGGGGACGCCGGTGATGTCGATGCTCGGCGCCATCGGCGGCGCGCTCACGCTGGGGGTGCGCGGCGGATCGATCCTCATGGCGCTGCTGGTCCTGCCCTTGTTCGTGCCGGTGCTCATTTTCGGCGCCGGCGCGGTGGAGCAGGCGATGTCCGCGCAGGACCCGTCCGCCAACCTGAGCCTGCTTGGGGCCGGCCTGCTCGCCAGCCTGGTATTGACCCCGTGGGCCATCGCGGCCGCCTTGCGAATCTCCCTCGACTGATGAACATCTACCGCTACGCCTCTCCCGCCAGTTTCTATCCGCTTGCCGCAAAGGCCTGGCCGGTCTTTGCCGTCATCGCCGCCGTGCTCGCGCTGTTCGGGTTGTACGAGGGCCTGCTCGTGGCGCCGACCGATTTCCAGCAGGGCGAGGTGTATCGCATTGTGTTCATCCACGTGCCCGCCGCCTGGATGGGCATGTTCATTTACCTGGTGATGGCCTTCTACGGCATCCTTCACCTGAGCTACAACACGCGTCTGGCCGCCATGATGATGCGCGCGCTCGCGCCCACCGGCATGATGTTCACCTTCCTCGCGCTGTGGACCGGCGCGCTGTGGGGCCAGCCCACCTGGGGCACCTACTGGGTGTGGGACGGGCGCATGACCTCCACGCTGGTGCTGTTCTTCCTGTATATCGGCTTCATGGCCCTGATGGAATCGATCGACGACACCCGCCGCGCCGACAAGGCGGGCGCGCTGCTCGCCATCGTTGGATCGGTGAACATCCCGGTCATCTACTTTTCCGTGAAGTGGTGGAACTCGCTGCACCAGGGGTCGACGTTTTCCCCCACGGCGGGCTCGAAGATGGCGCCGGACATGGTGATCGCCATGGTGGCGATGATCTTCGCCTGCTGGGCCTACACGATCGCGGTCTCGCTGGTGCGCGTGCGCGCCATCATTCGCGAGCGCGAACCGGCACACGTCTGGCAGGGAGATGCAACATGAACTGGGCGGAATTCTTTGCCATGGGCGGGCGCGGCGCGTTCGTCTGGGGATCATTCGGGGTCTTCGCATTGGGGATCCTGGTCGAAATCATCGCTTTGCGGCTGCGCGTGCGCCGCTCGAAGGAAATGCAATGAAAGGTCGATATCGCCGCTTTGCCTGGATCGCCGTGGGCGTCGCCGTGCTGTCCGTCGCGGTGGCCCTGGTGCTGAAGGCCTTCCAATCCAATCTCGTGCTGTTCCGCACGCCCACCGAGGTGGCCGAAAAAAAGGTGCCGCTCGATCGCGCCTTCCGCCTGGGCGGCCTGGTGCAGGACGGCTCGCTCAAGCGCCTGCCCGATGGCCTGTCCGTGCGCTTCGACGTGACCGACACGGCCAAGACCATCCCGGTGCGCTACACGGGCATCCTTCCCGACCTGTTCAAGGAGGGCAAGGGCGTGGTGGTGCAGGGCAAGATGGCCGGCGATGGCGAATTCGTGGCCACCGAGGTGCTCGCCAAGCACGATGAGAACTACATGGCGCCGGAAGCCGCCGAGGCCCTGCGCAAGGCTGGGCATCCGGTCAAGGGCGAGATCTTTGCCGGGCAAAAGCCGGTGGTGACGCAGGACGCGAAGAAATGATCCTTGTCCCGCGCGGCCGTTGCGGGCCGCAACCGCATGGCGACCGGCCGGCCAAACTCAAGCATGGGCGCGGCTTTCCGGCCGTTTTCGGCCCGGGCGCCCCGCCAGTCCCCGAGTTTGACCTGTCCATGCTTCCCACGGCCGCACGTTCACGCCGTCCTGCCGTCCCTTCCTGATCCCTCCAAGAGCCTCGATCCATGATCCCCGAACTCGGACACTTCTCGCTGATCCTCGCGCTCTGCCTGGCCGCCGTGATGGGCACCGTCCCGCTCATCGGGGCCTTCCGCAACGATGCGCGCCTGATGGCCACCGCGCGGCCGCTGGCCACCGGCCAGTTCCTGTTCGTCGCCTTCGCCTTCGGGTGCCTGGTGTATTCGTTCGTGGTGAGCGATTTTTCGGTGCAGAACGTGGCCATGAATTCGAACACCAAGCTGCCCACCTATTACCGCGTCACCGCCTCGTGGGGATCGCACGAGGGCTCGCTGCTGCTGTGGGTGCTGATGCTCGCCGGCTGGACCTTCGCCGTCTCGCTGTTCAGCCGCAACCTGCCGCTCGAGGTCATTTCGCGCGTGCTGGCCGTGCTGGGGCTGGTGGCCACCGGCTTCCTGCTGTTCCTGCTGCTGACGTCCAGCCCCTTCGACCGGCTGGTGCCGGCCGCGCCCGAGGGACGCGACCTTAACCCGCTGTTGCAGGACCCGGGCATGATCTACCACCCGCCCATGCTCTACATGGGCTATGTGGGGTTCTCGGTCGCGTTCTCGTTCGCCATCGCCGCGCTGCTCGGCGGCAAGCTCGACGCGACCTGGGCGCGCTGGTCGCGCCCGTGGACCACGCTGGCCTGGGGCTTCCTCACCATCGGCATCGCGCTCGGCTCGGCCTGGGCGTATTACGAACTCGGCTGGGGCGGCTGGTGGTTCTGGGATCCGGTCGAGAACGC